>CACMYW010000006.1:0-40544 GCA_902617955.1 uncultured SAR86 cluster bacterium
AGAATCTCACTTTAGACCCCTTCGAAACTCGGATTAGAAGACAGAGCCTCGGCTCTGTTTTTTTTTGCCAAAATCTTCTTTACTGTCTATATATATCTTTAAGAATCGATGCAATTTAAGATGGGTTGTTTATAATTCGATATTAATAAATTTTCATATTATGACTAATCATATTGAATCACATAAATTGAGATATTCACCTGCACTTGCAGATTTTGTTGAGCATGAAATATTACCCGGTTTAGATATTACTGCTGATCACTTTTGGAGTTCTTTAAGCAAAATCTTCTATGAGTTTAAAAAGGAGAACGAGAGTTTTTTAAAAATACGTGAAGAAATTCAAAGCAAAATTGATGATTGGCACATCAACAACCCAAATTTTGATTTTGAGCAATACAAAGACTTTTTAAAATCAATAAATTATTTAGTAGAGGAGGGCTCAGACTTTTCAGTAACTACAGATAATGTAGATGATGAGATTGCAAATATTGCAGGACCTCAACTAGTAGTTCCAGTCATGAATGCAAGATTTGCTTTAAATGCAGCAAATGCTCGATGGGGCAGTCTTTATGATGCCCTTTACGGAACTGATATGATTGATGAAGCTGATGGTGCTGAAAAAACTGGCCCATATAATCCTGTTAGAGGCGATAAAGTTATAGCTTTCGCGAAACAGTTTTTAGATCAATATTTTTCTCTTCAGCAGGGTTCATATACTGATGCCATTAAGCTTAGTGTCAATGGTGGAAATCTTTTAGTTGAGTTGAAATCAGGTGAGTCAACTTCACTGGAATCAGCAAATCAGTTTGTGGGTTTTAATGGTGACTTAGACTTTCCCAGTGCTATCTTGTTAAAAAATAACAACTTGCATGTAGAGATTCAAATAGATAGAGATCACTCGGTTGGAGCAACTGATTCTGCAGGTATTAAAGATGTTTTTATTGAATCGGCAATTACCACCATTCAGGATTGCGAGGATTCGGTAGCGGCAGTCGATTCAGAGGATAAGATACAAGTTTATAGAAACTGGCTTGGATTAATGAAAGGAGATCTGGAAGAAACGTTTTTAAAAGGCGGTAAAGAGATCACCCGATCTTTAAATCCTGATAGAGACTATCTTGATCCTAATGGTAACGCATTTTCGTTACCTGGAAGAAGTACCATGTTGGTAAGGAATGTTGGACATTTAATGACCAATCCAGCAATCTTAGACAAGGATGGGAATGAAATTCCTGAAGGAATTATGGACGCAATGTTCACTGTGTGTTGCGCTAAACATGATCTTATCAGAAATTCAAAATTTCAAAATTCAAGAACAGGAAGTATCTATATTGTTAAACCAAAAATGCATGGACCAGATGAGGTTACTTTTGCATGTAAAATTTTTGCTTCTGTTGAGCAAGCTCTTGGCCTTGAAGTGGGTACTGTAAAAATTGGTATTATGGATGAGGAGCGGAGAACAACAGTTAATCTTAAGGAGTGTATTAGAGCCGCTCAAGACAGAGTAATATTCATTAATACTGGTTTTCTAGATAGAACTGGAGATGAAATTCATACCTCCATGGAAGCCGGTCCTGTTGTTCCTAAAAGAATCATGAAACAACAACCCTGGATAAATGCTTACGAGGATTGGAACGTGGATGTTGGATTAGGTTGCGGATTAAAAGGTAAAGCTCAAATTGGAAAAGGTATGTGGCCAATGCCCGATGAAATGTTGGAAATGTATCAAGTAAAGATTGGACATCCAAAATCAGGAGCCAATTGCGCATGGGTGCCATCACCAACTGCAGCAACAATTCATGCTATGCATTATCATGAAATTCTTGTTAGTGATCAGCAGACTGAGATACAAAAGAGAACGCATGCATCCCTGGATGAAATACTGCAAGTTCCTTTGATGGGTAGCGTTGAGGAGTTAACTGAAAAAGTGATTCAAGAAGAGCTTGATAATAATGCTCAAGGAATTTTGGGTTATGTTGTGCGTTGGGTAAATCAAGGTGTTGGATGCTCAAAAGTCCCTGATATTAATAATATTGGGTTAATGGAGGATAGAGCAACTTGCAGAATTTCTTCTCAGCATATTGCAAATTGGCTTCACCATAAGATCGTCTCAGAAGATGAAATTATTAAGTCGATGAAAAAGATGGCAGAGATTGTTGATGGGCAAAATAGCGGAGATCCTGATTATCAAAACATGGCTCCTGATTTTGATAATATTGCTTTTAAGGCAGCAGTCGACTTAGCAATCAAAGGAAGAATTCAACCCAGCGGATATACTGAGCCTATTCTTCATTCAGAAAGACTTAACTTTAAATCATCATGAGTGCCTACTGGATCACTAGATGTCATATTCTAGATCCTGAAATTTATAACGAGTATCTTAAATTAGCTGGACCGGCAATAATCAAACATGGCGGCAAGTTTTTGGTTCGTGGTGGCAATCAAACTGAAAAAGAGGGTGAAGGCTTTGAGAGAACAGTTCTAGTTAAATTTGACTCACTAGACCAAGCCCAGCGCTGCTATGAATCAGATGAATATGCTGCAGCTCTTCAATTCTCAAAGAAATCTTCAGAGAGGTTGGTTGTCCTTGTTGATGGTGTCGATGCTTAGAATTTTTAATCAAAATCTACTGATTGCGATTTTCGTCATACCTTTTTTAACTTCAAACTTGGGTGCGCAAGATACTGAAGAATTTTTTTCTAGAACCGCACCTAATTATCCTTCTCATGATCCATTGCTCGGATGGATTGACTCAAGAAACTCCCTAATTTTGAATGGAAAATGGCATTACATCGTTGATCCTATGAACAACGGACTTCCAGAAGAGTCTTTTTTTGGAGGATTTCCAGCCAATAAAACTCAAAAAAATAACCTTGAGAGAGTTGAGTTTAGTTTTGAAGATGCTGAGACAATGAACGTTCCTGGTGATTGGAATTCACAAAATGAAAATTTATTTTTTTATCGAGGACCTGTTTGGTTTTATAAAAAATTCAATTATTCACTTCAACCTAATGAACTAGTTCATCTCTATATCGGCACCAGTAACTTTTCAACAAAAGTCTTTATCAACGGCGAGATAGTAGGAGCATTTAATTCAGGATACACAGCCTTTAATTTTGAGGTTTCAAAGTATCTTAAAAATGGAGATAACTTCATTATTATTCAGGTAGATAATACTTTGTCAGCTGATACCGTACCAACTAAAAAAACAGATTGGTGGCCTTACGGAGGAATCCTGGGTGATGTTCAATTAATATCGACTCCAAGGGTGTTTATTCAAAATGCCAATTTACATTTAAGCGACATATCCTCAAACGAAATCAAGTTAAGAGTTCATTTAAATCAACCAGTTAGTAAAAAGGTTAACCTATCAATTCCTGAGCTGGGTATAGACTTAGATTTTGTCTCTGACCGAGAAGGATTAATCAATCAAAAGATAAGTTTGGATAATCTTATATTGTGGGATATCGGATCACCAAAACTCTATGACGTGGTTATTAGTACCGATAGTGATCTTATCTCTGACAGAATTGGCTTTAGGGAAATCAAGGTTATCGATGAAAAGATTTTACTTAATGGAAACCAAATTAAGCTAAAAGGCATATCTATGCATGCAGAGCCTATTGGAGAGGAAGGATTTGCATTTTCAAAAAAGCATTTTAAAAACTTACTTAACACTGCTCAGGATTTAAAAGTAAACTTTATTAGGGCCTCTCACTATCCCTACACAAGATACATTTCGCAACTATGTGATGAGCTTGGGATCCTTCTTTGGGAGGAAATACCAGTTTACTGGAATATTAATTGGTCGAATGCTGAAACAAAAACTAGTGCAAAAACCATGTTAACTCAGATGATTCATAGAGACTGGAACCGTGCTTCAGTAATTATTTGGTCAATTGGTAATGAGACTCCTTTTTCAGATGCAAGGATGGATTTTATGATTGACCTCAAAGAGACTGCAGAGATTTTAGATTCATCTAGACTGATTTCTGCTGCATTGCTATCGGGTAGTGTGGAACAGTTTCGCTCTTTAACTTACTTTCTTGCAAAAGAAGGGCTTAAGCATAATTTTGTTAGCGACTATGAAAAGGCTATTTTTAAACAAATAGTCACTCAGCTTCAACCTTTATACGGCTCAATGAGAGCATTTAGAATCAATATCGAGGATCCTCTTGCCGAGCATTTAGATGTCATCGCATATAACGAATATTTTGGTTGGTATTACACATCATTTATTGTCGATCAGCTTAGGGTAGAGGAGTCGACATTAAGAAAGCTGATGTTTAAATTAATGCCCACTATAAAAATTGAATCTCAATATAAAAAGCCTATTCATTTATCTGAGTTTGGAGCAGGTGCAAAGAGAAACTATAGGGCAGATGGAGGCATCTGGTCTGAAGAATACCAGGAGGATGTTTATCAACATCAACTTGAAATGATTAAAAACAACGACCAAATTCAAGGGGTAAGTCCTTGGATTTTAAAAGATTTTAGATCAATGATGAGGCCTCTTGCGGGTGTTCAAGACTTTTATAATAGAAAAGGTCTTGTAGATGAAGATGGTAAAAAGAAAAAAGCTTTCAAGGTTTTGCAACAGTTTTATCAAGATGATTGGGAGTAATTAAAAAAACTTAAACTTTTTTTAAAAAACCTCTTGACGATTTTTAGGAGTAGAGTAATATAAATATTACCTAACGAGACCGACTAGGGACCAACTGCAGACGGGAACTAGAGAGAAACGAAAGGAAGAGTCCGAAGGGCGAAAGCGTTATAAAGAGTTAACGATAAAAAATAGCTTTATAACCCACCAAGAGGAAGAGAGAGAATCCTCAAGGAGCTAAAGAGAATCTCACTTTAGACCCCTTCGAAACTCGGTTTAAGAAGACAGAGCCTCGGCTCTGTTTTTTTTTGCTTATTACAGTTTATTCAGAAAATTTGAAGCTTCTTTAACTCTATCTTCATTAAGAAAGTCTCTAGGCAGGACAAAACTTCCTCCAACTGAACTTACATTTGGTTCGTTTAAATAATTCTTGTAATTTTCAAGGTTGATTCCACCAGTGCACATAAACCTAACATCTTTAAAGACTTCTCTAAATGATTTAAGTTTTAAAATGCCTCCAGCCTGTTCTGCTGGAAAGAACTTTAATAACATTAAGTTATTATTAATGGCTTTAATAATTTCTGAAGCAGTTTCAATTCCTGGTATGTAAAGAATTCTTTCATGTTGAGTAAATTCATACAATTCCAGTGAAAATCCTGGGGATACAATAAAGTCTATTTTGTCCGTATTTATTCCGTCAAGTTGATCAGGATGATAAATCGTACCTAACCCAACATGAATATCTTTGTTATTAAGAAGTAAATCTATTCCTTCAACACAATATCCTTCTCGAAGGGTTAGTTCAATAATATTGATGGATGTTTTTTGAATAATTTTTTCGAGCACAATCGCCTCATCCAATGACTTGATTGTCAGGGTAGGAATGCATTTAGGGAGTTTCATTCTTTATTAAAATTAAAAATAGTAGCGCCTGAATCTGATGAAGAAATTTTTTCACGAAAAATTGAAAATAGCTCTCTTCCTAAACCCATACCTGAAGACGATATGTTGTGTGGTTCCCGTATGGATAATTTATCAATATTTATAGATTTGATCTCAAAAACTTCATTTTTTAAATCAATTCTTAGAATATCCTCATCTTGTATTTTATAAAGATTTCCATTTTTTGAATTAGCATGGATTAAAGCAGGAAATGATCCTGAAGCTCCTGACATCCTGCCATCAGTTACAAGTGCAATCATTAAACCCTTATCTTGAAGCATATTGATGGGCGCAGTAAGTTTGTGTAATTCAGGCATGCCATTATGCTGAGGAGACTGACCAAGAAGAACTAGAATGGTATTTTGGTTAATTGTTTCCCTTTTAATTGCATCGATAATATCTTCTTGATTAAAAAAAACTTTTGCTGGTGCCTCAATAATCTGATCGGGCTCATCAAGCGCACTTACTTTTATGATTCCGCTTCCAATTTCACCATTTATAAATTTAATACCTCCATTTGATTTGAATGGATCATTTGGTTTAGTAATGATTTCAGTGTCAATCTGTTCAAAGTCTTTATTTTTCCAAATTAATTCATCATCCTTTAAGCATGGCACTTGAGTGTAGGCATTTAAACCTGTTCCAATGACTGTTTGAATATCCTCAAAGATTAAATCTGCCTCTAATAGGTTTGCAAGCATTCTTGCTATACCGCCATCTGAATGAAACTGGTTGACGTCAGCTTCGCCATTTGGATAGATTTTACAAATTAAGGGAATGATTTTTGATAGATCTGAAAAATCTTCAACAGTAATTATGTATCCACATGATTTAGCCATAGCAATAAGGTGGATAATTAAATTGGTAGATCCACCACTGGCTAGTAAAACAATCATTCCATTCAGCCAATTCTTGATATCTAGCATCTCGCCAAAACTTACTTCATTTTCAATTAGATCCGAAAGAGCACTGAGAGACTGCTTAGTGATAATTTCTCTAGACAATCCATTAGATGGAGTAAATGCTGCACCAGGTAATTGGAAACCCATTGCTTCGGCAATAAGTTGATTGGTGTTTGCTGTCCCATAAAAAGTGCAAGTACCTTGATCGTGATAAGCTTTTTGCTCAACTTCAAGCATCTTAATTCGATCAATTTTCCCCGCTGCAAACTCTTTCCTGCTCAAGGATTTTTCTGTATTTGAAATGCCTGTTGACATTGGGCCGCCAGAAACAAAAATTATTGGAAGATGTCCATGGCGTAAAGCACCGATGACTAATCCTGGTACAATCTTGTCACAAGTACCCATACAGACTATTCCATTAAATACATTATGGGATAGTCCAATAGCCGTAGATAATGCGATAGTGTCCCTTGAGAAAAGTGATAATTCCATTCCAGGCTCACCCTGAGTGATTCCGTCACACATTGCAGGAACTCCTGCGGCAACCTGAACATTTAATCCCAAATCCTCTCCATGATCTTTGAGTATTTTAGGGTATTGCTCAAATGGTGCATGTGCTGAAAGCATGTCGTTATATGCTGATACAATTCCAATCATAGGTTGATTGATAGCATCGGGACTTGATTTGTTACATGCCGCGAACGTATGAGCCACATTTGAGCATCCCATTGAATTCGTATTTGGAGACTTATCTTTCCATTTATTAATAAGTCTTAAGTATTGACTTCTAGAGCCAGCACTTCGCCTTTCAATGTTTTGTCTTATATCGGTGAGCTTAGAAACAATATTACTCATCATTGTTCCATTGTGATTCATGACCGGCAATCAATAAATCTGAGCTAGAGGGACCCCAACTACCTGCATTATATTTTTCTAATTTAAGACCAGATGTTTGAATAGATTTAATAAGTTGATCAATGAAATGCCATGATTCTTCAACTTCATCTCTTCTCATAAATAACGATGACTTCCTCTCAATTGCATCAAGTAACAATCTTTCATAGGCATCTAAATGATCGTCTTCATAGTATTCATTAAAGAATAAATCCAATGGAAGTTCTCTTAGTTTAAAACCTGAAGCCGAAGGTTCTTTTATCATGATCTTTAGCTTTATACTTTCCTCTGGCTGAAGTTGAATGATGAGCTGATTATTTTTTTGTTTTTGAGCTGAATCAAAAATGTTGTGAGGAACTTCTTTGAATTGAACTACAATTTCAGACCTTTTTTCAGACATACGTTTACCAGTCCTTAAAAAAAATGGCACTCCAGACCACCTCCAATTATCTATCAATACTTTGAGTGAGATAAAAGTTTCAGTTTTACTATTATCTGAAACTCCAGACTCATCAATATAACTGCATTTTGCATTACCATTAATTGCACCGTCTTTATATTGCCCAATAACACAAAGTTCTCTAATGGCTTCTTCTGTGAGTGGCCTTAATGACCTCAATACTTTTAATTTTTCATCTCTAATGGATTCTGAATTTATGCTGGTCGGAGGCTCCATTGAGACCAAGCACAATATCTGTAACAGGTGGTTTTGGAGCATATCTTTTATTGCACCCGTTTGATCATAGTATGAGCCTCGATTCTCAAGCCCTAATGTTTCTGCAACAGTTATTTGAACATGGTCAATAGCAATATTAGACCAAATTTTTTCAAATAAGATATTTCCAAATCTTAATGCCAGCAAATTCTGTACTGCTTCTTTTCCAAGATAATGATCAATTCTAAATATCTGATTTTCATCAAAGTATGATGCTAAAGATCTATTTATCTTTATTGAAGATTCAAGGTTCTCACCAATAGGCTTTTCAACCACAATCGCTGAATCTTTATTAATTAGTTTATGTTTATTTAAGTTTTCATTTATTGTTGTGTAGAAACTTGGTGAGACCGCAAGGTAATAAAGTCTTCTTTTGCTCTCTAACTTGGGGGAGGCTAGTGATTCAAACCCCTCAGGATTATTAAAATCAATTTGCAAATAATTGACTGTCTTGATAAATGAATCTATCAATATTTCAGAGACTTCTTTGTTGTTTAGATGTTCTTTAAGATTAGCATTGATAAAATCAGAATATTCTTCTTTCGATAATGGTCTTGAGCCAATACCAATAATTTTTAAATTATCAGGTAGTCTATTGGCTTTATGATGTCTATATAGTGCTGGTAGAAGTTTTCGGGCTGCTAGATCACCAGTTCCCCCAAAAATAAAGATGTTCATATCAATCTAGATGGCTCTTTTCAGGGCATTATCTCCAAATTGTTCCTGCAACCAATAGCTTGCAAGATCCAACATTCGGTTTGCAAATCCAAACTCATTGTCATACCAGGCAATGATCTTGTACTGGTTATCAACTTTGTCTATAAAATTAAGATCAACGATGCTTGATGCAGTATTGCCATTAAAATCAATGCTAACTAAAGGTTTATCATTGGTTGCGAGAATACCTTTTAAGTGTGACTTAGAGGCTTTAATGATTAGCGCTTTGAGCTCATCAAGACTTAACTCATTTCTAGCGCAAAAAGTAAAATCCAACATAGATACATTACTTACGGGAACCCTAGTAGCCATCCCAGTTAGCTTTCCTTTCAGCTCTGGAATAATACAGCCAATAGCACTTGCAGCACCTGTCTTGGTTGGAATTAATGATCGAAATGATGATCTAGCTCGATACGGGTCAGAATGAAAATTATCAAGGATGTTTTGATCATTGGTTGCAGCATGTACAGTGTTAATAATCCCAGAGTAAATATCCATATCAGCATGCAAACTATTAACAATTGGAGCCAAGCAATTAGTTGTGCAAGAGGCATTAGAAATAATTGTATCCGAAGAGGTTAAAGAGCCATGATTAACCCCAAAGACAATCATTTTGTCAGCATCACTGCTAGGTGCTGAAATAATTACTTTTTTTGATCCTGCAATTAAGTGCCCGGCAGCTGCTGATCGGCTAGTCATACGCCCTGTGCATTCAAAGACTAGGTCGATATCAAGCTTACCCCATGGTAATGAGGAGGCATCACTTTCGGAGAAATATTTTATTTGATGCTCATCAATCTTAAGTGACTGATTTGTAACGCATACATCATAGTTAAATGTTCCGTGAACTGAATCGTGTTTGAAGAGGTGCGCGTGAACATTCAGGTCACCAAGGTCATTGATTGCAACAAGCTTAATGTTCGAGTTATGTTCACAAGATTCAAGCAATGATCTGGCAATCATTTTTCCTATTCTTCCAAAACCGTTAATTGCTACTTTATACATACTATTTTTTTAGTGGAATATATATTATGTTTGACAACGATGTCAAATTCTATTGATACAGGATTACAAAAGAGTATGATTCGCATATGAAATTTACCAGAACAAAAATTATTAGCTCGATAGGACCAAAAACTAGAGATATGTCATCAATTAAGTCCATGCATAAAGCTGGCATGAATGTTGTCAGGGTTAATATGTCGCATGCAACGCATGCTGAACTCAGTGAAACTATTAAGATTGTTGCAAAGGTTAATCGTGATCAGCACGAAGAGTGTGGACCGATTGGAGTTTTGCTTGATACTCAGGGACCTGAAATAAGAACAGGCGAGAGCGATCAGAATTTAGATTTAAAAGTAGGAGAAATAATTAATCTTACTGTTCGTGATACCAAGGATGTTGAGACATCATCTATCAAAATTAATTACTCTGGACTTATTAAAAGTGTAAAGAAGGGTTCAAAGATTACGATTGATAATGGCCTCATAAATTTTATTGTTTTAGATAAAGACCAATTTAATTTAAAGTGCCGCGTAATAGATGGAGGTAAGCTGGGAAGCAAAAGGCATGTAAACCTTCCAGGTGTTAGGGTAGATTTACCATCCATCACAAAAAAAGACAAAAAAGATATAAATTTTGCTCTAAAGCACGGCGTTGATTTTATTGCACTTTCATTTGTTAGATCAAAGTCAGATGTAATTGCATTAAGAGAATATCTTAAAAGAAGAAATTCATCTGCCAAGATCATAGCAAAAATTGAGAATCAAGAAGGCCTTGATAATATTCATGAAATTACTAAAGCAAGTGATATTGTCATGGTCGCAAGAGGCGATTTAGGGATTGAAACTGATTTAGCAGATTTACCTAATATCCAAAGGAGAATTATGTATTCCACAGCCAAGAATGGAAGAAGATCAATCGTGGCAACTCATTTGCTTGAATCAATGATAGAAAATCCAACACCAACTAGAGCTGAAGTTACTGACGTTGCTAATGCTATCTATGAGGGTGCAGATGCTGTGATGCTTTCAGGTGAAACCACAATTGGTGAGCATCCAATAAAGTGTGTTGAAATGCTTAAAAGAATTGCAGAAAAAACTGAAGAATTTAGGACGCTTGGATATGAAAAATTCCTACAGGAAAAATCAGATTGGCAAAACATAGCCTTAGCAGCAAGAGACTTATCTTCAAATATTGATGCACAAGGGATAGTTGTTATCACAAGATCAGGAGAAACTGCCAATGTTATTTCTAATACCAAGCCATTTAGAATGCCTATCTTCGCATTTACAGATAACTCCAGTACCTATCATCAGTTAAGTCTTACTGGAGGGATGCAGCCTACTAAGTTAAGCTCAATTAAAAATCAGACTAATACAATTAAAAATGTAAAAACAATTCTTATAGAGAAATATAAAATGAAAAAAGGCAATAAATTTATATTGCTTGCTGGGATATTTTCAGCATCTCACTCAGATTCATTACAGATAATAAAAATTTAGGCCATTTAATTATCTTTTATAAAGTACTTGGTTTTTATTTAAGATAATTAACTTATTGAACTTATCTTAATCTTTTAGGTTAAATTAATTGTTGAAGTGATTCTCTAATAATAATTTCAGATTTAAACTCTTTTGATACTGTTTTTTCTGTTAAACCATCAAATTGAGTAATTAATAGCTTTGCTGCATGCATAGCCATTTCTTCGACGGGTTGCTTGACTGTGGACATTGATGGCCATACCTGTTGTGCAGTTGGTGAATCATCAAATCCAATGATTGAAAGCTGATCGGGTATATTAATATTTTTCATTCGAGCAGACTTCATTATGCCTGCAGCCATTGAATCATTGCTTGCAAAGATCGCAGAAGGAATATTTTTTAAACTAAAAATATTTTCACCAGCATTAAATCCTGACTCAAAGCTAAAGTCACCATCTTGGATCCAGTCAAAGTTCCTTTCTATTCCATGATCATCAAGCGCATTAATAAAGCCATTAAACCTAAGACTTGAAGCAGAGTGCATATTATGACCTTTAACAAAACCAATCTGTTGATGACCGTATTCAATAATTTTTGCAGTCATCTCATAACTGGCATCATAATCATTTGAGGAGACATAGGGTGAAGAGGCCTTTTTCGTGCTTGGAGCAATGATTGAATATTCAATATTTTCATTATCTAGGTCATCTAAAAATTCATCCATATCGCTGAGCGGAGGAGTTATGATGAGACCATCAATTTTGAAGTCATTAACAAATTCAATAATGGACGAGGATATAGATTCATCCTCATGATTACACTCTTGAAGGACAAGATTATAGCCAGTTCTTTTACATGCTTGCAGAATGCCTCCCTGAACATCGGCAAGATAGGATTTATTTGGATTATCGTAAAGCAAAGCAATCATATATGATCTTTTTGATCTTAGGCTTTGCGCGCTTTTATTTGGCTTGAAACCAAGCTTAGTAACTGATCTTAAAACTTTCTCCTTAGTGGATTCTGAGACATTCTCTTCATTGTTAATTACTCTCGATACTGTTTTTATTGATACCCCAGCATCTTTTGATACATCTTTGATAGTTACCGACATTTTTATATAAATTATTGTTAATAATACTATTTAATGATAATTTAGATACTTTGACAACGATATCAATTTATTGACCTAATAAATACAAGGGGGATTTTTGTATTTTAATAATATAGATTTCATTATTTTAGCCATCTACTGTGTCGGAATAATAACAATTGCTCAGTACGTGGCACGCGGAACATCTGGTTCGGTTAGAACATCAGAAGACTATTTTTTAGCAGGCCGATCTTTGCCATGGTGGGCAATTGGTGCATCTCTTATTGCTGCTAATATTTCAGCAGAACAAATTATTGGTATGTCCGGCCAAGGATTTGTAGTTGGAATTGCAATAGCTACCTATGAGTTAACAGCTGCCATAGCTTTAATAGTTATGGCGAAATATTTTTTACCGTTATTTTTAGAAAAAAAAATTTACACGATGCCTCAGTTTTTGGAGCAAAGATTTGATAAAAGGGTAAGTCTTGTTCTCTCTTTTTTTTGGTTGGCAGTTTATATTTTTATCAATCTTACAAGCGTTTTGTGGTTAGGCTCACTAGCCATTAACTCCTTAACTGGCTTGGATCTCTTTTATGGATTGGTCTTTTTAGCTCTTCTGTCTTTAGCATACTCACTTTGGGGTGGATTAAAGGCCGTTGCGATGACTGATATTATTCAAGTTGCTTTGTTAATTTTTGGTGGGCTAGCTGTTTCTTACTTGGCACTTAATCAAATTTCTGGTGGCGAGGGTATTATTGTTGGCATAGGGGAAGTGATGAATCAACTTCCAGATAAGTTTGATATCATCCTATCTTCTGATCATCCGGCTTATAAAGATCTTCCTGGAGTATGGGTTTTGATCGGTGGGCTTTGGATAGCTCATTTTGCTTACTGGGGTTTCAACCAATACATTACGCAAAGGGCACTAGGAGCCAAATCACTTCAGGAAGCGCAAAAGGGAGTTGTGTTTGCTGCATTCCTCAAAATTTTAATGCCGCTAGTTGTGGTATTACCAGGCATTTGCGCTGCCGTGATTTACCCAAGTCTAGAAAAATCTGATCAAGCTTATCCGATGATGATGTCTTTATTACCTAACGGTTTACTTGGACTTACATTTGCAGCTCTTGTGGCAGCCATTGTCTCTTCATTGGCGTCGATGACAAACAGCATCAGCACAATATTCACCATGGATGTATACAGAAAATTTGCATCTAAAAAGCCATCAGAGGAGAAATTAGTCAACATTGGAAGAAATGTTGCGTGGATATCACTGGTCATAGCTGTGATTTCAGCGCAGCCTTTACTGGGAAGTATGGAGTCTGCCTTTCAATATATTCAAAACTTCACTGGATTTTTTACACCGGGAATTTTGGTAATATTTTTAGTGGCACTATTTTGGAAGAAGGCAACCACACTTGGAGTACTGGTTGCAGCAATAACTTCACTAGTCTTATCGTTAGCCATATTTTTATTTTTTCCAGAATATCCGTTCATTCATAGAATGGCAGTTGTATTCTTAGTTTCAGGATTTGGTTGTTATTTAACTGCTTTGGTTCAAGGGTATCATGATCAAAAGGCCGCAATAGATCTCAATGGTATTAACTTTAAAACTGAGACATCTTTTAATATCAGCACCGGTTTAATAATCATCATCTTAGCAATTATATATTTTCTACTATGGTAATAAATCCAAGTCATTCAGATGAAAGTAAGGCATTACTGGTTGATATTGGTGGAACCAATGTCAGAACTTGTAAAGCATACCTAAATGAAAAAAAATTGCTTGAACCTACAAAAAAAGGAACAAGCTGTTTAAAAAACTTTGACGAATTGATCCAAAGTTTTTTAGATGATGACCCAGAGATTTCTCATTTAGTTATTTCAGTGGCCGGACCCAAGCTAAATAATTCAATTTCAATGACAAATAGAAATTTTTTCATAGACGAAAAAGATCTTTCAAAAAAATATAATCTTGATTCAGCCTTTATTTTGAATGATTGGGAGTCAATTGGACACAGTCTGCATATTTTTAGTCAAGATGAAATTAGTTTTATTAACCAAGGCAATCCTTTTAATAGCACTGCATTAATGGTTGGGCCAGGAACTGGTCTTGGTGCAGCATTAGTAGTTGATGAATCAATAGTCCTTCCAACTGAAGTTGGTAATACTTCATCTTTTCTTCACAATATATTAAAAGAATTGGATATTAATAGCTCTGATGAATTTAATGTAATTGAAGATTTAATTTCAGGTGGCGGGATTGAAAAACTTCACAATTATTTAACTTCAAAAAATCTAACGTCTGAAGAAATTATTAATTTATGCAAAGATTCTAGCAGCGATGCTCGAAGGACCATTGATACCTTTTTGAATGCAATAGCGATTGTTTTATCAGAGTTTGCTTTAACTTACATGCCGGGTAATGGAATTTATTTAGCCGGTGGGTTGATGCGCTCACTCAATGAATTTATAGATATCAATTCATTTATGCAGGCATTTATAGCTACTAGGAAGCCGATGCATGCTGAAGTTTTAAAGGAAATTCCTTTGGGGGTAATTAATGCTGAAATGACATGCTTGCATGGAAATCTAGCTTATCTAAAACAAAGACTTGAAGGGCAATAATTAGTTTTTAAATATTTTAGATATTAAAAATTGACAGATATTTAAAGAAAATGATATAACATGACAACATTGTCATAATTTTAGGGGAAAAAATATGAATTTATCCAAGCTGTTTGCACTATTTGGTGCGTTTTTTATATTTACTGGCAACCTTTATGCTCAAGATTCTGATGAGAATCAAGAGGAAGTAGAAGAGGTTGTTGTTGTTGGTATCAAGAAAAGTCTTCAAGACGCCATTGACATTAAAAGAAGCAACACTGGAATTGTAGATGCGATCACTGCAGAGGATTTTGGTAAATTCCCAGACAATAACTTAGCAGAATCATTAGCGCGTGTTGTAGGTATTGGTATTGATCGAAGTAACGTTGAGGGTGAACATGTTGCAGTTCGTGGTTTTGGTCCCCAGTTCAACCTTGTTACATTAAATGGCAGACAAATGCCTACAGCACCAACCCATTGGGATGATGGTAGATCATTTAATTTTGGTGATATCTCATCACATGGTATTGCTGCTGTTGAAGTTTATAAATCTACCAACAGCTCACTGCCATCAGGGGGGATTGGCTCCACCATTAATATGGTTACCACTAAGCCTCTGGACATTGAAGGACAATTGACATCTGTTAGTTTTGATTTGCTTAGTGATGAGACAAATGATGATAATGAACTTCAACCTGAATTTAATTTTGTTCACAGCTCAAACAAAGGCAACTGGGGGTGGTCAGTTTCAGGATCTTTTCAAGACAGAACCAATAGAGAGATCGGAACGCGTGAATCAAACTGGATGACTTTCCCTGATCAACAGGCAACCGATGGATATTTAAGGGTTACTGATGCTCAAGCAACGGTTAATAATAATACTAGAGCTGATGGAAGAACTTTCTATCAAGAGCCATCTGCATATCAGTTTAAGGATAACGCTAGAGAGCGGATTAATATGCAATTTACTACTCAATATGAAGTAAATGATGCAATTGTTGCAACAGCAGACTATACAAGATCCTCTGTTGATTTTTCTTCAACCGGTCAAATGTTTGGATCATGGCTGGGTGGTTGGTCCACAGCAGGCGGTACCATCAACCATAACGGTGTTTGGACAGATGTGACTGTTGGTGTGGAAGGCGATAAAAGAGGATATGATCATCAGTATATTTGGGGTGAAACAAGAAATGTAAATGAGTCTCTTGGTTTTAATTTGGCGATCGATGCCAGTGAGAATCTAAGGTTTGAAATTGATTATCATGATTCATCTGCTGAAAGAAAAGGCACAGAATTACCAAATGAGATTGGGCTTGCTGCACCTGGTAAGGCGGTGGTTACCCATACTAACTCAAGCTCAAGCATACATCTCTTTGATTACGATGTAACTTTTGGGCCTAACGAGTACTCCATGGGGTCTGCATACGCACGTGATGCTTTTAAAACTAATGAAATGGAACAACTTCAATTTAAGGGCGAATGGTTTAACGATACTGATACTTTATCTTTTGTTAAGTCTATTGAGTTTGGTGTCTCTCACGTTGAGTCAACATTTGTAGATAACAGAGCTGAAGAGGTAATTACTCTAGGTCAAGGTGACAGCGTTCCTATTCCAGCTGCAATCATGAGCTCTAAAAACATGGACTCACTTTTTGACGGTTTCAGTTTTGATAGCTCAAAAGCAGTTGATTATTATTATGAAATCGATGGAGGTGCCTTAAGGGATCTTTTTGTAGCAGAAGTTGCTGCCCTAAATCCAGGCGCTTACGATACCATGGATACGATTGATGAAACTTTTGATTCTGCTTTTTTACAGTTCAATATGGAATTTGAAATTAACTCAAGACCGCTTAACGTTGTTCTTGGTTTAAGACACGAATCATTGGATAGAACTTCAGTAGGCCTTGAACAAAGTCCAACAGCTATTGTATGGAGTTTCAATAGCATGCTTTATGATTTTGCTCCTGGTTATGCACCTTCAGCTAAATCAGGAACTGATGAAATTTTCCTACCTAACATAGCTGCAGCTTATGAGTTTCAAGAAGATATGGTGGTTAGAGCTTCGTTTGGTGAGTCTATGGCTTACCCAAGCTTGAATGATCTTAGATCTGCAACAGCCTTTGGTTCAAGTGGTTATACTCAACCTACAGCAACCGGTGGTAACCCAGACATGGCTGCGCTTACTTCAGAAAACACTGATATTGCCTTTGAATGGTATTACGCAGAAGGCAGCTACTTTGCAATTAACTACTTCAAAAAAGAAATTGATAACTTCCCAACTTCAGGGCAGTCTTATGGGGGTTTCTATGGCTTAACTAACCCAGCTTTAGGGCCAAGAGCAGAAGCTGCTAGAGCATGTGTTCAAGCATGGATAGATTCAGGCTCGCCTGTTGGTGGAAATGGAGCAGAGTGGTGGGGTCAAGGATTCTTTAATGCTCCAGTTCCTGCAGATAATTGTGTGAATGACAGATTGCGTTATGCTCAAGGTTGGATGGGACCTAATGAATTAGCAGCTGTTGTAGCAGCCAATCAAAATGCTTTTGAGCAAGGAACCATGTATGAATGGTGGGGTGAAGGTTACTGGAATCTTGAATATGCATACGGAGCTGGCCCTCTTAGTAATGGATTTTCTTGCTACGGTGGTTTCTGGTACTGTGATCACGCAAACCTGAGAGGAAACGCAGATGATCCGGTTGCATCATTCCTAGTTACTCAACCGCTGAACCTACAAACCGGTGAAGTGGATGGATTTGAGATTGTGCTTCAGCATCTCTTTGCAGATACTGGTTATGGTGTTCAGTTCAATGCAACCATCATTGATGGCGGCGGAGACACAGACATTGATAGGTACGCAATTGGAAGACAATTCTTGTTACCGGGTCTTGGTGATTCTGGAAACTTGAGTGTTTTTTATGAAGACCAGAAGTGGACCGCAAGAATTGCTCTAAACCATAGAGGTGAAACAGTAGCAGGGTTCGGAGCTTTTGATCAGCCTTTATACGTTGAAGAAAGGAATCAAATCGATGCTGCTATTACTTATAGATTGAACGATCAAGCAGCTGTCTTCTTAGAGTTACAAAACCTTAACGATGAGACCACAAGATTGCATGCTCGTCACAAAGAAATGCTTTTCTTAGCTCAAGATCATGGACTTATTTCAAGACTTGGATTTAGATATAAGTTCTAATTGGTAATTAAAATTATAAAAAGGGGTTTTAATACCCCTTTTTTATTGATGGATAGAAAATGATGCTAAAAATTTATACACCTTTATCTTTACTATTTTTTTCATTGTTAATTCCTTTGCAGGCTGCGGATGTTTGTTATGAGGCAGATCAAGAGAAATTGATGAACCTGGTTTCAAAAATGACATTGGAGCAAAAGATAGGACAAATTGTTCAACCCGATTTAGATTTTATTACGCCTGCTGAGATGCGTGAGTATCAAATTGGTACTGTTCTTAACGGAGGCAATACGTCTCCCAATAAAAATCAATACGCCTCTGCAGATGAGTGGAAGGCTGTCTCAAAAGAGTTTTATGATGCATCTCCGGTGGTGGACGGACAAAAAATTCCATTTCTTTGGGGAACGGATGCTGTGCATGGGCACAACAATTTAATTGGTGCGACCATCTTCCCGCATAACATTGGTCTGGGCGCGACAAGAAATGCAAATCTCATGAGATTAATTGGAGAGGCTGTTGCCCTTGAAGTCCTTTCAACTGGTGTTACATGGACTTTTGCACCTGCATTGTCTGTACCAAGAAATGATCGATGGGGAAGAACTTACGAAGGATTTTCAGAGGATCCAAAAATTGTAGCTGAGTTAGGTCAGGCTTTTATTGAGGGCTTACAAGGTACCGGTAAGGAGTTTTTAGATAGCAATCATATCTTGGCCACTGCTAAGCATTTTGCCGGCGACGGCGGAACTAATGAAGGGATTGATCAAGGCGATGTAATAATTTCACGTGAACTGTTTGAGTCAATTCATGTGAGTCCATACTATCCTGCTATTGATAGTTGTACTCAGACCATTATGTCCAGCTTTAATTCGTTCCAAGGCAAAAAGCTCCATGGAGATAAATCAATGCTCACAGATCTTTTAAAAGGTGATATGAAGTTTGATGGTTTTATCATAGGCGATTGGAACGGTCATGGTCAGGTAGAGGGTTGTACCAATGATAATTGCCCAGAGTCATTTAATGCAGGAGTTGATATTTTTATGGCTCCTGATAGCTGGAAGTCGTTATATAAAAATCTCATTAATCAAGTTAAATCCGGCATCATTACTGAGGCAAGATTAAACAAAGCTGTGACTCGAGTACTTGCTGTTAAGGATCGACTGGGTCTTTTGGATAATCGCAAGCCGCATGAGTTCAAAGAAAACTATCTTGGAATTAAAGCTCACAGAGATATTGCAAGGCAAGCCGTTAGAGAATCACTGGTGCTGCTTAAAAACAATAATAATGTTCTGCCTCTTAATAAGAACATTAAGATTGGAGTGATTGGAAGTGCTGCTAACGAAATTAGGTATCAAACTGGTGGGTGGACTCTAGATTGGCAAGGTAAGAATAATAAAAATTCAGATTTTCCTGGAGTAAGATCCCTCTTGCAAAGCATGCAGGCATTTGTTGAAGTAGAAGGGGGCACAGTTGTTTTTTCAAATGACGGCAAATTTACTAAAAAACCAGACGTTGTGGTGAGTGTTTTTGGGGAAGAGCCCTATGCTGAAGGATTTGGGGATCTACCTGATGTAGCATTTAGAGCAACCGATCAGGGACACCTGGAGGCACTTGAAGCAGTCCATGCATCTGGAATACCCATCGTTTCAATTTTTTACAGTGGTCGACCATTGGAAGTTAATAAATACCTAAATCTCTCAGATGCATTTGTTGTTGCGTGGCTCCCAGGATCTGAAATTGATGGAATTTCTGAGATTATCTTTGGTAACAAGTATATGAATAATTTTGATTTTACCGGCAGGCTGACATTTTCATGGCCAAAGTCTAAGACTCAAGCATCTCTAAATTTTGATGATCAATCATATGATCCCTTATTTTCTTTTGGCTATGGATTAAATTATTCAGTAAATTCTCAAGTACCGATTATTCCTTTGGTTGAAGAAAACAATTTACCGAATGAATATGAATTTTTTCGAGGACAAGCTTTTGGTTCGGATAAAGAGTTTGTATTAAGCTCAGGATCAGTGGAAGTGGTTGACTCCAATTCGTTTGTTTCAAAGGATGGTTTGGTAAAGACAAGCTTATTTCAATATCAGAAGCAAGACGACAGCAAATTGATAGATTTTACAAAAGATGGAATTTCTAGTTTTGTTATCAAAGGTGAGCCACTAAATATAATGTATTTAGAGAACCCATACCTTGAGATAGTTTACAGTTATTCAAGCAAAGACAAGAATGCATCCATGTTATTAAGCTTAGGCTGCGGAGTTGATTGTCAATCCACCATATCTCTTGAATCAACGAATCAAGAATGGCTTACAAAGACCATCCCTTTATCTTGCTTTAATTCTAATGAACTTGATAAATCGAATATTGCCATTAGGAGTATGTTTACGGTCACCAAGAAAAGTCAGCTTAAGCTGCATACCATAAAGCTTAAAAGTTTATCTTCAGCAGATAAAGATATGTCATGTTAAGGGTTTATATCTTATAAAAATATTGAAATTTAAGATAAATCTGTGATGTCAGCAATTTTACGTTATTTGAAGACTCCCCATCGCTAAAAAATTGTGAACTGCCTGCATAAAAAATTGTGTAAGGATCCGGCCTCCATTCAAATAACGTCTCAAGGTAGTAATCATCAGAAAAATCATTCGATTCAAGATTAACGCGCCAAGATAAATCATTATTGAATGAATAGCGCGTTGAAAATCTATCAACGCGACCACTAAAATAGCTGCCAGCTTCATATTTTTTAGATAGCTCAATTTTGCGATGGCGGTAGGACAGGGAAAGCTTGTCATTAGGACGTAATCCTAAATTAAGATTATAATTTTTTTGTTTTCCAATTTCAGGCACCAATTCGTTATAGGCAATTCGATCACCAAAATCTGCGCTAAATCCGATACTGAATAACTCACTTGGTGAATAGTTTAGCCATAAATTAGTTCTAGTTTGTTGTTCATTAAAGGAAAAAGTTTTGTATTGTTCATTGTCGAAGACCTTTCTCTCAATATTCCCCTTAAAATTCTTGGAAGTTTCAAAAAATAATCCTAATTCAGTCATTTCTTGAATGGTATTTCCTTCATAATCAGATTTTTTACGGACAGTTATATTTGGCTTGATTAATCTAAAGAAATTATTTGATCTGTATGTCCTGGAGTGCCAAAGACTAATATTCTTGAAACCTGTCTGGGTAACAAACCCAACATCAGCTCTATAGTTAGGTGATATTTCCTCAAACCTAAACCCCCAAGTACTGCCTTCGGTTTCCCTTTTTAATCTTATATTTTTTGCATCCCCGCTAAATTTTTCACCATCCATTGCGTAGGAAATATTATTTAAAGAGTCAGAGCTATTGATAAAATCTTGATGCGACTCTTGGGTATTTGATTTAGCAAAATCAAAAGCTATAGAATATTTATCTTTAATTCTAAGGTTTCCATCAACCTCAACCAGTTTTCCATGCCCTCCAATTCGATAATCACGATTGGTTAGCAGTACCCCAATATTTGATTCATTACCTAAGTTTTTTATGCTTCTAATAATTGTCACTTCACTTTTTCCGGCATTGCCTGAGTAAGATTCATAGAGCCCACCTGCAAGATAAGGACTATCTTCATCAATTGCATGCATGATTAAGCTTGAGGTTGAATCACCCTGATTGATAAATTTAAGGGCATTAAGAGGAGAGTTTATTGAACGCGTATAAATTGAATCAAGGTCAGTGTTTAATAAGTCAGTGCCTTCAAGAAAAAAAGTTCGTCTTTCTGGTAATGAGATTGCAAAGGTTTCATTTACCAATACTTGAGCAGCGTCAGCTTCAACCTGTGAAAAATCAGGATTAATGGTGTATTCAATTGTGCTATTTTCATTTAAATCCAAAAGACCACTCAAGCCAATTTCATAATCGGGATTTTGATGCTCAAGTTTTTTTATAGGCCTATCTGCTTTTTGATTAAGCGTTATGTATGGATATAGATAGTTTCTATCACTATCTTCAAGGTCTTCAATTACATAGGTTTCGTCGGTAGCACAGAAAAAGCATTGATCATGTGCGTAAACCGTAAAATCAGCAAAAATTGTCTGTGTTCCTAATTCAAATGACTTACGAACAAATCCGATTGACCATTCCTGTAAATCTTCGTCTGGGTACCTGAGTTCTTCAAAGGGTATTGCAAATTCAGCTGAGTAGCCATACTCAGTAAAAACTGTCTCAGAGAAAAATAATATATTCCATGATGGGTCATCGTCACGGTTTCCAGGTTTTTCTTTTAAATCAAGTTGAGAGCCTAACGCATTTTGACCAATGGCGATGGCATATCTGTCATCACCATATGTGTCGATTACCACACCAACATAATCTTCATCCCATGCTGTGTCTCTTGCTCTGGTGGTTGCTCTGATTTTTTCTTTGTCTGCATATGCCTTAAAAGCAACATATAGGTAGTCCTCATCATGTTTAATTGACGCAATGGTTTTTAGAAGTGCGGGCGCATTTCTGCCGGGGCTGACTTCAAACTCTAATTCATATGATATTGCATCAGCCCATTCTGCATCGTTCAAGGTACCATCTATAATCGGAGTCGATGCTAAGGCGTTGACTGCAATAAAAGGAATTACAATGATTTTAATAAATTTAATCAACTTATTTAGTGTTCTTTTTTTAGGGATGCATTTTAGATTATAAATACAAATATAAGTAGAAAATTTAATGAAAATAAATATAGTTTAGTGAGAACTTTTAGGTATAATTTGCCACCATGGCAGACTCAAAAAAGAAGCAAACCAAAGTTTACCTGATTCCGGAAAGTGAAAGCAGGGATAGCCATACGTATCATTATCTAGCTGTTAAAACAAAAAAACTTGTTATCGAAAATCAGAAACTAAGAATTAAGAAGTTTAACCCTGTAAAAAGGGTGCATGAGTGGTTTGTTGAGGCAAAACTTCCTCCGCATTCCAAGTAAATAGATTTAAGGGGCTTAAGTCACTCACCATTTATCTCCATTCTTAAAAGCGTTGATGAGATATCGTCTCTAAATTTCTCTTCACCAAAGCCGGTAAATCTCTTTTTAATGTGTTCAGGAACTTGAACATCGTCTAGGGAGATAAAACTTTCATCAACTTTTCTACCAAATACCAAAAAGTTAATGTTGTGAGAATTAAATAAATCTAATTTTTTCATCATGTCATCTCTACTTTTATAAAACTTTTCATCCAACATTCTTATTAGAGTATCAGCCCCGATAATAAAGACACTATTTGGAAACATACTGGATTTATCAAAAAACATTCCAGCTTTAGTCATAACCCAATTTTCATTTACAGAAAATTGATTTATTGTTCTTTCAATTTCGTGATAGCTTAAAGGTGGTTTATCAGCATTTTGAATACATATCTCAAATGAAACTTCCATGCCTGTTTTCTTTTCAGCTAAATCTTTCATTGCGGTGTGCCCACTATGAAGAGGATTAAATGCTCCAGGAAATATTAACTCAGGAATCCGTTTTGTTGACGAAACAAAATCAAGGTCTCCATTCACCAAATCGATCCAAGATTTTTCAGCATTAACTGTTTTAAAAATTGGTTCCTCTTCATGATCAGGATAGCTAGAGGGTAAATTTATTGTTTGTGCCAACAAATTAACTAAATACCCTGTAACGAGTTGTTCCTCTTCTTCACGAGACCTTTTTCCTTTTTCGATAACGCATTCAATACTCTTTGAATAATCTCTAGTCTGAAGTGCAATGAAGAACCTGTGTTCTCCTTTTTTTTCATAAGTAGTAGCAAGGGATGCAGTTATCCCAATACCAAATAATTTATCAATATTAGTTTTTGTATCAATTTTTTTGGCAGCACTGTAGGCTTTAGCTGCCATGCTCAAGGTGGTATCAAGGGAACAATACTGATCAGGTTCCTTAAGCAAATAGTGTGCTAAAGATTCTCTTGCATAGGGAATATAGCTTTCAAGAACTGTTTTAGAGGCTCCTGGAACTTTAAGTAGAGATGCAATAGCATTTGTTCCGCCTCCACTGGAAACAATCACCAATTTTAGTGGTGATTCATGAATTTGTTTGATCAGTCCAGTTATATCAGTATTTGAACTCATTAAAGGCTTTTTTTAAAAAGTTATAGGATAATATTGTAACTAGAAAATCGACCTCTTTATGAAATCATTATCACAAACATTTCTCTTATTTTTTTCATTATTGATTTTTAATGTTGCAGGTGAATCAAAACCGAATGTAATTATTTTTCTTGTAGATGATCTGGGATGGGCTGATATTTCATTAAGAGGTGCTGAGTTTGAGACTCCCAACATTGATTCTTTATTTCAAGAGGGAATGTCTCTTAATCGATTTTATGCGACCCCGATTTGCAGTCCAACCAGAGCTGCACTTATGACCGGAAGAGACCCAATGAAATTAGGTGTTGCATATGGTGTAATTATGCCTTGGATGAATAATGGCATTCATCCCGATGAACATTTTATGCCACAATCTTTTCAAGAGGACGGATACCAAACTGCTATTGTGGGTAAATGGCATTTAGGACATTCGCAAGCAGTTTTTCATCCAAATTACAGAGGGTTTGATGACTTTTATGGTCACCTCCATACCGAAGTAGGCTATTTCCCTCCATTTGCAAATCAAGGTGGTACCGATTTTCAAAGAAACGGTATAACAATAAACGATGATGGTTACGAGACTTATCTGCTTGCTAATGAAGCGTCTCGATGGATTCGAGAAAGAAAAAAAGATAAACCATTTTTTCTTTATATGCCTTTTCTAGCCCCTCATACTCCATTAGAGGCGCCTGCAGATTTAATTGAAAAATATAAAGATTTAGAGGACAAGAGACAATTAACAAGAAGCGAAGTAATTGATAGGACTAGGCGTGTAAATATATTAGGTGTATCTGCTAGACCAATGTTTGCTGCAGTTGTTGATGCATTAGATCAAGCAATTGGACAAGTTCTTAATACACTTGAAGAAGAGGGTATTGAAGAGGAAACCTTGATTCTGTTTAGCTCCGATAATGGTGGAGCAGCTTATGCTGGTGGAGGTGCAGATAACTTTCCACTAAGAGGAGGTAAAGGTGATACCTATGAGGGAGGTATTAGAGTCATCGCAGCGATGAAGTGGAAAGGAGTTATTAAAGAGAGTTCAAGCATGGATCAAGTAATGACTGTTATGGATGTCTTTCCAACATTATCTAATGCTGCCAATATAAATATGAATGTATCTAAAGAAATAAACGGAAGAAATATGTGGCCTGCAATTTCAGAAAATAAAAGTATTACACTCAATGAGGATATTTTCTTTGCCTCCGAAACTCCAAATTATGGAGAATTTCATACAACTGTATTCAATGAACAGTTCAAACTGGTACAAATAATTTCATCATCTCTATTAGAGGTAAATGTTGAAAATAAATTATTCAATATTCAAGATGATCCTAACGAATACATTAATTTAGCTGAAAAGTATCCATCGCTTGTAAGAGAAATGGCAGAAAAAATTAGAAAATGGAGGGCGCTGCATCCTATCAGCGGTACTCGAGCCCAATTAGTACCTCCACCAGGATGGAGAGCCCCAAAAGATTGGTCGTCTTACACGATTCCATTAAATCAGTTACAGGATGATCCATCACTTGGTTTTGGAACTCATGCTCACCAGATTTTAGACTTCCTTCTCAAGGATCATGGAAGAATTATCTATGATTGCAATGAAAACGATTGGGAGAGAGGGAAGTGCAAACCTACTAAAAATCATGAAAATCATTAGGATTTATTCGATTTCATTTTTCTTCTTATTACTAAGCTTTAACTTTAGTGGGCGAGAGATTCATCAATCGACTTTTATCTATGAAGATAAACCTGACATTGAAGTCTTTTATTCATTACCAGAAGAAGTTAATGATGAAACCATGCTCTTATTTATTATTCATGGGGCTTCTAGAACTGCTGAGGGCTACTTAGAAGATTTTCTACCACACATTCAAGGAAAAAACTTAATTGCAATAGCACCTAAATTTTCAAAAGAGTCTTACCCGCACTATGCCTTTCTAAATCGTTCTACAATTGATGGAAGAAAACTTCCTGCTAGAACGCCAAATATTGATAACGCTTTGGGAGATATTTTTGAGATAATTAGCAGTAAGTACAACATTAGAAATGATAAATACAGAATTTATGGTCACTCAGGTGGCGCACAGTTTGTGCAAAGATATTTATTGTTTTCAAATGATTCACGAATCGATAAGGCTGTTTTAGCTAACGCAGGATTTTATACATTCATGAATCAAAATTTATATCCATTTGGCCTTAGGGATATAGATTTGGATGATGAAGAAATCAAAAGAGTTTTACGTACTAAAGTCGCACTTTACGTAGGTGAAAATGATACTGAGAGGAATTTTAGAAATCTTAAAGGTGCTAGAGCTCAAGGTAAGAATAGGTTAGTACGTGGAGAAACATTCTTTCTGAACTTGGTTTCGTATGCTGAAGAGCTAAAAATGCCATTCAGATGGCAATATCAGATTATCAAGAATGTGGGACATGAGAATGCTGGTATGGTCTCAGGTGCTGCTTACTTTATTCTGGAAGATCTTTAAGTTATGGTTTTCTTATTTCTCTAACTAATTCGGTTACTTCTTTTGGGGGCGATAAAGTTATTTTGCTGACAAACATTGCAATAATAAAATTTATACACATTCCTATGACCCCAATTCCTTCAGGAGATATTCCAAACAACCAATAATCAGGATTATTAAGATCAGTAAAGATAAACTTAAAGTAGATGATGTAAGTCATTGTAAACAGTAAGCCGCCTAGCATGCCCAAGATAGATCCTTCTCGAGTCACCCATGATGTGAATATTCCAAGAAATAATGCAGGAAATATTGTAGCTGCAGCCAGACCAAAGGCCAGAGCTACCACTTGTGCAACAAATGCTGGAGGATAAATGCCAAATAATCCTGCTATCAATACTGCAATACCAGCAGAAAGTCTTGCAAAAAATAACTCTTGTTTATCGTTGATCTTTGGCATGACAACTTTTTTTAAGAGATCATGAGAAATCGCCGAGGATATTACCAACAATAAGCCTGCTGCTGTTGATAGGGCAGCAGCCAATCCCCCTGCAGCTACCAGAGCAATAACCCAGCCTGGCAAGTTTGCTATCTCAGGGCTTGCCAATACAACTATATCTCTATCGATATAGACTTCATTATCAGTTAGCTTATTTGGCTTATTAGTTATAGGTCTTGGACCCTCATCTGAAGAATTATCAAAAACTGGCTTTGCAGGTACAAAAGCATCTCCGCTGGCGTATGTGATTTTATTGTCACCATTTTTATCCTGCCATGCGATGAGGCCTATTTCTTCCCAATTTTTAAACCATGCAGGCGTAGTCTCATAGGATTGATCTTGGATAGATTCCACTAAATTAACTCTTGCAAACGCAGCAACAGCAGGAGCTGTAAGGTAAAGAATTGTAATGAATAGTAATGCATAACCAGCTGATTTACGGGCATCTTTTATGCTAGGCACAGTAAAGAATCTAACAATTACATGCGGTAATCCAGCAGTACCAATCATGAGTGCGGCGGTTATACAGAATATATCTATGGTAGATTTTTTAAACTCGGTATAAGCACCAAATCCTAGGTCAATTGAAATTTGATCAAGCTTATCTAATAAGTAGACTGAACTTCCTGTTAGCGTATCCCCAAAACCTAATGCAGGATTAGGATTGCTGGTCATTAGAATTGATACAAAGATGGCTGGAACTAAATAAGCAAAAATAAGAACACAATATTGCGCAACCTGAGTATAGGTTATACCTTTCATACCTCCTAAAACTGCATAAAAGAAAACAATTGCCATCCCAATAATTACTCCAAGATTGATATCTACTTCAAGAAACCTTGAAAAAACAATACCAACGCCTCGCATTTGACCTGCGATATAGGTGAACGAAATAACTATCAAACAAAGCACACCAACCAATCGTGCAATGTTTGAATAGTATCGAGTACCTATAAAATCAGGAACAGTGTATTGACCAAACTTTCTCAGATATGGAGCTAATAATAAAGCTAAAAGGACATACCCCCCTGTCCAACCCATTAAATAAACGGAGCCATCTCTACCCATAAAGGCAATCAGTCCGGCCATTGATAGAAATGATGCTGCTGACATCCAATCTGCAGCAGTTGCCATGCCATTAGCTATTGGATTGACTCCTTTGCCAGCTACATAAAAATCATTCGTAGATTTAGCTTTCGACCATATTGCAATGCCAATGTACAAACTGAATGTCAGACCCACAAATAGATAGGTTAGTGCCTGTGTTGACATTACTTTTTAAACCTCTCATCAAGCTTATTCATGATGATGCAATAAATGAAGATAATAAGCAGGAAGAACAATAGACTACCTTGTTGGCCAAACCAAAAACCTAACTTAAATCCACCCAGTCGAATGTGATCAATACTCTCAGAAAGTAAAACTCCAAACCCAAGAGAGACAATAAACCAAATAGATAACAATGCTGAGATGACAATCAGATTTAGTTTCCAGTAACTTAGATTTTTCATGATCTTCTCAATGGCGCGCCCGGAGAGATTCGAACTCCCGACCGCCTGGTTCGTAGCCAGGTACTCTATCCAGCTGAGCTACGGGCGCGTACAATGATTATACAAATAAACGCAACTAAACCCTTATATATTTGGTATGAAAAATAAACTCCAAGACTTGATTTATGCCAGTTTGGTTATGCCTATTTCGGGTGCTGGAATGCCTATCTTTGTTTATCTACTTCCTTTTTATGCAAATGAGCTTGGTTTAGGTTTAACCGCAGTAGGATTAATTTTCTTTATAGGAAGGTTTACCGACGTTTTAACCGATCCCATTATGGGTTTTTTAGTTGACCGATACCAACTCCCTAACACTAAACACAAGCATTGGATTGCTATTTCAATACCCGTAATGATGTTAGCAACCTACCTATTATTTTTCCCAATTAAAGAGTCCGTAAATAGTGCTTATTTATTTATTTCATTATTTATAATTTACGCAGGTTTTACTCTAGTAGTAGTCACTCATCTATCTTGGTCTGTCGTGCTGGCGCCTGACTATGATAAACGTACTAACTTATTAACTTTGAGGGAGGTAATGTCTCTGTTGGCTGCCTTAATTGTTATCGCAATTCCGGCAGTGATAGAAATATACACGCCAAGCATGGAAGCCAAGGTAAATGGAATAGGGTACTTTATTTTTATCTCTGTACCGGTTTTATTCTTGATATCAATATTTTCTATTCCAGACCATTCAACAAAAGAAATTCGCGGCACTTTTAAAGACAGCGTGAATGTTTTTAAAGAATTTTTTAAAAATAAAAATCTTAACAGAATGGTGATAGTTAGTTTATTAATTGCTTTCAGTCAGTCATTAACAGGTGCGTTATTTATTATTGTTATTACAAGTATTTTTGATCTTCAGGAATACGCTTCAAGGGCAATGTTAAGTTATTTTATTGTCAGCTTTATAGGACTTGGAATTTGGCGATACATAGGAATAAAGATTTCCAAACATATGTCCATTGCTTATTGTTGCTTCTATGCATCCAGCATTATCTTAATCAGCATTATTGGTTTCGATTTCTTTACAAATTTAGGAACGCAACAAAAGATTATTTTTCTATTTGTTTGGGTAATTTTTTATGGCTTTGCTTTTGCAGGACCTATCCCCTTAATCAATGCAATCATTGGAGATCTTGCTGAAATGCATAAGCATCAAAAGGGTCAAGATGTGAGCGGCAGTATCTATTCTTACGTAACCACCATTACTAAGATAGGATTTGCTGCCTCTGCTGCAATTCCATATGTTTTGCTTGAACAGGTTTTTGGGTTTCAGGTCGACCTTGGTTATGAAAATACTCAAGCTAGTAAAGATTATTTATGGAACATGTATGTCTATGTTCCATTGACTTGCTTTTTAATAGCAGGTTATTTAGTCTCAAAACATCCAATCAAGAAATCAGATTTAGAGGCGATTAAGAATGTATAGAAAGTTTGAATGTGTGATTTGTGGATATATATACGATGAAGAGTTAGGCGATCCAGAGGATGGACTACCACCGGGTACTAAATGGGAAGATATTCCAGATGATTGGGTTTGCCCTGAATGTGGCGTAAGTAAATTTGATTTTGAGCCCTTAGATTAATTACTTCAGAAACTGATTGATATTAGACTCGCTAATCACGTTACCTTGTTTATCAAGCGATTCAGCAAGGCTGCCATCCTTTGTATAAAGACTAAAAAGAACAATGGCACCCTCAGGCCCACCTTTTTCCATATGGACATCCCCACCATCTTTTGTTGCATAATCGCCGACATTTCTTGTTTTGCTGCTTATTACTTTTCCCGATTCAATCTCAATATCCTCAACATGTAACTCACCTTGAAGAACGGTAGAGGTAGTTGAGGTAGCAGTGTGTCTGTGAAAGTGACAGTACGAATTTGGCTCCCATTTAGTAAGCAGGTTAATGTGACCATTTTCATTAACGTCCAAAACAGCAGTTGAATAGTCTATTGGGTAATCAAATTTGTCGTCACCAACAAATCGCTTCCATTGAAGTTGATCGTTATTGATTAAGTCCATCGTTATTTTAGATTTAGAGCAGCAATTCTTTGAGCTTCATCATAATCTACATAAAAAGTAGCGTATTGCCTTCTGAACTTGGCGATGGGACCATCCATGTCACAAAGGACCGGTTTAAGTGCAAACTTTTTATTCTCCCAAATAGGGATGTCTTCTTTAACTTGTTTGTTTATATCAGCAATGATTGCAGCACCAACTCCGCCTTCCGGAACCTTCCCATCAACTTTTTTCTGTAAAAAAGAAAAACGAATAATACATTTTTCATCTTCAATAGGTGTAGTAGAGCCAAGCAGAAGGGTATCGCAGATGCCCTCAAATTTAGTTGCATTGTCCCCGGGCCCATTTGATCTTCCAATGATTCTGCCTTCAACAATACCTCTGGGTGTTTCCATATTAGCCGCCTGAACAAAGAAACGTTTTTGATCTTCATAACTGACTTCAAATTCTGGATAGGTAACAACCCCATGGACGTACTTAAAGTGAGCAGCATCGACGGCATTCTCTGCCATATCTTGAATGTGACAATCTACGTTATATTCAAATTTTTGGAATTCATCACCCCAATCCGGATCAACAATCTCATCATAGGTTTCAACTTCATAGTGCGGTTGTTCGCCGTTGGGATGATACCAAGCATAGATAAGATTATTTCTTTCAACGGTTGGGTATTTAAAGATTTGCGTTTCTTTTGCTTTAGGAGGGATATTTTTAGCATAAGGGATACTTCCAATTTTTCCATCGGTCTGCCATTGCCAAGCATGAAACGGGCATTCAATGCACTCGCCATTAACCAGTCCCCCGTGTCCAAGATGGGCACCAAGGTGTGGGCAATAGGCATCAAGCATTGAGATCTCACCTGAGTCTGTTCTAAACAAAACCTGATCTTCGCCAAAGTACCTAACAGACTTTACATCGCCAGGCTTAAGCTCATCCGCATAATCAACCACATACCAACCAAAAGGGATGGGCATTGGATATCTTTTTCTTTCTGTCATAGTTTTAAAAGTTTCTTTGCATTTTCACCTAAAAATTTAGGCAGGACTTCTTCTTTGAGAGGAACTGACTCCATCTCATTGAAAATTTTATCTAAAGAAAGCCCCATTGGGAAGTATCCAGCATACATGACCTTATCTTGGCCTCGTGTGTTCGCATAATGCATTACATCTTTTGGGTAGTGCTTGGGCGAGAAGGCGCTGGTTGAATAATATAGATTGGGGTACTTGAGCATGAGCTTGCATGCTAATGCTGTCCAAGGTTCCGCACCGTGGCGCATCACAAACTTTAGTTCAGGAAAGTACCAACAAACCTCATCAATTAATTCCACTTTTTGAGGTGCCATTGGGATCCTAGGACCTGGAACTCCAACACAACAAAAGAAGGGGATATCTAGCTCAATGCACATTTCATAAATTGGATGCCATTTTGGATCATTAATTGCAATTTGAGGATGCATTCCTGATGGAAATGCGCTTACTGCTTTAATCCCATATTCATCATGCATCCGTTTGATGTTTTGAGCTTCATTTTCAATATTAGGATTAACAGGCATGTCAAAAAAGAACCTATCCGGATGGTCTTTACCAGCTTTGATTTTTACCTCTGAGGACTCATGAAAACCAACCATAGCCATATTGATATGAAATTTATCCATTTGATCGATCGTATATTGAATGAAATCATCATGGGAACCAGTTTCAGGGATATCTTTAAACATGTACTGAGCTGGCATTTTAAACATGGATTTTGACTCCTCATCACGCAACAGAGGTTCCATAAAGGTATACCAATCCGAGCGATCTTCTTGCTCAGGTATACCCAGCATCAAATCAATGGTAAATATATCTTTGTTAATTGGCATGTATAGATTCTAATTGATAAAACTTAAGATTTAGGATGAATTTTAAAAAACTTTGAAAACTTACAAATACCATTGACGAAATAAAATCATTCGTTACTCCCTAGCTCATGAATTCACCACCATTAACGTCGAGGTTTGCTCCTGTAATAACGTTAGCAAGATCAGATGCAAGGAAGAGGGCAGCATTAGCACAGTCTCGATCGTCTGGAATGATGCCTAGGGGTATGTCCTTGGTAATATTTTTAACGAGGTCTTCTGGTTTAATGTTCATCATTTCAGCGGTACCATTCACATAGGCTTCAACAGGAGGACCCCACATCCAGCCCATATATACAGAATTTAGCCTAATTCCATGAGGGCCTAACTCTTTGGCAAGAATTTTAGTGGCACCGGTAAGCGCGCTCTTTGATGCTGCATAGCCACCCTGAGTGGGAAGGGGCTTCTTAGTAATGAGACTGTTGATCATTACAATAGAACCCTTTTGTTGTTTTTTCATTTGCTCAACTGCAACTTTCGTTAGTCCAAGAGTGCCAAAAAAATTCGTATTCATCGTCTCTTTCCAATCTTCTAGATCAGAATCAAGAAATTCAGTAAAGCTGCCAGGTCGATAGGCGCTGTTAAGCAAACAATCCACAGCTCCGAATTCATTTACTGCAGTATCAATTAAGTTTTTACAATCTTCCTGATTGGTAATATCTGTAGGAACACTAATTGCTTTCCCACCGTCTTTAATAATTTTTTCTTGAACCTCGTCAAGCTTATCTTTACTTCTGGCGGCAAGCACACAATTGGCTCCGTGTTCGGCAGCTCCATAAGCTAGCTCTTGGCCAAGGCCCGGACCAATACCTGAAATTACAACTGTTTTATTTATAAGCATGATTTAGTTTATATATTTTTGTTGGTATTTAGCAAAGTTGTCATTTATTTGTGACTCGGTCAGATCGTACTCCTCTAAAGAATACTTATGAGCACCCATTTCATGTTTGTTTTCTTCCCTCCAAGCCTCCATCGCCACTTCGGTCTTTTCACCAAAGGGCTCTCCAATAAATTCATAGATTTTTTTCATTTCGTCAATTGGGTCTTTGATCATATTTAAAAACTCAAGGTCAAGAAAGTTATCCGGATGCTTTTCACTGATGTTCATGCAATGGTTTAAGGCTCGGGTAAGCTTGTTTGACCAGTGCTTGCCAATAAAGACTTTATCAAAATTTGTGGTTAACGGTTCAAAGAGGTTTGCGCACATTGAACAAAATGAAGGTACCGTCTTAACTGGATCTCGATGCGTTTGAATAATTTTAGCATCAGGAAAAACTGAAATCATTTTATCGATAAAGCCAAGATGATGAGGCGACTTAAGAACCCATCTTTTTTTCTCCCTGCCTGGATTTTGCCATTGCAGGTACTGAATAAATTTTTTGAGATCTTCATATGCCAAAGTATGATCTTGCTCCTCAATCCACTTAGAGTAAGAAGGTAGTGCCATAAATGATTCTGGTACCGTACTAAGGAAATTATGCTCCAGTAGGAGAATCTCTTCATCGGCTCCTTTATAGTCCCAAGGATGAATGTCCAGTGCCTCAGGTGAGGCTGCCACAACAGCATCAACTTCAGCTTTACCAAGCTCCATTCTTGCTTCAATATCTCCTCGCTTTTCGCCTGGTAACAAGGCAGGATATCGTCCTTCCCACCACAACATAGCTGTATGGTTAGGATCAGATGCAAGCAATCTATGAGTCATGGTGCTTCCTGTTCTCGGTAAGCCCACAATAACAATGGGAGAAATTATTTGTTGCTCTAAAATCTCAGGAAACTTTTTTAAGTCTTCTTCAAACCTTAGCCTATTTGAGAGCAACCCTTGTATTCTTATTGGTTGAGCTTGAATGCCAATTTCATTTAAGTTTGCTTCATTGTTGATTGAATCGATCAATCTATTTAGGCCCTCTAAAAAAAGGGGCTCTCCTAAATCGCTCAAACCTGTTTCAGATTTGGCTTGATCAATAATTTCGTTAGCATTAATTTTCATTATTTAGCTCATCTAGTTTAATTAATTTAGTCTCAGGAGTTATCGATTCTTTTGCACCCACCCATCTTAGCAGCATGGCTCCACTTGAATGACCACAGGTAATGAGGTTATTTTTCAAGCCCGTTTGCGAGTGGGTCACATGTATTACTAATTGCTCATTTTCAAGGTCAGCAGAAAAATTATTAAGATGAATCTTATGATGTCTATAGTCGAGTGATTCCATCCAGTGATTTTCTAATTGAAAATTCCAGTAACTACATTTGGGTACCTTTGTTTTAATTACTAGGCACTCGTCCTCTGCAAATGAGTAATAACCATGATGATATTGAATTTCTGGATCACCACCTGCAGCTTGAAAGTACGATTGGTCACCTAGGGGCAATGCATTCAAATGATCTTTCATAAAAATTGCTACCCATTGATTAAAGGTTGCAACTGTGCCCTTTACAAAACCCATTGAGGCATTTAGGTATTGATTAAATTGTTGCCGTGAGATGAGTTCTGATTGATTAGAGGGTTCAAGTAATTCTATGTTTATGTTTGCTCTTTTATCAGTTGTTTTATCTTTATAGGTCTGCCTTACTATTAACATATTGGAAGTATCAGCTAGTTTTAAAAAATTTTTATAATCATTATTTTCTTTAGACAAGATTAGCTCAAAGGAATTATTTTCATTGGTGGTCATGTTATCCAGTTCTATCTCATCATGAGAAATCATGGTCCCATCAATTGAGTATCTATTTTCTTTAAGGCCAAAACTCAGGTATGCAACGTCCCCGACATCACCATAGACTCGGTAGTTCATTTCAGAATCAATATTGGCATTTAGATAATGATTGTCTGGATTATCAGCACCAATTTTTCCTGTTTCATGAGATAAACAATAAAACGATGGATGATTTATGCTTGAATGCTCAAAATACATTTCTGTAGAGAGCCTTAAAAGCCTTAAAAGATATCTAAAACCTTCTAACTGATGAATCTCATTATCACTGTTTTCAGTGATCAGTTTTCCAGATGCCTTGAGCTCATCACAGAACTTTTCCCAATCATTCAAAATAGACGACATTGCTTTATACTTAGATTTAATAACTATTTACTAAATACTACACACAAATATGCCAGCACCACAAGAAAGAGACCTAAATAAAGCTACCGAAGATTTTAAGAATTGGTTAATCAATGAAAAAAATCAAGATGCTTCCATTGCGGTTGAGGTATTGGGTGGACCTGAAAATACTGGTTTTTCAAACGAAACTTTAAGTTTCAATGTAACTCAGGGCACTGAAACAACTGGCTATGTTCTGCGCTTTCATCCATCAGGATTTTTGGTATTTCCTGAATATGATATTGAAAAACAGTTCTTAATCATGAAAGAGCTTAGTGCTTTTGGAGTAAAGGTTCCTGAAGTAGTGTGGTATGAACCGTCAGAAAAGTTTCTAGATTCACCTTTTTATGTGATGAAGATGTGCGAGGGTGAAGCACCGTCTGACAATCCACCGTTTCATTCAGAGGGGTGGCTGGCAGATTCTTCTGAGGATGTTAGACGCAAAGTTTGGATGGGATGGGTTGAGCAGATGTCCAATATCCATAAAGTAACAGTTGATAGCAAATTTGATTTTTTATCTTCAGGCAAAGATTCAAGACCCTTAGATGATGATTTAAGTTACTACAAAGAATTTTATGATTGGGCTATAGAGGGTGAATCACATTCCGTTTTAGAAGAAACCATTGATTGGTTGGAGAAAAATAAACCGGATGCAGATTCAGATCAATACTCAATAGTTTGGGGCGATTGTAGAGTCCCCAACATTATGTACAAACCTGATGGCGAGGTGAGTGGTGTGCTTGATTGGGAGATGGTTGCTTTAGGAGATCCATGCCAAGATTTGGCATGGGGTATTGCCATTGATGACTGTAACTCAGATGGAATTAATGTTGCTAAACTTCAAGGCATCCCTTCAAGAGATGAAACCATCAAGAAATGGGAAGAGCTTTCAGGTTTTCATTCAGAAAATTTTAATTATTATTATATTTTTTCAATTTTTAAATTTGCAGTGATTATGATTCGGGTCGTTAAAAAGCTTGAATACTACGAAATCATGCCACCTGGACTTAACGCGCATATTGATAATCATGCCTCGCAAATGTTAGCTAAGGTTATAAAGGAGATATAAATGGGTATTTTTACAATTTCAGATCAGGGTTATAAAAAAACTTTAACCCTCCAAAGTCCTGCTGATCTCAGGGTAGTGGGAAACTATGATTGTGCCTCTCATGAAGAGATTAAATCTGCTATGTCTAAATCAAGAATTGCTCAAACGAAATGGGCTGAAGTTCCTTTGATTTATAGAGCTGAACTGATGCATAGAGTTATTGATGTGATTATTGAGAATCAAGATCACATCATGAATGTGGTCATGGAGGAAACTGGAAAACCAATTCAAGAGGCTATGTCGATGGAGATTTTCTCTGCAATTGACTCCTTAGCTTTTTATGCAAAGCGAGCTCCAAAGTGGTTACGTGATGAAAAGAGATCAATGCATGGCCCTATGAGCTTCTTAAAAAAAACTAGAGTAACCTATAAACCCAGGGGTGTTGTGGCTGTCATTACGCCTTGGAATGGTCCATTTATACTTTCCATTAACCCGACCATTCAAGCACTGCTTGCGGGTAATTCTGTGATTATTAAACCTTCAGAGGTAACACCAAGATCAGGAAAATTGGTTGAAGATATATTTTTAATGGCTGATGCGCCTCAAGATCTTGTACAGGTGATCATTGGTGATGGTTTGGCTGGTGCCCAACTAATCGATGAGGTTCCTGATAAGGTCTCTTTTACAGGAAGCATTGCTACAGGTAAAAAGATTGCTAAACAATGTAGCGAGAATTTAATTCCATTTTCTCTTGAGTTAGGCGGGAAGGATGCAATGATTGTTTGCTCAGATGCAGATATTGATGATGCTGCAAAAGGAGCTGTAATTGGTTCTTGCATGAATGCAGGTCAATATTGTTGTGGGACCGAGAGAATTTATGTTGTCGAAGATGTCTATGATGAGTTTGTTGAAAAAGTTGTACATGAGACCAAACAACTCAATCAATCCTCTGAGGGTTTTTCTGATATCGGAGCAACTTTTTGGGATAAACAATTAGATATCATCGAAGATCATGTTGAGGATGCAGTGCAAAAAGGCGCACATATTCTTGTTGGTGGCAAAAGAAACCCAAGCCTCAAAGGACTCTATTTCGAACCCACCGTAATCATCAATGTAAATCATCAGATGAAAGTCATGACTGATGAAACTTTTGGGCCAGTGATTTCTATCATGCGGGTTAAATCAGAAAATGAAGCACTTAGATTAGCGAATGATTCTTACTATGGATTAAATGGAAATGTTTGGACTCAGAACATGAATAAAGGCATGAACCTAGCTAAGGCAATGGAAACAGGCGCATGCTCTATTAATGATATGGCAATGAGTTACGGAGTTAATGAAGCACCTTTCGGTGGTATCAAGCAAAGCGGATTGGGTTCAGTTAATGGAAAGGAGGGCTTGCGTTCCTATGCTCATGCGATGCCAATTATCATTGGCAAAAAGTCTGCCTCTTCCTACCCATATACTGAAAAAAGCTTCAAGGACATGAAAGGAGCCTTAAAGTTTTTTTGGGGTAATAAATTCTTACGGAGAATCTGGGGATGATTCACTGGTATCTACTGATACTTCAATCTTCACTTCAGCATCAATCCCATTAAGAGCTTTAGCAACAATTTTTCCAATATCAGAGTCTTGCAATACTTCGGTACCTTCTTCTAGGCTAGCTAATACCTTTTCAACAATTGCGTCCACATCAATGTCAATATCTTTGTCCTTATCATTATTTCTTGCATCTACTTTTACAATAACCTTCTTTTCTTTATGATCGGTTTGGCCGCTTTTAAAAATAGATATATCTTCATTCATTGATAGATCATCGGAATCGTCAGTATTCATTTTGATTACAATTCTTTTTTCTTTTTTGTTGTCAGGTGATAAGTCTATGGTCTCGCCATTATCTGTAATCCATATTTTTTTATCTGCCATTTTCACTTGAGAATCTTCATGAAGTTTTATGGCATGAAACTTCATTGGATCATCATTTGATTGCGATATAAATTCTGAAATGATTATTGCCGCACCGATTAGGCCACCAACAATAAGTGCTTGTATGTATTTCTCGTTCATCTGTTTAACCCCATGTAAAAAACTTTAGACAACTATTTTAGATAATAGTTTTATTGATCATAAATAAATTAACTTTTTTTAGGTTTTGCTGAATTCAGATAGGTGGGGGATTCACCTCCACCATGAACTTCAATGGCAGTACCGGTAATCCATGATGAGTTTGCAGAACTTAAGAATATGCAAGCATTTGCAATATCCTCAGGAGTTCCCATTCTTTTCATGGGGATGGATTTTGCTACAGCTTTCATATCTTTCTTAGATCCATAATGTACAAGTGAATTTTCAGTTTCTATATATCCAGTAATAATAGAATTTACCCTTATTCTTGGAGCCCATTCTACGGCTAAGGTTTTGGTGAGATTTACTAATCCTCCCTTTGCTGCCCCATAAGCAGCACTTCCAGGAGTTGGTCTTGTGGCTGTTACACTTGAAATATTTGTAATAACACAGCCAGATGATTTTTTTATCATTTTTTTGGCTACGTAATAACTTACCGTAAATGAGGAGTTTAAGTTTAAATCAATAATTGCGTTATTAAAATTCATAGATGCATCCAATGAGTTGATAAGGGGGGCACCTCCTGCATTATTGATTAAAACATCAATACACTTATTGGCTTTAAATACCTCATTGATGACTTCTTCAACATTAGCATTATCTCTCACATTGCACTGGTAAAATAATGCCCTGTTACCTTTGACTTGGATTAGTTTTTTCGGCTTATTCCTCGCTAAGATGATTACTTTTGCAGATAGAGACAAATAAGCCTTGGTTATTCCTAATCCAATGCCTTTAGTGCCACCTGTAATTACTACAGTTTTATTTTTGTAATTATCTGTTTTAAACATTACCACTCATTATAATGATATCTTCTAAAAGAATTAAACAGGACTAGAAATGAAAATAGCAATATTAGGTGGAACTGGTGCGCTGGGCTTAGGTCTTGCCTCACGGTGGATCAGATCAGGACATGAAGTTCTAATTGGCTCAAGAACAATTGAATCTGCTAAATCAGCATGTGGAAAACTAAAAATCAACGAAGATCAAGGAATGCTTAATGTAGATGCTGCAAACCAGGCAGAAATTGCGTGTTTAACAGTGCCATTTTCATTTCAATTAGATATTTTGTCAGAAGTGAAGGATGTACTTTCAGGGAAAATATTAATTGATGGAACTGTACCACTTGTTCCTCCTAAAGTTATGAGAGTTCAATTACCTGAAGAAGGCTGCGCTGCAATTAGAGCTCAAACTTTACTTGGAGATTCCGTCCAAGTTATTTCTGCTTTTCAAAATATTTCCGCTGAACTTCTACAAACGGATGCTGAAATTGATTGCGATGTTCTTGTTTGTGGCGATAAAAGAGATTCAAGAGAGCAAGTGATCGCACTTGTTAATGACGCTGGTTTAACTGGATGGCATGCAGGACCATTATGTAATTCTGCAGCGGCAGAGGCATTAACTTCAGTTTTAATTGCAATCAATAAAAATCACACTATCAAGCACTCAGGAATCAAAATTACTGGAGTCTAATATTAGTATTCAGATTTTCAGTACTGAAAAATTTCCAATGATAGAGCCAGGCGATGACTTGGCTTCAATTATTTATAACAACATAATTGATAATAACATCAAGATAGATGA
>CACMYW010000007.1:0-38803 GCA_902617955.1 uncultured SAR86 cluster bacterium
TTGGATGAAATATCGATCACAGATAAAACATTCGTAACTGAACTAAGGGACGGAAATCTTAATCAATTTGAGATTCAGCCAGAAGACTTTGGAATGAGCAGGGCAAACATAACAGCCCTTAAAGCAGAGACACCTGAGGAAAGCTTGGAATTAATTAATGCTGCTTTTGAAGGCAAAGAATCACCTGTTCAGGACATGATATCTCTAAATGCAGGAGCATCTTTGTATCTAAGTTCAGCATCAAGCTCAATAAAAGATGGTGTCAGTCTTGCCAAAGAGTTATTAAATAATGGTAAAGCGAAACAAACCTTTAGTTCGTATATTGAAATGACAAATTCGCTATGAATATTTTAGATAAAATAGTAAATGCAAAAAAATTGCGCCTAGATGAATTAAAAAAGACTGTTTCCCTTGACGAAATAAAACAAAAAGCAACCAGCCTTGAAAATAAACCTTCTTCATTCAGAGATTCATTGCTGTCATCAAATCAATCGATCATAGCTGAAATTAAGCAAGCTTCACCAAGCGCAGGGATTATAGATAATAATTTTGATCCGGAAAGACAAGCTATTCATTATGAAAATATTGGTGCCACTGCAATTTCTGTTTTAACTGAGGAAGACTTTTTCTTAGGTTCAGCAGAACATTTGCAGAAAGTTAAACAAAAATCGGATCTGCCAATACTGAGAAAAGATTTTATCATTCATGAGTATCAAATTTACGAAGCCAGGATCCTGGATGCGGATTGTATTTTATTAATTGCTTCAATCTTAAATGATGATCAGATTGCTCATTTTGTCGATGTTGCTAGATCTCTTAACTTAGATTGCCTTATGGAGGTTCATGATCAAGATGAGCTCAACAGGATTGAATCAATTAAGAATGTAATCATTGGAGTCAATAATAGAAACCTGAAAACATTTGAGGTAGACATCAGCTTATCAGTTAAACTTAAAAATTCTTATCGGGGCGACAACCCATTTGTTGCTGAATCAGGAATCAAATCACAAGAAGATTTAGATTATCTTATGAAAAACGGGATAAATAATTTCTTAATCGGCGAAAGCCTTATGAGAAAAAATCTTCAAATATGAGCGCTTGTTGAGGTCATGACCTTGGCAGTCATGCTCATGAATTTTTTTGTATAGTCTTTAAGTTCCTCGCCACCACTCTCGGAAGCCTCATTCGCATGTTGATCTTCATCAGCTCTCATTGTTTCAAGAATTTTTATAGTTTTTTTATCCTCTTGGGATATTTTTTCAAGATGTTTTTCTAAGTGTTTGACTACTTGTTTTTCAGTTTCTTCAACAAAACCTAGACTGGTTTGTTTGCCAAGACTGCCAAATATTGCTCCTAAAGCAAAGGATCCTGCGTACCAAATTGGATTTAATAACGAACCATTACCGCCAAGCTCATCGAGTCTTTTTTTGCACCAAATTAAATGATCTGTTTCTTCAAGACCTGCATTGATAAGATGTTCCTTGACTTCATCATCCTCACAAACCATAGCTTGCCCACGATACAAGGCTTGAGCAGCAACCTCACCGGCAAGATTCACTCTCATCAGCTGAATCGATAAATCTTTTTCCTCTTGAGTAAGGTTTTCAGGGGATTCCTCAACAGGATAGCTTCTGGATGTTCCTGATTTCTTGTTTGAAAGAGTTTTTAATGCAATATCAAATTCATTAATTATGTTATCTATGAAACTCATTAACTGATTCCTTTATTTCCAATATCTTTTCTATTAAATGCGCCTTCAAAAGAAATTTTCGAAACGAGATTATAAGCATTTTTTTGAGCAGTAGCTAAATCAGCACCAGTCCCAGTTGCACAAAAAACTCTTCCACCAGAGGTCACAAGTTGATTGTCTTGAATTTTAGTACCTGCATGGAACAGCTTTACATAATCTTCAGAGTGATTATTTATTACCACCTCTTTATTAGTCTCATAATTTCCCGGATAACCCTCTGATGCAATAACCACACCACAAGCATGATTTCTAGACCAGCGAACTTGATGAGAGCCCAGAGTATTGTTGATCGCTGCTAGACAAAGTTCTACTAGGCTGGATTCAAGTCTCATCATTATTGGTTGCGTTTCCGGATCACCAAACCTGCAATTGAACTCAAGAACATTGATCTCATCATCTTTTATCATTAAGCCAGCATATAAAAATCCCAGATAAGATGAACCCTCAGCAATCAAGCCTTTAACGGTTGGGCTCATTACCTCATCCATGATTTTTTTATGAAGCTCATCTGTTACTATCGGGGCTGGTGAGTATGCACCCATGCCTCCAGTATTCGGGCCCTTGTCCCCATCATAGGCTGCTTTGTGGTCTTGACTGGTTGCTAATGGAATAATTTCCTCACCACTAACTACAGCAATAAAACTTGCTTCTTCACCTTCTAAGAAATCTTCAATGACTACTTTGTTGCCAGCACTACCAAAAGCATTATCAACAAAAATTTCTTCCAATGCTTTTTCTCCTTCTGTTATCGTTTGACAGATCAGAACTCCCTTGCCAGCAGCAAGCCCGTCAGCTTTTATCACAGTTGGAAAACTTATATCTTTTAAATGATCCAAAGCACTTTCAAAATCATTAAAAGTTGCATAATTTGCAGTAGGTATTTTGTACTTTTTAAAAAACTCTTTTGAGAAAGCCTTAGATCCCTCTAATCTTGAAGCTTTTGCAGAGGGTCCAAAAACATTTATATTTTTCAATTGAAGGTCATCCACTAAGCCATCAACCAAGGGTTGTTCAGGACCAATTATTACAAGGTCAATCCCGTGTTGATTACATATGTTTGCAATCGAGTCAGCATTTTTGATATCAATCTTCAGATTTTCAATTCCCTGATCCAATGAGGTGCCTCCATTACCAGGAGCAACGAAAACCTGATTTACATTTTGATCTTGAGCACATTTCCAAGCCAGTGCATGCTCTCGACCACCACTACCTATGATTAAGATATTCAAACTAATGCCTAAAGTGCCTCATGCCTGTAAAGACCATTGCAAGATTATGCTCATTAGCAGCCTCAATCACCTCATCATCTCTCATTGATCCACCGGGTTGAATAATGGAAGTAATACCTACCTTTGCTGCTTGATCAATTCCATCTCTAAATGGAAAAAAGGCATCCGATGCCATTGCTGAGTTTTTCGCATCAAGGTTTTCTTGATCGGCTTTAAGTGCGGCTATTTCAGTGCTGATAACACGACTCATTTGTCCAGCACCAATGCCAATGGTTTGATCATCCTTAGCAAATACTATGGCATTTGACTTTACAAACTTCGCAACCTTCCAAGCAAATAAAAGATCATTGAGTTCATCTTCAGTTGGAACTCGTTTTGTGACAACTTTTATTTCTTGTTTTTTAAGCACTCCATCATCATTTGATTGCCATAAAATCCCACCTGAAATTTTTTTGAGAGTGCCTGGATATGGATCCTCTTTTCTGAGACTTGCCTTAAGAACTCTTACATTAGGTTTTGATTCAAAAGCTTCTAAAGCACCATCTTCATAATCAGTGGCAACTATAATTTCTAAAAATTGGTTTTCGATTATTGTCTTTGCGACTTGTTGAGTTAATTGATCATTAACAGCAATAACACCTCCAAATGCTGAAGTTGGATCTGTTTGAAAGGCCTTAAGATAGGCTTCATGAATATTGTCTGAGCTACCAACACCACATGGGTTTGCATGTTTGACGATCACACATGATGGCCCATCAAATTCTTTTACACATTCCCAAGCTGCATCAGCATCCACCATATTGTTATAAGATAAAGGCTTGCCTTGAATGATGTCACAATTGGCAATCTGCAAACTACCCATGGAGTTAAATTTATAGAGTAGGGCTTCCTGATGTGGATTTTCTCCATACCGAAGTTTTGTTGCAGGACTTAATCCATCTGAATTTAATAACTGAACATCAGAAGATGAATTTAAATAGTTACTTATTGCACCATCATATTGCGCCATATTTTCAAACACCCTTGCGGCACACAATTTTCTGAAATCCAGATCTACAGAATTATTCTTTAGCTTGAGCAAAAAATCTTCGTATTGAGAAGGGTCGGATAATACGACGACGTCTTTAAAATTTTTGGCAGCCGCTCTAATCATTGTGGGGCCCCCAATATCAATATTCTCTATAGCCTCTTCAAAAGTGGCACCACCCTGAACGGTATTGATAAATGGATATAGGTTGACAACAACAAGATCAATGGGAGGGTAACCCATGGATTCAAGCTCCTCTAAATGCACGTCTCTATTTGCCAGAATACCAGCATGAATTTTTGGATGCAGTGTTTTGACTCTCCCGTTCATCATCTCAGGATGTCCGGTGTAGTCGCTAACCTCTTGGACTTCACAACCTATGGATTTAAGGTATTTGAAAGTACCGCCACTAGAAACAATTGTTACTTTATTTGCAATCAATTCCTTAGCCAATAAATCTAAACCAGATTTATCGGAAACGCTGATTAAAGCTGTTTTAATCATAAGTTTTAGGATTTGATTTGATACTTCAGCAATTTCTTTCTTAAGGTTGCTCGATTCAAGCCGAGTATCTTGGCAGCACGTGATTGATTATTATTTGTATATTTCATTGTTGCTATGAGTAGTTCAGGTTCAACTTCACCCATCACCAAATCATATACTCCCATAGGCTCAACAGAATTTAATTCTCTGTAGTATCGCTTCATAGCTTTTCTTACCTGTTCGCTAAGGGGTTTTTTGATTTGCGGGTTGAGAGATTTTTTCTTTATCACGATTTAAATTTACTGAGCAGTAAGTTTACTATTGATTAAAAAATGCTCAACCCAATTATGTATTTATTTTGGTATTTTTTTCATCTCCAATTTTGATTAGAGAAATTTTTCCATTAGAAACTTTTATTTTTGTCAGAGATCCATTATCAGGATACATACTCAAAAGTATGGGATGATTTTTTATATAACCAACAACCACATTAATTACCATAAAGTGAGAGAAAATTATTGAATTTGATTTGATATTTATAAGCTTTTCTATAATTCTTGATCTCCATTCTTTAACGTCCTCAGGCAACATTGTAATTTCCATATTCATCATGGATTTTAACCATTCCATTCTACTTTCTAGCTTTATATTTGAGGCAGGTATTTCAGAAAATGTATCATCTATTTTGATCTCGCTTTTCCAATCCAATGAAGTGGGTTGGGCTGTCTCAATTGCTCTTTTTTTTGGGCTTGAGATTAACTGGAAATTTTGGCTTTTAATAGATTCAAGATTTTCTCTTACTGCCTCGGATTGGCTTTTGCCAAGATTAGATAATCCTGGATCTGGGTCATCACTCCAGCTGGATGCTGCTTCACCATGACGTATTAAGATTATTTCAACTTCAGTCATAAATTTTCTATGAATTATAATGCCATAATGAGAATCCCTAGATTTTATTGTCCAGATATATCATCAGATGTTTTAGAAATTCATGATCAGAAAATCATTCATCATTTAATTAAGGTATTGAGGGCTCGTCAGGGTCAAAGTGTTGTCTTGTTTGATGGCAATGGAAAAACGTTTGAATGTGAAATAAAAGAAATAGAAAAAAATAAGATCAAGTTAGATCTTTTAGATTCTCATACCTCAAAAAAGAAGAACATTATTACTTTTAATTTCTTTCTTCCTATTCTTAAACGCGAAAGCTTGATTTCTGTTGCCACAAAGTTAGCTGAGCTGGGCGTTGATAAGATTTCACTGTATTTACCTGATAAGGTCGATCAATCGATGGCAAAAAAAGACTTTAATAAATTAACTGAAAAGATAACCGAAACGCTTATCCTTGCTTGTTCACAATCTGGCAATAACTTTATCCCCGAACTTAAATTTTTTAATAATCTTAAAGAGGCTCTTGATGCTAAGGATGGAAGAATCGTTATGCTAGATACCCTTCCTGAGGCTACTTCGCTGACTGCTTATAACCCCTTGCAAAACGAAAGGCATCTCTCAATAGTTACAGGGTGTGAATCAGGTTACAGCGATGCTGAGAGAAAGCTTTTTAAAAAAGATGATGTTTATTATTTAAGAACAAACATCCTAAGAGCAGAAACAGCACCTGTTACAATTCTGCCAATGTTAAAACTCATTTATAAAGATATATAAAAAATGAAAAGGATTTTATTCATTATTGATCCATTGAGCTCTTTAATTGCATATAAAGATACTACTGTTTTCATGATGCAACACGTTAAAAAAGAAAATCATCAAGTTTTCTTTTGTGAGCCTAAAGATCTTTATTATTCTGAGAGTTCAGTAAAAGTCTCGTTTAAGGAAGTTGTGGATCCTATCAAAAGCCTGGAGGATGTTGGATTATCAAATTCATCTGCTTTGTTAGAGTTTGACTATGTTTTTATGAGAAAAGACCCTCCCGTTAATGAGCAATACATGAATGCTTTGTTTATTCTCAATCAAGCCGCTAGCGATGGATGCAAGGTTATTAACGATCCAGCAAGCCTCATGACTTTTAATGAAAAAATGTTTGCTCTTCAATTTTCAGATTTCATGCCAAACACCTTAGTTACTTGTAACGATGAGGATTTTATAGAATTTGGTAAAAACCATCAGCCCTTCATACTGAAACCTCTAAACGGCATGGGTGGCGAATCAATTTATAAATTTGATCAGGTTACAGATGAAGAAATAGGGATCTTCCAATCACTGTCTAAAAATAATACTCACGTTATGCTGCAGAGCTTTCTTCCTGAAATATATGATGGAGATTTTAGAATTTTGATAATTCACGGTGAAGTCTGCCCAATTGCTTTGGCTCGCATTCCTCAAGAAGGAAGCTTTAAAGGCAACTTAGCAGCTGGTGGCAAAGGCATTGCGAAAGAAATTTCTACTCAACAAAAAAATGTTGCAAAAGAGATAGGTAAAATTTTGATTAAAAATAATATTGCTTTTGCAGGCATTGATATGATCGGTAATCATTTAACTGAGATCAATGTTACAAGTCCTACAGGCGCCAAAGAGATTTTTGATCAATCAGGAGTTAATCCAATTGAATTGTTATTTAATAAACTTTTATGACAAGAATGCTTAAAAGAGAATCTTTTAGACGTTGGGATTTTTCCAAAGCATTTATCACTTCTTTGATGATTCATGCCATCTTGATTTTTGGGTTAGGATTTACATTGTTCCAAATTCAAGAACGCTTTGATCCGCAAAGGGTTGTGAATGTTAAGTTCGCTAATGCTAACTTTGATTCATTGGGTAATTTAAGCAGCCTAAATAACACCCAAGAAACAATTAATGATGAGGAGCGAAGTGCTGCTAATAATGTTTCTAATCAATCTTTTCAGGCTATGTCCATTAGGAGGCTTGAGGCTAATTCACTGCAAAATGACAGCGAGTCTAGGTATTTAAATTCTTGGCAAAGAAAAGTTGAAACCATAGGATTTTATGAGACCAATAGAATTTCCTTTGAACAGGACAGCATGACTAGAATTAAGGCAATAATTAATGCTGAGGGAGAGCTTGTTGATGCTCAAATTTTACAAAGCTCGGGAAGTGATGAGATTGATAATCTTGCAATGAATATATTAAAAGAGGCTTCCCCTTTCTTACCTTTTGATGATCAAATGCTTTCCATGTATGAATTTATAGAAATAGTTAGGGATTGGAATTTCTATAAATAATGCAGATACTCGCAATAGATTTTGGATTAAAGAAAGTAGGCTTGGCCATTGGAAATACCGTTACAAAGACATCCATGCCCATAAGCACTATTTTTTATAAATCTAAACAGGAGCTTTTCAATTTATTAGAAAAACATGTTATTGAATGGAATCCAGAGTTCATTATTATTGGTAATCCATTGAATATGGATCAAACAGAAAGCGAGATGAGTAAATTGGCAGAAAAATTTTCTAACCAGTTTTCAAAAAAATTTAATCTAGCCGTTGAGTTAGTTGATGAGCGATTAAGCTCTTTTGAGGCAAAAGAATTTGCAAAGGATGGTAATCTTGATGCCATGGCAGCGAAACTTATTTTAGATTCTTGGATGAATAATAATGAGCATTCCTAAAGTTTTCATTGATCAAGTTTTAGAACAAACCAATATTGTAGATGTTATTGGTAGGCGCTTACCGCTCACTAAAAAAGGTAATAACTACTGGAGCCTTTGCCCTTTCCATGATGACAATAATCCTTCAATGGCGGTAAATGAAGATAAGCAATTTTTTTATTGCTTTGTTTGCCAAGAATCTGGGAATGCTATTCATTTTCTAAGAGAGTATGAGGGATTAGATTTTGTCGATGCTGTTGAAACGCTTGCTAGCTCCTTGGGCCTGGAAGTGCCGTATGAAAGAACACCTCAAGAAAATTTTTCGAGTGACCTGCTTGATTCAGCAGTAAGCTTTTATGCAAATAATCTTAAATCTGATGAAGCTTCTCATGCCAAAGATTATTTAAAAGCCAGAGGAGTTACCGGAGCAGTCGCAAAAAAATTTAATCTAGGATATGCACCTAACTCCTGGGACACATTATTTAAACAAGCACATAAAAAATACAATCATCAGGAAATTGAGGATTCTGGACTGTTCATTGAAAAAGAAAAAGGTTTTTATGATCGATTCAGGGACAGGATTATTTTCCCCATACGCAATATAAAAGGACAATTTATAGGTTTAGGTGGCAGGATTATTGAAGCAGGTGAGCCGAAGTATCTAAACTCACCTGAAACCAAGTTATTTAATAAATCAAACGAATTATTTGGTTTATTTGAGGCAAAGGATTCAAAGAATACAGACACCCTAATTGTTGTTGAGGGATACATGGATGTAATTGGGCTCTATCAGCATGGCATACAAAATGCGGTAGCAACCCTTGGTACCGCTGTCACTTCAAGACATTTATCAAAGTTACTAAGGTACACAAAAGATATTTATTTTGCTTTTGATGGAGATGCTGCTGGAAAAATAGCTGCTTGGCGAGCGCTGGAAAATCTATTTCCTTTGATGCGTGAGGATATTAATGCCAAATTTATTTTTTTTGATGAGGGCGAAGACCCAGATTCTTATATAAGCCAAAAAGGCATGGATGCATTTAATAGTTTGTTAGAAAATTCCATTCCTCTTTCGACGTTCTTTTTTTCAAAGGTTAAAGAATTTAATCTCGAGCAAATTGAGGGTAGGTCGAAAGCTGCAAACTATGCAATGCCAATAATTAAAACTATCAATAACTCAGTTATTCAGAATATTTATTCCTATGAGCTTGCTCAATTATGTGGAATGAATCCCGATCAACTCTCTGAAATTAAGGCCGGTAATCAAACCAGTCAAGTACCTCAGCCTGAAAGCACTAACTCAAATGTAAGAGTCAAAGCGATGATCAATATTTTCAAAGCACTGATCGCATTCCCTAAACTTGCTTCAAATCCAGCTTTTGATGAAATCGCTGGAATTGAACGTTTTCACTTTTTAAAAACAATCTTGGATGCATATCATGGAAATCCTCAAGCTAGGCCAGCCAACATTATAGAGTCCATAGAAAACGAGAGAATTAAAGGGTTTTTCAGCCAAGCTACTATTGAAGAGATGGAAATTTCTGAAAAAAATGCCACCAAACTTGTAGAGGACTGCATAGCTGTTTTGCTAAAAAATGAAAAAGATAGAGAGGAAATGCTAAAAGAGAAGTATAATACCGAGTCGATCTCAGCACACGAAAGAAGAGAATTACAGCAGTTAATTCTAAAAAAGCCAGAATTAGGCACAGAAGATCAAGAATGGTTAAGTAAATTAAGCTCAAAAAAAGCTTGAAAATTACTGACTAACATCAATATAAATAAAAGTTTTTAGAGGTTTTAAGTGGACAAAATTCAAAAGCAGGGCTCCCGAATTGCTGAGTTAATTGATAAAGGTAGAGAGCAGGGGTATTTAACTTATGCAGATGTAAACGATCATCTACCAGAAGATATCTCTGATCCAGATCAAGTTGATGAAATTATAGGCATGATTAATGACCTTGGCCTTCAAGTTCATGAAACCGCTCCTGATGCTGATACCTTAATGCTTTCTGAATCTTCTGATGACGATGACGATATTGCCTTGGAGCAAGCTGCCGAGGCTCTAGCCGCGGTTGAAAATGAGAAGGGCAGAACAACCGATCCCGTTCGGATGTATATGCGTGAGATGGGAACTGTTGACTTGCTTACTCGTGAAGGCGAGATTGAAATCGCTAAAAGAATTGAAGAGGGCATGCGCGATCTTCTTCACTCTAGCGTTAATTACCCCAATGTTGTTGAGTACGTACTAGACTTTTACCAAAAATATAAAGATGGCGAGAGAAAACTTAATGAATTAATGACAGGTTTTCTTGAAGAGATGGAAGAAGTTCCTTCAGCTGGTCCTGGAAGTGCTAAAGCAAAACAACTCGAAGAAAGTGATGAAGAAGAAGATACCGGTCCGGATCTAAAAGAAGTCCAAAGAAGGATGACCAACCTTAAAAAGCAGTTCAATAAAACTCAAAAGATTCTTGATAAAAAAGGTAGGCATGCCAAAGAAACAAAGAATGAATTCTTAAAGCTTGGAGATATCTTTAAGTTCTTAAAATTCTCCCCAAAAATGTTTGAGGATCTTGCATTCTTAGCCCGCAGAGATCTTACAGAAATCAGGCTTAATGAAAGGAAGATTCAGTCTTTACTTGTAAGATCAGCAAAGATGCCAAGAAAAGACTTTATTGCGCAATACCCTGATAATGCTACTAAAGTTAAGTGGATAGATACTCTAATGAAGAGTAAGAAATATTCAAAAAAAGCTCTTGAGGAAGTTAAACCTGATGTGGTCATCTGCCAGAAGGGCATCAAGTCTGTTGAAGAAAGAGTTGGCATGACTGTTAAAGATATTAAAGAGATTAATCGAGCCATGTCCATGGGTGAAACAAAAATGCGAAGAGCTAAGAAGGACATGGTTGAAGCAAACTTGAGGTTGGTAATTTCGATTGCAAAGAAATACACAAACCGTGGCTTACAATTCTTAGACCTAATTCAAGAAGGCAACATTGGTTTAATGAAAGCCGTGGATAAATTTGAGTATAGAAGAGGTTATAAGTTCTCAACTTATGCTACTTGGTGGATTAGACAAGCGATCACTAGATCGATAGCAGACCAGGCCAGAACAATCAGAATACCTGTGCACATGATTGAGACTATCAACAAACTCAATAGAGTCTCAAGACAAATGATGCAAGACATGGGTCGCGAACCCACACCTGAAGAGTTGAGTCAAGAGTTGGATATGCCAGAGGATAAAGTTCGAAAAGTTCTTAAAATTGCGAAAGAGCCTATCTCTATGGAGACTCCAATTGGTGATGATGAAGACTCAAATCTTGGGGATTTTATTGAGGATACTGTTATCTCTTCTCCCATACAGAATGCTACCGAAGATAGCTTGAACCTAGCGACCGATGATGTTTTATCATCACTCACTGCAAGGGAGGCCAAGGTCTTAAGAATGAGATTTGGTATAGGAATGAATACTGACCACACTCTTGAAGAGGTTGGAAAGCAGTTTGATGTCACTCGAGAAAGAATAAGACAAATAGAAGCTAAAGCTCTAAGAAAGCTAAGACATCCTTCACGCTCTAGTCATCTTAAAAGCTTTCTTGATGAATAATTCTTAATGATAGTTTTTAAGGATCTGCCCGAAGTTGAACCCTATCAACAGTTTCATAAAGATTTTCTTGATGCTGTAAAAGCTAATCAGCCCCTGATTCACGCTATAGCAATAAGTTCATTTAATAAGAGGCTGAATGAAGTTGAAAGTCGTTTTGTAAATTTAAAATATGTAGAGGGAGAAGAATGGATTTTCTTCTCAAACTACAACAGCCCCAAAGCAAAATCATTTCAAACTCATGATCAAATTTCTGCGATGTTCTATTGGTCGACCACCAATGTTCAAATAAGAATGAAAGCTAACATCAAAGAAACGAATAAAGAGAGATCTGATGAGCACTTTCAATCAAGACAAAAAGAAAAAAATGCACTTGCGATTGCTTCAAATCAGTCCCAACCAATTTCAAGCTTCGAAACTGTAAAGTCTAAGTTTACAGAAACTCTTGAAAATGCTGATCTAAGTAAGCGACCTGATTATTGGGGTGGATTTTCATTTATTCCCTACTACTTCGAGTTTTGGAGGGGCAGTGATTTTAGACTCAATCACAGGAATGCTTTCTCTAAAGTTGAAGATGGTTGGGAGTCATCAATTCTTGAGCCATAAAAAAAGCTTATTTCCAGTCGCCTTTGCGGCCACTCAAATCCCAATTTATTCTTGACCACATCAATTCAATTCTTCTTTTTACATAACGCTTTGCAAAAAAATTAAAGTACTCTGGCAAAGGGATAAATGCTTTTGATCCAAGACCATCTACGATTTTAATAACCAACTCATTGCTATCTTTTTTGATCACTAAATTATGAGGAATAATATTTTTTGTAAGTACTAAATTTTCTAATAGCCATTTTTCAAAGACATGAATTGATTCTTTAATTTCTTCAGTCAGGCCAAACTTAAACAAATAATCTTCAAGAGTTCCTGCAATCTCACCTTCATTCTTAATTAGTTCGGTAACCAAACCTTCACCCATATTGGTTTCAATAAATCCAAAATATTTAGCTACATGTTTCCATGACGATTGATCTATATTTTTTAAAGATTTTTGCTGATAGCCTTTTGCCTCCTCATAATTATCATTAAAGGACATCTTGCCCCTGATTTTTTTGTGCCATGGAAGATTTTTAAGGCGCTTGCTATAAGATTCTTGATCTACCACCTTGATGCATTTTGATGAATCCTGAGGATGAATAAAGCATTTTCTGTTGCCTCCCTGAGCAAACGGAGTGGCACTTCCTAGATCAATCATTGCTAGATAATAACGAATTCAATTGAAATAGAAAGTTTTAAGGCTTCACTAAAGAACGAATTCTTATATAATCACATTCCTTTCATTTTATTAGATTGGGCCTGTAGCTCAGTTGGTTAGAGCAGTGGACTCATAATCCATTGGTCGGAGGTTCGAGTCCTCCCGGGCCCACCAGTTAATTAATTATTTTTGTATTTTTCAAACCAAGCAAGTATGTGATCAACCTTGGTTATAAGATTTGATGGCCTGCTCGCAATGCCATGTGATGTATCGGGAATTCGGATCATTGCACTATCAATTCCTCTTAATCTTAATGCTTGGTAGAACTGTTCTGTTTCTGAAATGGGAGTTCTTCTATCTTCCTCTCCGGTAATTAGCATTGTTGGGGTAGTTACATTACCAACAAGGGATAGCGGAGAACGCTCCCAGTAATGTTCAAGGTGCTCCCATGGGGGCCCAGGGAATTGATGATATATCTGTCCAACCATAGAATCCGCAGTTAAAGGCTTACTTAACCAATTAATTACAGGCTTTGCTGATACAGCTGCATTAAATCTGTTTGTAAGACCTATTGCATAAGCAGTAGCTATGCCGCCAGCACTTCCGCCAGCAATGAAAAGATTATTTTCATCAACAATACCTTTATCCAACAAAGCATCAATACCTGACATATGATCTGCAAAATCTTCTGAACTTGAATATTTATATTGAAGTAGTAATGCAAAGTCTTCGCCATATGATGAGCTACCTCTATAGTTATCATAAAAAACAATGTATCCAGCAGCCGCCATTATTTGAAGTTCTGCTGAGAAGTGAGGTCCATAAGCTAGATGCGGGCCACCATGGATTTCAAGTATCAGGGGATACTTTTTAGCCGGATCAAAGTTTGGAGGTGTTATATACCAACCCTGTATCTCTTCATCATCAAATGAAGATTTATAAATAATTTCATTAACCTTGCCCAGTTTCCTGTAGCCAAGAATATCTTCATTTAATTGAGTTAATACTTTTGTTTTGCCTTTTATTACAACACCAATATCAGCAGGGCTATCGGATCTTCCGTAGGTATATGCAACAGTCCCATTAGAGACATGGAATCCACCGGAAATATATGGTCTTCCAATTGTAGTTCCGCCAACATTTGATGCAATTTCATTTAAATCGCCATTTAAGAAGATCTGTTTTATTGTTCTTTCTCCCCTGTTGTCGAAAGCAAAATAGATGGATTTACTATCCTCTGACCAGATTAAATTATCTGCATCATCATCTAGATCTTTTGAGATTATTTTAATCTTCTTACTTTTTAGATCTATGACTGCTATTCTGCTTGGAGTATATGCCAAAGGACGTCGCTCCTTTATGTAAAATGCAATCATTTCACCATTTGGTGACATGACCGGAGATCTTTCTTCGCCAGATTGTTTTGTAATTTGTTTTAATTCGTTAGTAGAAACAGAAACTGAGTAAATATCAGCCTCATTACTAACAAGCTCCCAATCACCTGATCTATATGCAGAGAAAAAAAGCTCTTCACTGTCATTCGACCATGAGAGCGAACCATAATGATTATAATCTCCATTTGTGAGTTGGCGTGCTGACCCTCCCTCAGCTGGAACTAAAAATAAATGGCGGTAAGAGGGTTCAACAATTCCTCTGCCATCATATTGATATCTCGTAGTGGTTACCGTTATAGGTTTTTTTGCCCATGATGCTCCATCAGGTTTATCTCTCTCTACAATGAGAGATTTACTTTCAGCCTTTACCTCCATTGTAAATGCTAGCCACTTACCATCTGGAGACCATGACAAGCTTGATGGTGATTCTTGAAGTTGAGAAATTACCGCAGTTTCACCAGTATCTACCCAGAGCATGTGAATTTGGTTTGAGCCAGAGTTATTTGAAATAAAGGCAATTCTTTCATTATCTGGAGACCAGCGTGGAGAATATGAATTTTTAAATCCTGAATGCAATGGCCTATGATTACTTCCATCATTAGATATTCTCCAAAGATTAGATCGCACTCTATCATTCATAATATCATTGGACTTTCTTACATAAGCTATTGTTTCTCCATCAGATGAAACTTGAGGGTCAGAAGCCCATTCAAGATCAAATACATCCATTGGATCAAAGTAATTGGTATTTTCTTTTGTTTCTGCCCAAGGAGAGATAAGCAGTACCAGAGCTATAAATATAAAACTTTTATTCATAAAGTTAATTTCGTAAATAAAATTATCCTTCTTTTATCTCAGCATAGACTTTGCTTGATCCATCTTTATAAAGGACAAGAACATCATATGGCATAAACCTTCCCTCAACTTCCATTCCTGGAGATCCAAGTGGCATGCCAGGAACAGAAAGACCAATAGCATTTGGTTCAGGATCTTCTAAGAAGTTTTTAATAAATTTACTCGGAATATGGCCTTCAAAAATATATCCCTCTTTAGAGACGGCTGTATGACATGATTGGTATTTTGGTTTAATAGAGTATTGCGTTTTTATTTTTTGAAGATTTTGATGATCCTTTATCATCATAGAAAAACTATTATCCTCAAGATGTTTGACCCATTTCTTGCAACAGCCACATGTAGGTGTCTTATGAACAAGGAGTGAAAATTTGTTCTGAGAAGATGAGTATTCTTGCTCCAAGGAGCTTATAGAAATTGAAAAAATAATGAATATTAGATTAAAAAATTTGATCATAAAATTTTAAAAGATTTGTGATAATGCCATGCAGGCGATAGTTATCCACCCTAAAGCAAAAAGCAAAAATCTTAATACAATGATGTTAACCATTATCTGCACTAAAGAGTGAATAATTCTTATGAGCACATACGCCCATGCTAATTGCACTATTAAATTATCAAAGTTATTAATTAAAGCTATTGATAGGGTAACAGCATAAAATGCTACTGGCTGCTCAAAGAGATGATTATAGTTATCTGAAGTTCTGTTAACCCAAGCAGGTAGTTGGTCTTTATAATCTTTTGAATGAGCTGCATCTTGAGGGTTATTCATGAATCTTACTCGACCAAAAGCCATCATCAGGAAGATTAGAAAAGTCCAGACAATCAAAGTAAGTATTGGTGTTATAAGTTCTAACTGATTCATATTTTTCCCTTTTGTCTCAGGTTATCATAATCAACTCTAATATAAATTTAAAAATTTGAAATTAAATAAATTAACTATAAAATAATTAACATCGTGATTTGATCCTATTGCGGCGATTAAAAATAACTGGCTAAAACGGAATTCCATAGGATTAATCACAATATAAAAACTTAAACATATTGCTTTGATTAATGAATAATTTACAAGAATCATCAGCTAGAAATAGACTTACGGAATTACTCGATTCACAAATCGTTCTTCTTGATGGCCCCATGGGGACCATGATTCAGTCATATGACTTAAATGAGCAAGACTTTAGAGGGGAAAGATTTAAGGACTGGAAGCATGATTTAAAAGGCAATAATGACCTTTTAAACATTACAAAACCAGAGATCATTCAAAATATTCATGATGAATTTATTAAGGTGGGTGCAACTATTATTGAGACAAATACCTTCAATTCTAATGCGCCTTCAATGGCTGACTATGGGATGGAGAGTTTGGTATATGAACTAAATTTTGCTGGAGCCAAGCTTGCAAGAGAATCTGCTGACAGATTAGGAAAATTAGAAAACAGAGATATTTTTGTTGCTGGCGTTTTGGGTCCTACAAACAGAACTTGCTCACTCAGTCCAGACGTTGAGGATCCTTCTTACAGAAATATAAATTACGATCAATTAGTTGATACATTTACTGAGTCTACCAAAGCTTTATTGGATGGCGGTGCAGATTTTATATTTATAGAGACTATTTTTGACACTCTAAATGCAAAGGCTGCAATTTTTGCAGTTGATAAAGTATCTTCTGAAAGGGGAATTGACATTCCATTGATGATTTCAGGCACTATTACCGATGCTTCTGGCAGAACTCTTTCAGGGCAGACAACAAAAGCTTTTTGGCATTCAGTTAAACATGCAAAACCAATTTCTATTGGATTGAATTGTGCGCTAGGTGCTGAAGAACTTCGACCGTTTCTAAAGAGATTATCTGATATCGCAGACTGTTATGTTAGTGCTCACCCAAATGCTGGGATGCCAAATCAATTTGGTGAATATGATCAAACAGCATCTGAAATGGCATCTATTTTAGATGAATTTGCTAGTGAAGGTTTTTTAAATATTGTGGGTGGGTGTTGCGGTACTACTCCAGAACATATCTCCATGATTAGGGACATCATTTCTGATAAACCACCTCGAAAACCAGCAGATCCTGCGAAAGCAATGCTGCTTTCCGGCCTTGAGCCGGTCGATATTGATCCAAATGGCTTATTTATAAATGTTGGTGAAAGAACAAATGTTACTGGTTCAGCTAAATTTAGAAAACTCATTGAAGGTGAGAAATTCGATGAAGCAATTCAAATTGCAAGGCAACAAGTTGAAAACGGTGCTCAGGTAATTGACATCAACATGGATGAGGGGATGCTCGACTCTGAGGGCGCTATGGTTAAATTTCTAAACTTGCTAGCTGGGGAGCCAGATATAGCAAAAATACCTTTCATGGTCGATTCAAGTAAATGGTCAATCATCGAAGCAGGACTTAAATGCATTCAAGGAAAACCAATTGTTAATTCAATTTCTCTTAAAGAAGGTGAGGAACCTTTTCTTGAGCAAGCAAGACTTATTAAAAGATACGGTGCTGCTGTTGTGGTAATGGCTTTTGATGAAGAGGGCCAAGCAGATACGCTTGAGAGAAAAGTTGAAATCTCAAAACGTGCCTATGATCTTTTAACCAAGGAAGTCGGTTTAGACCCACATGATATTATTTTTGATCCAAACGTTTTTGCAGTTGCGACCGGCATAACTGAGCATAATGAATATGGAAAATCATTCATCGATGCATGTAAAGAAATTAAAAGTTGTTGTCCATGTTCTTCAATCTCAGGTGGAATTTCCAATGTCTCTTTTAGTTTTAGGGGAAACGACATACTGAGAGAGGCAATGCACTCCGTATTTTTATTCCATTCAATTAAAAATGGCTTAAATATGGGAATTGTAAATGCAGGCCAGCTTGCTATATATGATGAGTTGCCCGAAGAGCTTAGAGATGCAGTTGAAGATGTAATTTTGAATAGAAACCCTGATGCAACTGAAAATTTGCTCAATCTGGCACCTAAATATGCAGGTAAAAAAGGATCTCAGCAAAGTGATATCAACCATGATTGGCGTGAGCTTGATGTGAATGAAAGGCTCAATCACTCACTGGTTTCAGGTGTTGATACTTTTGTCATCGAGGATGTTGAAGAGGCAAGATTGGCTGCAGAAAGACCTTTAGATGTTATTGAGGGGCCATTGATGGATGGCATGAATAAAGTTGGTGATCTTTTTGGTGCTGGTAAGATGTTCCTTCCACAAGTAATTAAATCAGCAAGGGTCATGAAAAAAGCGGTTGCTTATTTAGTACCTTACATCGAAGCAGAGAAAGGCGGTCAAGCCATGAAATCAAGCGGAAAAATGGTCATAGCTACTGTTAAAGGTGATGTTCATGACATTGGTAAAAATATCGTTAGTGTAGTGTTGCAATGCAATAACTTTGAAGTAATTGATCTGGGAGTTATGGTGCCCACAGAAAAAATCTTAGATGTTGCTGAGGCCGAAAATTGTGATCTTATTGGTTTGTCAGGTTTGATCACACCGTCATTGGATGAAATGGTTGGGGTTGCAAAGGAGATGGAAAGGAGAAATCTAAAGATTCCACTTCTTATAGGTGGCGCTACCACAAGCCCTGCACATACTTCAGTAAAAATAGACCCAGAATACAGCGGCTCAGTAGTCTACGTTAAGGATGCTTCAAGATCTGTAGGGGTTGCACAAAAATTGATGAACCAACCAGATGAATATAAACAAGAATTGGATAAAGCCCATGCTAACAAAAGAGAAGCTTTCGCTTCAAGAAAAGCATCTCCCCTTAGACCTTTTGAAGATGCACGGGCAAGAAGACCAAAAATAGATATGTCGTTAAAAACTGTAGCACCTCTTAAGCTAGGTATATCTGAATTAAATCCATCACTCGAAGAGTTACAAGATTATATAGATTGGATGCCTTATTTTAATGCATGGGAGTTTAGCGGAAGGTTTCCTGACTTGTTAAGCGACCCCTCAAAGGGTCCTGAAGCCAGAAAGCTGTGGAGAGATACTCAAGTCATTCTTGAAAGATTAATTAAGGAAAAATGGCTAAGTCCTAAGGGAATTATTGGACTGTTTCCTGCAAGATCTTTAGGGGATGCAATTGGAGTGACAAAAACAGATGGTTCGAATGAGGAAGCTATTTTGCATTGCCTTAGACAACAAAAATCTAGAGATGATCTTGATTCGTTTTCTTTGGCAGATTTTGTTGATACAAATGACGATTTTGTAGGCGCTTTTGCGGTGACAGCTGGACATGGCATTGATAAATATATTGAAGATTTTGAGAAGGAACTCGATGATTATAATTCAATCATTTTAAAAGCTTTGGCTGATCGTTTTGCTGAAGCCTTTGCTGAATATGCTCATCATAAAGTTAGGACTAAATTTTGGGGATATGCAGCTAAGGAATCGTTGGATAATGAGGCTTTTATAAAAGAAGAATACCAAGGTATACGCCCTGCTCCAGGGTACCCATCATGTCCTGATCATCGTCTTAAAAATGATATTTGGGATTTATTAGATGTTGAGAAAAAAATTAATATATCTCTTACAGATTCTTTAGCAATGTTGCCAACTGCAAGCGTTAGTGGATTATATTTTTCTCACCCCCAATCTCGCTATTTTCAACTAGGCAGGATTGATAAAGATCAGGTTGAGGCTTACTCAAAGTCAAGAGGGGAAAGCATTGATGAAAATGAAACTTGGCTCTCACCAGTTTTAGGTTATTAAACAAAAAATTTTGGAGAAATTTTATGAAGATAAGATTTGTATCTTTTAGTTTTTTGGCTCTATTGCTTTCATCAATCATGAAAGCAGAAATTGATGAAACAATTGTAGCTGCATCTTTGTTTCCAGTAAGCATTGATGATTCTGCAAATTCAATAAATGTTATATCAGCCGAAGATATTGAGAATACTCCTCACTTAAATCTTGCAGATTTACTTAGAGATCTTCCTGGCATATCTGTTAGTCAAAGCGGTGTTCTAGGATCTCAAATTCAGGTTAGAGTAAGAGGGAGTGAGGCAAATCATCTACTTGTTCTTGTTGATGGAGTTGAAGTTAATAATGCTTCCCAGAATGACGAATTTAATTGGGGAAACATCATTCCAACTGATATCGAAAAAATCGAAGTTATTCGGGGACCACAAAGTTCAATGTTTGGAAGCGATGCCATGGCTGGAGTTGTTAATATCATCACAAAACGTGCTACAACTTCCAGAAGTACAAATGTTTTCTCAGAGCTAGGCAGCTTTAACTCTCATAAGTATGGATTTAGTAATGGGGCGTCAAATAGCAATTTTGATTTCCGTTTTGGAGCTACAAAATTTAATACAGATGGTGCGAATATTTCCAGGTTTGGCACTGAAAAAGATGGATACGAAAATGATTCCCTAAACTTTAAATCAAATTTAAAAATTAGTGATAGTTCTGAGCTTTCACTTACAGGAAGCTACAGTTCGGGTAATAATGAATATGATGCTGATATAGATTTCGATGGTTTGGTGGATGATCAAGATAAATATGCTAAATTCAAAAATCATCACTTTGGTTTTAAATATAATTATCTTAATTCAGAGGGTAATTTAAGCCATCAGGTTTTAATTTCAGAATCAAATAATCAGAGTTCTGACTTCACTAGTGATATCTTTGATACAAGAGTAAAGTCCTCAAAAAATCAGATTAGATCTGTTAGCACTCTTTTTTGGAATAACTCCAATCAACGTATTTCATTATTGCTTGAGCATGAGAATGAGGATTTTAAGCAACAGGGCCCAATTAATGATTACGGAATTTATGGCATCTTTGACCCTAATCAGCAACGTACAAGAAAAACTGACAGTGCATCAATTGAATACAGAACTAAACTTGATCAAGGGTCTATTTTTGCAGTGAGCTCGCGCTACGATAAGAATTCTCAATTTAAAAATGGAACTACTGCAAGGGCAGAATTGATTTTACCCTTATCTAAATTATTAAAATTAAGAGGTAGCTATGGCACGGCCATAAAGAATCCAACTTTTACTGAGCGTTTTGGCTACTACACTAATTTTATTGGTAATCCAGATTTACAGCCGGAGTATTCAAAAAATTTAGAGCTTGGATTTGATTTTGATTTGCAAAATTACAACACTATATTTTCAGCTACATTATTTAAATCTAGATTGGTTGATGAGATTAATGGAAATTTCTTAGATCCAGTTACTTTTGGCTATACAGCTATCAACTTGGAGGGTAAGAGTCTTAGAGAAGGAGTCGAGTTGAATTTTTCTAGAAAGCTTTCTGAGAGATTTAAAATTAATGGATCCTATACCTATACTGATTCCATTGAACCTAACTCAAACAGGATATACGTTGATGAACTTAGAAGACCAAAGCATATTTCAAGCCTTAATATAAATTGGAATTTATCCAATAGATTGTTTCTGACCGCCAATATTAGGCACAGAAGTTCTCAAATTGATATAGTCTTTCCTGATAGAGTCACCTTACCAGAAGTTACACTACTGAATATAAACGCAAAATATAAATTGAATAATAAATTTATCATCAACTTCCAACTTAATAATTTGTTTGATGAGTCATACGAAGAAGTTTATGGGTATAGAGCTTTAGGCTTTTCAGCACATCTTGGAATAAGGTATCAATTTTAGGAAAGGGCAATTGAAAAACAAAGGTCATAATACTCATAAAGCTAAAATGGAAAAGCTCAAGAAAAATGTTGATGCTTCGATATCTGCAGCCACTATTGATAAGGGCGTTGGTATTTTGCTTACTGGCAATGGCAAGGGAAAATCAAGTTCAGCTTTTGGAATGGTAATGCGTGCACTTGGGTATGGCTATAAAGTTGCAGTTATTCAATTTTTAAAAGGAGCACAATCATCTGGAGAGGAAAAATTTATTCAAGACAATTTCCCTGAGGTCCTCTTTTATCAAATGAAGACCGGATATACATGGGACACTCAAGATAGAGACAAGGATAAAGCTGCTGCTATTTCTTCTTGGAAGGTAGCAAAAAAAGCTCTTGCAGATAAAAGTTTACATCTTGTGGTACTTGACGAATTGACTTACATGTTAAGTTTTAAATATTTAGATGAGTCTGAAGTCATTCAAGTACTAAACAATAGACCAAAAAATCAGTCAGTGGTTATAACTGGAAGAGGGGGAGGTAAAAAGTTAAAGAATTGGGCTGATACCGTTTCAGAAGTAAGAGATATTAAGCATGCATTTAATTCTCAAATTATGGCAAGAAAAGGTGTTGATTATTAAAGCTACTACGGAATTAATACTAGAGGTATGATTTAATGAATCTATTCATGAATAAGAGTTTAATGCTACTTGTTGGTCTATTGATTATCAGTCGACTGATAGGCCTGCCCACTAATTTTTCACCCATGTTAGCAGTCGCAATTTTTATGCCTCGCTTAACAAGCCGAAAAAGTATTCAATCATTTTTGCCTGCTGGAGTAATGCTGTTTACGAGCATATTTTTGCCACCAGTGGACTTATTAATTTTATTTTGCATTATCTTTATTTTTCTCATTACCCCAATAGTAAGTAGACAGATAAACAATCTTGTTTATAGCTGTATAAGCAATGTTTTTTTATGGTTTTTTGTTGTTAATGGCGCCGTATGGCTTTCTGGTGGCGGCTCTTTAATTGAAATATATATTGCGGCGATACCTTTTGATTTTAGGCTATTATTAAGTACGAGTTTATATCTTCTGCTTTTTAATTCTCTAGAAAAGTTTGTTAAAGCAGATTCTCAACATAACAAAAAAATCTTAGATTCTTAAAAAGATATCCATAAAGATATCAAGAATTTATTCAGCTCTTAATATTAATAAGATTGCCAATACAGAAAGCAAAAACTTTAAAACAGTTTGAAAAAGTTTAAAGTCAATTTTATTAATTAATCTTTTTCCAACTTTCGTGCCGAGATAACCCATCAAGCCAAGAAAAACGATCAGAGGAATATAGCTTGATAACGAGAAACCAATAACACTTATAAATAATATAATTTTTATTGAATGCTGAAAGACCATCACCAGCCCATGATTGGCCACCAACGACTCTGGTGATAAATTTTTTAGTCTCATAAAAGCTGTGACTATTGGTCCATTTGCACCTATAAAAATACCGGCGACTCCTGCAAGCAAACCACAAATTAAATCATTTGCTAAGCCATGCTTAATTAATTTATTTATTGGCACCCAGGTTAGAAAGAGAATTGAATAACCAATGATCAAGGTAAGAATATATTCATTAAGGTTTTGAAAAATAAATATCGCGATCAATGACCCAATAAATGAAGCCCATAAAATAGTTTTTAAAATCCCAAAGTTAATATGCTCCTTATAGACATACACTCTAGAAATGTTGTTAAGAAGTTGAACAGAGGCATGCAAGGGTATTAATGCTGATGCACCCACAAATTGCCCTAGGGATGCAAGCATGATCATGCCCCCACCCACACTAAAAATGGCAGTAACCATTGAAGTAAAAAATGAAATAGCTCCAAGAATTAAGTAGATCTCAAGAGACATCAAGGTACTTATTTATTTTTTTAAGAAATCTTCTAAGTGATTTAGTAATTTCTTTTTCTTTGAGATTTTCAACAACTTCTGATTGTGAATAACCATCCCAAAAGTGCAGCTCATAATTTTCTTTTACTTGCTTTATTTCAATTGATGGCGGATCAACATTATTTTCATCAATTACAAAGATTCTTATGTTCTCATCAATTGTAAGATCAATTTTTTCAAGGTTATTAAAATAAGATTTAATCTGATTCTCAATTCTTTTAGAGAGAGGAAATTCATACATTGCATGATAAATACTTTTTTTCATACTTATTACCCCAAAAATCAATTTTAATAATAGCAAATGAATCCCAGAAGATTACTTAGACATTTTAAAGAAAATTGATTCAAGCTAAGATAAGTTAATGTCGAAAAATCTTCAGGTAGCAATAATCGGTGCAGGAATGGCAGGAATATTAGCTGCAATTAAACTTAAAGAATTTGGAATTAAAAACATAACCATTTTTGAAAAAGGTGATGGGGTAGGTGGTACATGGAGGGATAACAGTTATCCAGGTTTACATTGTGATGTTCCATCTCATCATTACACTTATAGTTTTGAAAGAAATCCTAATTGGTCAAACTATTACTCCTCTGGATCAGAGATTCGTGAATATTTTGAAGGGATTTTTTTTAAATATGAACTTGATCAAATTTGTATGTTTAAGACTGAAATTATAAGTCTTTCTTTTAAGGATCGTATTTGGAAGATTATTACTAATACTGCAGAGACGTATGAAGCCGATATCATAATCGGAGCAACAGGAGTTTTGCATCATCCATACTTACCAGATTTAGAGGGCATAAATAATTTTAATGGGCATAAGTTTCATAGTGCTAGATGGGATCATAAGCTTTCATTGAAGGAAAAAAAGATAGGCGTAATTGGATCAGGATCAACAGGCATTCAAATAGTAAGCGCTTTATCAGGAAAATGCAGGCATTTGTACCATTTTCAAAGAACTGCACAATGGATGATGCCTCTTGAGAATGGAAGTTTTAGTGATGAAGAAAAGCTATTTTTCCAAGATCCTAAAAATCTAACTGAAGCTATGAATTTTGAAGAATACTTTAATGCGGTAGAAATTTATTCCCAAGCTCTTCTTAATAAAGACTCGATTGGTGCAAATGAAATAGCTTTTGCGTGCAAGGAAAATCTAGAAAAGAATATACATAACGAGGAACTTAAGAAAAAGCTAACCCCTGATCACACACCACTATGTAAAAGGTTAATTTGGTCATCAGATTATTATCCAGCAATTCAAAAACCTGAATGCACATTAATTTCCAAGACAATAAAGAAAATTACTAATGATGGAATTGAATTGATAGACGGTAATGTCATTGATCTTGACGTAATTGTCTTTGCAACAGGATTTAAGGTAGACCAATTTTTAAGGCCAATTAAAGCATTTGGGATTGACGGAATTTCCCTGAATGAATATTGGAAAGAATATCCAAAAGCTTATCTGTCAATCGCTATTCCTAAATTCCCAAATTTGTTTTTATTAAATGGTCCTAATGGTCCCGTAGGAAATTTTTCTTTAATTGATATAGCCGAACAACAAATGAATTACATACTGGAGCTTATAAAGATAATTAAAAAAAGACAATGCCATATTGATGTTAAGGCTGATGTAACAGAAACCTATGAAAGCAAAAGAGCTGCGGCTGCAAAGAAAACCGTATGGTATACAGGTGGTTGTTCAAGCTGGTACCTAAATGCTTCAGGAATTCCAGCAAGCTGGCCATGGACTTATGAAGACTTTAAAAAGGCAATGTCAAAACCTGACATTAATTCATTTAATATAATTTGATGAATAAAAAAACAATCTTGCTTATATTCCTTTTAGGATCTTTGGTATTTGCAAGAGTTTTTACGCCCTTAATAAATAGTTTTTTTAGCTAAAGTCTGATGCTAATGCACTTACAACGTCATGATGAAGTGTCGTTGGTGGGACGTCATAGTAATCATGATCAATGCCCACGACTACTCCAGTACCATTTTTGAATTTGGCTATTTGGGTTTCATTAAACTCGAATCTCATAAAATGAACTGCAGAAGTCTTTGTGTCATCTTCTCGCTCTAGATCCTCATCAGCGATTCCATAAACCTTTTCAGTATCACCAACTTTGAACCATACGTTTCTTTCGATTCCTTTCAGTTTTGTAAGTTCCTCACGCCTAATTTCAACATCAACATACTCAATCAGCATTGTAGCTTTTAGATTTTTACCATCCGGTATTAAAGGATTGTAGGCATCTAATTCTTCCTGAATGTCTTTGGCTTCGAATATCTTTTCAATCCTTAACATTTCTTGAACCTGATATTGAATCGTATTCTTATTTTCAAAAATTAAGTGAACATGATTACCTACCATGACACCTCTATTCTTTTTTTCATCCAAAACGCCAGATCTAAAACTTGATCTCTTTTCAGAATACTCTTCTAATGTAAATAAATCATCTCTTGATAGCTCTACCATTTATTTTTCTCCTAAGATATTTTTTATAATCCATATGCATCTTTGAGAATACTCATCGGATGCAAAACTGTTTCTGTTTCTGTTGTTACTCCATTACCAACATGCTTAGCAGCCATTGGGCAATCCGAGGTAAAGGTTTTTGGATCAAACCTCTCAACTTTACCCACTACTGGTTTTCGAATCTTAATAGACGTTTCATGTGATTCTTTTTTTACCGCATAAGTTCCATCATGACCTGAACATCTCTCAATCATGTCTATCTCTGCACCTGGAATTAGCGAGAGTATTTCTTTTGTTTTTGGACCAATATTCTGCACTCTCTGGTGGCATGCAGCTTGATATGAAATTTTATCAAACTCTTTTTTGAAATCTTTTTTTAGCATCCCATCTTTATCTCGAAGACTCAAATACTCAAACGGATCGAATATTCTAGATTTAATTTTTTGTAGACCCTCATCATCAGGAAACATAAGAGGTAGCTCTTGTTTGAACATCAAAACGCATGAAGGGACAGCTGCAACAATATCATACCCATCATTAATTGCTTCTAAGAACCTAGGGGCATTATATTCTTTTGCTTTTTTTACAGACTCTAAATCACCAAGCTCAAATTTAGGCATACCACAGCATTTTTCTTGCGGCATAAGTTCTGTTTGTATGTTGTTATGCCTGAAAACAGTAAATAGGTCTTCGCCAACCTCTGGAACACTGAAGTTACAGTAACAGGTTCCAAAAACCATCACTTTCCCAGTAGTGCTTTCATTCGCCTGAACTTTATCAACAGAATTAGTTAGTTTTTCGACTCTCTTTTTAAGATTATTTGATTTAAATTTTGGTAAATCAGCTTTTGCATGAATTCCAAGTAAGCCTTCAAGCGGCTTTCGAACGATTTGTGAACCATTTAGAGTATTAATTGTTACGTCAACAAGAGGAATTGAGCCATATTTCATAGTGAAGTCAGTACTACTCAATAGCTTATTTCTAATTCTTTTTTGCAAGCCATCTTTTTTATCTTTAAATTTCTTTGCTTTAGCGCGAAGCATTAAGTGAGGAAAATCAAGTGCCCAAGGGTGTGGAGGAACATATGGACATTTCGTTTGGTAACACAAGTCACACATGTAGCATTCGTCAACAACCTTGTTATAGTCACTTTTTTCAACAGTGTCGATATCATACGAGGGTGATTCATCAATTAAATCAAACAGGGTAGGGTAAGCATCACATAGACTTACACATCTCCTACAACCATGACAAATTTCAAAGGTGCGATAAAGTTCCTCATCAATTTTATCTTGGTTATAGAAATCCGGATTGGTCCAATCAAGAGCATGCCTTGTTGGGGCATCTATACCGCCTTCTCTCAATGACTCTATTTTTTCTGCCATAATAAAAATAGGGCTGTTGCCAGCCCTAAATCTAAAAAGAATTAAAGTTAAGCTACTTCGTCTAAAGCTTTTTGGAAACGATTAGCATGTGATCTTTCTGCTTTTGCTAATGTTTCAAACCAATCAGCAATTTCATCAAAGCCTTCATCTCTTGCACTTTTAGCCATACCTGGATACATGTCTGTATACTCGTGAGTTTCACCAGCAATAGCTGATTTTAAGTTGGCAATCGTATCACCAAATGGCTCGCCAGTTGCAGGGTCGCCACAAGCTTCTAAATATTCTAGATGACCATGTGCATGACCAGTCTCTCCTTCAGCGGTTGATCTGAAAACAGCAGCAACATCATTAAAACCTTCTACATCAGCTTTTTGTGCAAAATAAAGATATCTTCTGTTAGCTTGGGATTCTCCAGCAAATGCATCTTTTAAGTTTTGTTCAGTTTTTGATCCTTTAAGTTCCATAACAATCTCCTTAATATTGATTACATTATTATTGTTAATAACAAATTAAATTCAAAAAGTTATTTCCTATTTGTTATATAGATAAAACCTATATAATAGTATTTATTTATAATTTTTATAAATGATAATCATTCTCATTAAAATATGAATATAAGAGATTTTAAATACATTATTGCTGTCGCTGATTATAAAAGCTTCTATAAAGCAGCTATGCATTGCAATGTTTCACAACCTACGCTTAGCGGCCAAATTAAAAAACTTGAGGATTATTTAGGTAATAAAATTTTTGAACGAACAACAAAATCGCTATCAATAACACCATTTGGAGAAGAAATAATTTCTAAAGCAAGAGTTATTATTCAGGATGTTGACGCTTTAACTGAATTTTCATTCAAAAGTAAAAACCCTTGGTCACTTCCATTAAAAGTAGGGATCATCCCAACATTAGGCCCTTACCTTATTCCAAAATTTTATTTGTATCTTAAAAAAACCATCCCTGAAGCAAAGGTAATCTTTGATGAGAATGTCACCTCAATTCTTTTGGACAAACTAAGTTCTGGTGAACTAGACGTATTGCTAATCAGTGATATGGAAAAAAATTCTGCCTTTACCTCAATTGATTTATTTGAGGAGCCATTTTGGGTTGCCTTCAAGAGAGGTAATCAGTTAGAGCATTTAAACTCTGTGCAACCCAAAGATCTGGCTTCTCAAAATGTTTTGTTATTAAATAAAACTCACTGCCTCAGAAGTCAGATTTCAAATTTAATCTCACAACAAGATGAATCTGATTTAAATACTATTGCTTCAAGTCTTGAAACGCTTATTAACCTTGTTGCAGCGGGAGAGGGCTGCACCCTTGTTCCAGCATTAGCACTTCAGTCAGCATGGACAACCGACATGGGAATTTTAGTAAGGAAACTTGATGACCAAAGTGCCAATAGAAAAATTCGCCTCGTTTATAGAAAAAACTTTACACGCACTAAACAAGTTCATGAGCTAGCAAAGATGATTGGCTATCAATCACCTAATACTGTAAAAATTTTGATGAAGAATTAATTTCTAGTATCATTCGATCAATGAAAGTCGCTATATATCCAGGTTCATTTGATCCAATCACATTCGGCCACATTGATATTGTAGAAAGGGCCGCATCGTTATTTGATCAAGTTGTGATAGGGGTTGCAGAATCTAAATCCAAAGATCCACTTTTTAGCACAGATGAGCGTCTAGATCTTATAAATGAAGTTTTTTCTGGTAATAGCAAAATTCGAGCTATAGGCTACTCAAAAAAATTAACCGTTGATTTGGCTAGAGAAAATAACGCAATAGCTATCATTAGAGGACTTAGGGCTGTCGCTGATTTTGAATATGAATTTCAGTTAGCAACGATGAATAGGAGCTTAGCACCAGATATTGAAAGCATTTTCTTCACACCAAAAGACACGCTAATTTATGTCTCTTCCAGTCTCGTAAAAGAGATTGCACAATTTGGAGGAGAGGTATCTAGATTTGTTCCGTCGCATATTGAAAAAGCTTTAAAAAGTAAATTTTCTTAACTCTGGCAATTTCTACAAAGAAATGTTGACCTCTGGTTTTGCACAATTCTTTTTATTATGTTTGAGCAATCAAAGCATTTCTCTCCCTCTCGATCATAAACATTTAAGTCAACTTTAAAATATCCTTTATTACCAGAGGGTGAAAAAAAATCTTGTAATGTTGTACCGCCTGCATCAATTGCTTTTCTAAGAATACTTTTTGAGTGTTTTGTAATTTCAGATGCATTTTTTCTTGTAATGTATTTGCCTTTTTTTCTAGGATTAATCCGTGATAAAAAAAGAACTTCATTTGCATATATGTTGCCTATACCAACAACTATTTTTTGGTTCATGATAAGTGACTTGATGGATGCATTGGATTTCTTGATTTTTGTATACAAGTAATCTTCATTAAATACTTCATCTAATGGCTCTACCCCCAAGTTTTTAATTAAAAAATGCTCATTTATATTATTAGTTATATGTATAGAGCCAAACCTTCTTGGGTCATTAAAAATCAACTTATTTTTATTAAAAATCAACTCAACATGATCATGTTTTTTATATTCATTAGATTTCGTCGGGATTATCCGAAGGGTTCCAGTCATTCCGAGATGAAGGACTAAAAATTTTTCTTCACAATTAAAAATTATGTATTTTGCTCGCCTATAAATAGAAACTATCTTTCTGTTCTCAAGATCAAGAAAATCATTTTCCTTGATTGGCCATCTTAATTTTGGGATATGTACTTTTATCTGCTGAATCTTTTCTCCACTGAGTGAAGAAATACCTCTAACTGATGTTTCAACCTCAGGTAATTCAGGCATTTAGAGAGCAGTTGATTTTGAGATGATTATCCTAGGAGACTGTTTATGTCGATAAGATTTTTTGGGTCAAGGGTTCCAGCAGACAAGTGCAACCTGAGTGTAGACATAAGATAATCATATTTTGCATTTGCTAAATTTCTCTCAGCAGCATATAAATTTTTCTCAGCCTGCAATAAATCTACAATATTTCTGGTTCCGACCTCATATCCAACTCTAGTAGCCTCAAGTGCACTTGTAGCAGATATCACTGCTTGACGCTGAGCTCTAAGATTAGCAACAAGTGTCACAACATTCGAATATTGCGATCTAACTTCTTGAATCACTGAACGCTGAACAAAAAGTGCGTCTTGTGAGGATTTATTATAGTCTGCATAAGCTTGCTTTCGTCTTGAGTTAACAGCTCCACCTTGAAAGATTGGCACACTCCACTGAAGGCTGTAATTATCTCTTTGTGTTTCATCAGGAACAGTAATTTGAAAAGCAGAACCTGTGTCAATGCCATCGAATGAAAACTGATTAGTTTCTGATTCCACCCTGCTACCAACAATATCAATTTTAGGGAGATGATTAGACGCGGCGCTCCTAGCATTATTTTTTGAAGCTTTGGTCCTTAGGTTGGCTGCTTTAAGTCTAAAGTTATTCTCTATTCCCTTTTGAACCCAATCGTCTTTTGAATCAGGCACAGGATTAGTAACCCTCATCTCATTTACTAGCGCATCAACAGAAACAATCTCACGGCCAACAAGTGCATTTAATGCTTCTCTAGCTGTAAAAACCTCACCTTCTCGTCTTATTTTTGCGGCCAAACTTACATCATAAGCTAATTGTGCTTCTTGCACTTCTGTAATCGCAGAAAGACCCACTTCATAACGTTGTTTTGTTTGATCCAACTGTTTTTTAATAGCAACTTCTTCTGAGATAGCTGCATTTAAATTATCAATTGACCTTAAAACATTAAAATATAATTCTGCTGTTCTAACGATCAGATTTTGTTGTTGAAATGCAAAGTCTGCCTCACTTGCATCTGTAAGAAATTTTGATCTTCTGAAGTTGAACCACGTATCGAGTCTTAGAAGAGGTTGAGAGATTCTTGCAGCCTGACTGAAGCTATTATATTCATTCTGAAGTTCGCCTAACTGATAATATTCATTCCATGTGGTCTGACCTGAAAGAGAAATATTTGGCAATAATGCAGCCATACCTTGTTTTTTTATTTCTTTGCCAGATAAGTAGGTGTACTCGGCAGCTTTAAATTGTGGATCATTTTCGAGGGCCTCATTATAAATATCAAGGAGATTATCGGCCTCAACAGTAAAAGTGATGCTCAATATACTTAATAAAATATAGTTTCTATTTCTTTTCATAGGGCGCACATTGTAGGTTCTGCAGATAACACTTTCAACATAAGTAATACTTTAGTCTATTATTAAAACTTACAACTTAATAGCTTTTATTTAGAGTAAAATATTTATCAAAAGTTCTTTATGCTAGTAAAACACTCAACCATTTCTGACAAAGTTTATTTTGAGCATCCTGAGTCTAGGGACATCAAAGTTCCATTTAAAAAAATCTCACAAACCGACACAATTTCAGAAAATGGGAATATTAAAAATCCAGATTTAATTGTTTACGATACCTCAGGACCTTTATCAGATCCGGATTTCAAAGCAGACACACAAGGCATCAAGAAGTATAGAAAGGATTGGATTAAACATCTTGATTCAGAAAATAAATCCCAAATGCATTATGCAAAGAAAGGAATTATCACCAAAGAAATGCAGTATGTTGCTATCAGGGAGAATGCACTTCTTGATCAAGCCAAAACTTTAGGTATCAATACCCCTTATGAATCAAGCTTACCAGATCAGGTAACAGCGGAATTTGTTCGTAATGAGATTGCTTATGGCAGGGCAATCATTCCTGCAAACATTAACCACACTGAGCTAGAGCCAATGATAATCGGCAAAAATTTTCTAGTTAAAGTGAATTCAAATATTGGTAATTCAAGTCTTAGCTCATCAATTGATGAAGAAGTTGAGAAGCTTGTCTGGTCTACAAGATGGGGTGCAGATACTGTGATGGATCTTTCTACAGGAAAAAATATTCATCAAACCAGAGAGCATATTGTAAGGAATTCTCCGGTGCCCATTGGAACAGTTCCGATTTATCAAGCATTAGAAAAAGTTAATGGTAAAGCCGAAGATCTAAACTGGAATGTCTTTAAAGAGACATTAATCGAACAAGCTGAACAGGGGGTTGATTATTTCACCATACATGCAGGTGTTCTATTGAGATATGTTCCATTGACAGCAAATCGACTTACAGGGATTGTTTCAAGAGGCGGATCAATTATGGCTAGTTGGTGCCTATCTCACCATAAAGAAAATTTTCTTTATGAACATTTTGATGATATCTGCGAAATTATGAAAAAGTATGACGTATCTTTTTCTTTGGGTGATGGTCTCAGACCAGGCTCTATAGCAGATGCCAACGATGAAGCACAATTTGCAGAATTAAAAACTTTGGGTGAGTTAACAAAGCATGCGTGGCAGCATGATGTTCAGGTCATGATTGAGGGTCCAGGACATGTGCCTCTTCATCTTATAAAAGAGAATGTAGAAAAAGAAGAAGCCTGGTGTCATGATGCTCCTTTTTATACTCTTGGACCTTTAACCACAGACATTGCTCCTGGATATGATCATATTACCTCTGCGATAGGTGCTGCAAACATTGGTAGCTTTGGTACCTCAATGCTTTGTTATGTCACTCCCAAGGAACATTTAGGTTTGCCAAATAAAGAAGATGTTAAACAAGGTCTAATGGCTTACAAAATTGCTGCTCACGCAGCTGATCTCGCAAAAGGACATAAAGGAGCCTATGTAAGAGATTACTTACTTTCAAAGGCAAGGTTTGAATTCAGGTGGGAGGATCAATTCAATCTTGGATTAGATCCTCAAACCGCGAGAGATTACCATGATGAAACTTTACCAAAACAATCTGGAAAGACAGCTCATTTTTGTTCAATGTGCGGACCTAAATTTTGTTCAATGAAGATTTCACAGGACATAAAAAAAGAGCATGGTAATGAAATTGAGCTTATAGAACTTGGTATGCATGAAAAATCTATAGAATTTAATGCTGCTGGAAACTCAATCTATTCAAAGGCTTAATGGCTAAACAATACGACGCTAAATCCATTGAGGTACTTTCTGGATTAGACCCAGTAAGAAAAAGGCCAGGTATGTATACCGATACCAGCTGCCCTAATCATTTGATTCAAGAAGTCCTAGATAATGCAGTTGATGAAGCTTTAGCTGGCCATTGCTCTCAGATTAAGATTAATCTTTTTAAGGATGGTTTTATTGAAGTAAGTGACGATGGAAGAGGTATGCCAACTGATGTTCATCCTGAACATAAAGTAAGCGGAGTTGAGTTAATTTTATGTAAGCTTCATGCTGGAGCAAAATTTTCTGGTGAGGATTACAACTTTTCTGGCGGACTTCATGGAGTCGGTGTATCTGTTGTGAATGCCTTATCAACAAATTTATCAGCAACGATAAAGCGAGATGGAAAAATTCATCAAATGAGTTTCAGTGGTGGAGAAAAATCAAAAGAATTAAAAGTAACAGGCGAGGTTGGCAACAGGAATACAGGAACAAGCATAAGATTTATTCCTGATCCTCAGTATTTTGAATCCTCCAAAGTTGATGTTAAAAAATTAAAACATCTACTAAAGGCAAAATCAGTCTTATGTCCGGGTTTAAAAATTTCATTTTTAAGTGAATTTAAAAAAGACGATAAAGAAACTTGGGAGTATCCAAATGGTCTAGAAGGTTATTTGGGTGATGAGATTAAAGACGAAGAGTTTCTCTTAAAAGATTCAATTTTAAGTTCAAAATCTAACGAAGATAATTCAATTGATTTTGTTATCAACTGGGTTATGAACAACTCCAAAAAACTCCTAAACGAATCTTATGTAAACCTTATTCCAACTGCACAAGGTGGCTCACATCTTAACGGCTTTAAATCTGGACTTTTGGATGCAATTAAAGAATTTTGTGAATTTAGAAACCTTTTGCCAAAGGGAATTAAGCTAACTTCTGACGACACAATTAATCATGCCGCATTTGTTGTTTCATCGAAACTTAAAAACCCACAGTTTGCCGGTCAAACCAAGGAAAGACTAGATTCTAAAGATCACCAATCCTTTGTCAGTGCAGCTACAAAAGATTCTTTAAGTATTTGGTTCAATCAGCATACTGAAGAGGCAGAACTAATTGCTGACCTTGCTATTGAATCTGCTCAGAAAAGATCAAAAGAAGTTAAAACAGTCGCACGTAAAAAAACTTTTCAAGGACCCGCTCTTCCAGGTAAGTTATCTGATTGCAATTCAATCGATCTCAATGAAACTGAACTTTTTTTAGTTGAGGGTGATTCAGCTGGGGGCTCTGCGAAACAAGCACGCGAAAGAGGCTTTCAAGCAATCATGCCGCTCAGAGGAAAAATTCTGAATACATGGGATCTAGAAAGCAGTGAAATAATTAAGTCTCAGGAAATTAAAGACTTAGCCACTGCTATGGGTGTTAATCCTGGAGAAACAGACCTATCAAACCTCAGGTATGGAAAAATATGTATCCTTGCAGATGCTGACTCAGATGGGTTACATATAGCAACACTGCTATGTGCACTTTTTTTAAGGCATTATAAAAATCTTATTCAAGATGGCAGAATTTATGTTGCGATGCCGCCACTCTTTAGAATAGATTGCGCAAAAGAAAAATTTTATGCAGTTGATGAAAAAGAAAAAGATAAGATTGTAAAAGAGCTTAGTTCTAAAAAAGGAAACCCAAAAATAGATATTCAAAGGTTCAAAGGGCTTGGTGAAATGAATCCAAGCCAGCTTAGAGAGACTGTTATGGATCCAACAACCAGAAAATTGGTTCAACTTACCATAGACTCAAAAGACAATGTCAATGCAATGATGGATCTTCTTTTGTCAAAGAAAAGGGCAGGGGATAGAAAGACATGGCTCGAAAAAAAAGGAAAAATTGCTAGGGTGGACATATGAGCAATCAAAAAATTGATGCAATCAAACTAAAAGATTATGCAGAGGAATCATATTTAAATTATTCGATGTACGTCATCTTAGATCGTGCGCTTCCAAATATTGGTGATGGAATGAAGCCTGTTCAAAGAAGGATCCTATATGCAATGAGCGAGCTTGGTTTAAATGCTGGATCAAAGTACAAGAAATCTGCAAGAACCGTAGGAGATGTAATCGGTAAATTTCATCCGCATGGAGACAGTGCTGCATATGAGGCTATGGTTTTGATGGCACAAAACTTTTCTTTTAGATATCCCCTTGTTGATGGGCAAGGAAATTGGGGAACACAGGATGATCCAAAATCTTTCGCTGCAATGAGATATACAGAATCAAGATTAACTGCATATGCAAATCTTTTGCTCGAAGAGATTAAATTAGGCACAGTTGATTGGCAGCCTAACTTTGATGGCTCTCTTTCGGAACCAATAATTTTGCCATCTAAAGTTCCAAATATTTTGTTGAATGGAACTACAGGAATCGCTGTGGGCATGGCCACAGATATTCCTTCTCATAACATTTCAGAAGTTATAGATGCTTGTATTTATCTACTTGATAATCCCAAAGCTGACATTTCAAAACTTCTAAAGCATGTCAAAGGTCCAGATTTTTCAAATCATGCGCCAATAATTGCTTCAGATGAAGAGCTCATTGAAATTTATACAACCGGCAGAGGTGGTTTTAAAATGCAAGCAAAATGGGTAAAGGAGGGCAATGATATTATTATTGATGCTCTTCCACACCAAGCATCAGGATCAAAAATTTTAGAGCAGATTGCAGATCAGATGAACAAAAAGAAGCTTCCAATGGTTGTTGATCTTAGAGATGAGGCTGATCACCAAGAGCCAGTTAGGCTTGTTATATCTCTTAAATCTAATCGTATTGATGGTGAGGAGGTTATGAACCATTTATTCGCAACTACAGATTTACAAAAAAACTACAGAGCAAACATTAACTTGATTGACCGATCTGGATCGCCAAGGGTATTTGGCCTTAGAGACTTACTCTACGAGTGGCTGAAGTTTAGACAAGAGACGGTGCTTAAAAAACTTAATCACAGGCTTCAGCAAGTTGATGATAGATTGCATATCCTTGAAGGGCTCTTAATTGTTTATGTGGACATAGACACGGTAATTAAAATCATACGACAAAGTGATGAACCTAAAAAAGAACTTATTAAGAAATTTAAGATTTCGGAAATTCAAGCCAATGCAATTCTTGAGATTAAGCTTAGACAGCTTGCAAAACTCGAACAAATAAAACTTGAAGAAGAAAGCAAGCTATTAAAGGATGAAAAAAAAGATTTGGAAAAGATCATTGGCTCCAAATCAAGATTAAAGACTTATATAAAGAAAGAATTGCTTGAAATCAAAGAAAATTTTGGAGATGAAAGGAATTCTCCGATTATTGAAAGCTCTAACGCAAAGGCTTTTTCTGAAGAGGAAGTCATTTCCAACGAACCAATAACCATCATCCTCTCAAAAGCAGGATGGATCAGAGCAGCAAAAGGACATGATGTTGATCCAAGCTCATTAAATTATCGAGGCGATGATGGCCTAAGACATTTCGCACAAGGTAGAAATAATCAAATGGCAAATTTCTTTGATTCAACGGGAAAATGTTTTTCGTTACCATCTTTCTCGTTGCCCTCAGCTCGAGGCATGGGTGAGCCAATTACTGGTAGAGTAAGTGCCGAGTCAGGTGTGTCTTTTCAAGGAGTAATAGCTGGCGCTGATGAAGAAAAATTTATTATTTCAACATCTGCTGGTTATGGATTTATCAGTGAAATTAGGAATACTCTATCAAACAAGAAGACCGGTAAGAATTTTATTAAATTAACTCCTCAATCTAAACTAGTTCCACCTATTAAGATACTGCCGCATCATCAGTTAATTGTTGCCATTTCTTCTATAGGAAGAATGTTAATTTTTTCATTAGATAGCTTACCAATTCTTCCAAGAGGTAAAGGAAATAAAATCATTAATATTCCCAAGGCTAAATTTGAAAGTGGTGAAGAAGCAATGACACATATATGTTTATTAGGAGCAGAGTCAAAGCTGCAACTTCATAGCGGGAAACAATTTAAAAATTTCAGTGTTAAAGATCTTGAAAATTATCTCTCAGATAGAGCTAAGCGAGGTTTAATGTTGCCGCAAGGATATCGAAAAGTTGATAGGGTTATTGAAGTTTTTGATGCTTCAGAGGAGTCTTGAAAGACTTTTTTCTAATTTTTTAACACCCAATTTAATTTCTTTTTCTGAAATTGTCAGTGCTGGTGCGAGCCTAAGGGTATTATTATTTGCTTTTAAAATCATTAATCCTTCATCGTATGCAAAAGACATAATTTTTTGAAGGGTTAGATTTTCTATTTTAGAGTTAAGCTCAAGACCAATCCATAATCCTGCTGATCTAACCGCAGTAAAACAATTATATTTTTTGTTTAAATCATTTAACAAGCTTAAAAAAAGTTTTTCTTTCTTTATTACCGAATTAAGAAAGCTTTTTTTAGATACTTCTTTGAATACTTCATATGAAACTGAGCAAGCCAGAGGATTACCTCCATATGTTGAACCATGAGCGCCAACATGCATTGCTTTTGCAACTTTATTAGTAGTAAGAATTGCACCTATTGGTATTCCATTTCCCATGCCTTTAGCAGAACAAAGAATGTCAGGCTTTATATTGTACTTCTCATATGCATAAAGATGACCAGTTCTACCTACACCCGATTGCACTTCATCTATGACAATTAAAGCATTATTTTTCTTACATAACTTTCTAATTTCCTTAATGAATACTTTTTTTGCAGGCACTATTCCAGCCTCACCTTGAATTAGTTCGATTACAACTGCAGCAGTATTTTTATTGATGATCTTTTTTAAACCATCTACTTGATTAAATGGGTGCTGTTTAATGCCACCTGGCATAGGACCAAAACCTTCGGTCATCCTTTTGGAACCATTAAGAGCAATAGCCATCATCGTTCTGCCATGAAAAGCATCATTAAAAGCAACAATCTCATTTTTTTTGTTAGAAAAATTAGTTGAAGCATATTTCCTTGCTGTCTTCACAGCTCCTTCAACAGCTTCTGCACCAGAATTTGTAAAGAAGATTTTTTCTGCAAATGTCTTATTACAAATTAATTTTGCCAGCTTTAATGCAGGCTCATTTGCTAATACGTTTGATAGATGCCAAAGATTTTTTGACTGCGCATTTAATGTTTTTACTAAAGTTGGATGACAATGGCCTAAGTTTGATACGGCAATACCTGAAGCAAAATCA
>CACMYW010000008.1:0-32486 GCA_902617955.1 uncultured SAR86 cluster bacterium
AAGGATTTTTCCACTGTTTATTTTCACAATGCCTGCTATGGCATAAAAAGTAGATGTTTTTCCTGCTCCATTTGGACCTAATAGACCAACTATCTGATTCTTATTAACTGCTAGAGATATGTTTTGAATTATTAATTTTTCAACTACTTTGATGGAAATTTTTTCGCATGACATGAGTATACTTTCCATCAATTAGACCCTCCAAGCTGGTAGAGTATTTTTTTAGATTTAAGCTCACCATCCGGAGTTCTAAGAACTGCATCACCCACTAATGATATTTCTTTTGCTGGGGTATATTTTATTTGTTTTGCTTCTCCAAAAATCTTTTCAGGATTCTCAAGATTTATTCTTGCGGGATTTCCCTCAATGGAAATTACTTCTTCATTCATGTAAATCGTTGCAGTTGTTCCAGATATTTGAAAATCATCAGAGGTCATGGATATCGCTCCATCAAGTGATATTATTTTCTTGCCTGGATCATAGTCAATAATTTCAGCATTTATTTTAAATTCATTTTGATTAGCACTGGCATAATGACTTGCTAGAATTACTATCGTTAGACAAACAAGAGTGAAAACAGATTTCATATAATGCCAAATTCAAGAAGCTGATGCATTGTTATGACTGAGGGTTGTTTTTTGTGATTAAGGACATTAAGTGTAAAAATTTTGTTCTTCTCCATGAGAGTTGCAGCGTCTATGGCTAGATCATTTTCAGAAATGCTAATAAATTTTTTTGTCATAACACTTGATACAGAATTTTTCTCAATATCAATTTCTTGATTTAATGCTCTTCTTAGATCTCCGTCAGTAAATATACCAACAACTTCCTCATTATTAACAACAAGAGCCATGCCAAGCTTTTTAGAGGTAATTTCTATAATTGTATCTTTAATACTTGAGTCAATTTCGACGCATGGAACTTTATTTCCACTAATAGCAAGATCACCTACATATGTCGTTAATTTTTTGCCCAATTCACCTGCGGGATGTGATTTTGCAAAATCTTCGCTCGAAAAGTTCTTTTCTTCAATTAAAGAAATTGCCAATGCATCCCCAATTACCATTGATGCAGTGGTTGAACTTGTCGGCGCAAGATCATGTGGACAAGCTTCTTTTTCAACTTGAACTTTTAAGTGCACTGAAGATGCTTTTGCAATTGAGGAATTAGCATTACCCGTAATAGAAAAGATATCTGAAGTCATTCTCTTTAGGGCAGGCAAAATCGCAGTAACTTCTTTTGTTTCACCTGAATTTGAAAAGATTAAGACTGCATCATCCTTTGCAATCATTCCAAGATCACCATGAGCTGCTTCAGTTGGATGAATAAAAAAAGAGGGTGTTCCAGTGCTTGCTAATGTTGCAGAAACTTTCTGGCCTACATGTCCTGACTTGCCGACACCCATAACAATTAGTTTTCCTTTAATGAGAGATACTTTTTTAGCAATTTCTGCAAAAGATTTGTCAATTTGATTGCTTAGAGATGCAATCGAATCTGCTTGTATTCCGATAGTTTTTTTTGCTGAATTGATAAATTTATTAGTACTCATATTGAAATCTTAACCTAACACTAATGTTATAATGAAGGGAATGAAAAAAGTTTTTATATACGCATTCTCATTATTATTTTTAGTCCCAACTAATTCTAGTGAAATAAACCCACAAACCTTTATCGATAGCAATGCCCAGTCTATGGTGCAGGTTATAGTGAATAATCAAGATTTATTTGAATCTGATCCTGATCTCTTTAAAGAGAAGATAAAAGATATATTTGAACCCATGGTCGATTTTAGGAGAGTTTCAGCTAGTGTTATGGGTAAAGAAAATTATTTAAAGTCCTCAACTGAGCAAAGATCAGAATTTATTGAAGTATTCAAAAATTCTTTGCTTGATACTTATGCATCTACTTTAGCGCAGTGGGGAGATCAAAAAATAGTCACTAGCTTTACCAATAAAACTTCATTTGAAAAGATTGAGGATGTAAATCAAGATCTGCTTACCGAGTCAAATTCTTATCCCATAACTTATAAAGTTAGAAAATCAGGTGAAGGTTGGAAAATTATTAATATCATAGTTAATGGTGTTAATCTTGGGCTAACCTTTAGAAATCAATTCAGAGCTCTTGCAGAAGAATTTGATGGTGATATTGATAAAGTAATTCTGAACTGGACTTCAGATGCAAACATTCCTGAATAATGGATCATGAAAAAATTAAAAGTATTTTGGAGACCAGCCTTCAGGGATCTGAGGTAATTCTGTCAAATTCTGACTGCGATTTAACACTCACAATAGTTTCCGATAAATTTATTGGGCAAAAGGTGCTCAATAGACACAAAGAGGTTTTATCTCACCTCAAGGAATGTTTCTCCTCGGGGGAGCTTCATGCATTAAGTATAAAGACTTTAACCAAAGAGGAGTTTAGTCTTGGAAAAACTTAAGATAATTGGTGGTTCAAGATTAGAGGGATCAATAGAATGCTCGGGCTCAAAAAATGCTGCTTTACCTATACTAGCTGCATCAATACTTTCTGATAGAACTATCACATTTGATAATTTGCCTTATTTACAAGATATCACAACAATGTTCGAACTCCTTGGTTCAATGGGAGTGGATATAGTTCTAGATGAGTCAATGAAGTTTACGGTTGACTCCTCAAATCTAAATAACTTTGAAGCGCGCTATGAACTTGTTAAAACCATGAGGGCATCAATATTAGTTTTAGGAGCTTTATTGGGGAGGTATGGTCAAGCAAAAATTGCTTTACCAGGTGGATGTGCTATTGGGACAAGGCCTGTAAACTTTCATTTAACAGCTCTTGAACAAATGGGTGCTGAAATAGAATTAGATGGTGGTTATATTGTTGCAAAAGCTAAAAAGCTCTCTGGAGCAGACATAACTTTTGGAGGTGTGACTGTAACGGGCACTGAAAATCTCATAATGGCTGCTGTTTTGGCTGACGGAAAAACTACCTTAAGAAATGCTGCTAGAGAACCTGAGGTGGTAGATTTAGCAAATTTTTTAAATTCTATTGGTGCAAAAATTGAGGGCGCTGGCACTGATGAAATACACATAACTGGAGTTGAAGAGTTAAAAGGTGGAGACTGCTTCATTCCTTCAGATAGAATTGAGGCAGGTACTTATCTTGCGGCAGCTACGCTTACCAATGGCTGCATTACAATCAATAAAGTAGATCCTAAAAGATTAGAAAATATTCTCTCAAAACTTAGACTTTGCGGCGCAGATATTAAAACAACAAAGGAATCTGTTTCCATTGAAATGAACAGCGACATTAATCCAGTTGATATTCAAACTCAACCTTTTCCTGGATTCCCCACAGATATGCAAGCTCAATTCACAGTTATAAATGCTTTATCGAAAGGATCCTCAGTTATCACTGAAAATGTTTTTGAAAATCGTTTTATGCATGTTCAAGAGCTAGTTCGAATGGGTTGCAATATTTCAATTCAAGGGAAAAATGCATTTATTCAAGGAGTTAAAGCCATTACAGGTGCCCAGGTGATGGCTACGGATTTGAGGGCATCTGCCTGTCTGATTCTTGCAGGATTATGCGCTGAAGGTGAAACAGTAGTTGATCGAATCTATCACATAGACAGGGGTTATGAGAGGATAGAAGAAAAACTATCCTACCTTGGAGCAAATATAGTCAGATTGCCTAGATAGACTCAGTTTTAATTTGGTAAGAGTGCAATTCGCCTTTATCATCCAAAAGAGTTAAGCCTATCGCATCACCTGGAAACGCATTTTCAAGTACCAGCCTTAGCCTATCTAAACTCATGGGCTCTTCATTTATTTTAAGGATGCACAATCTTTCATGTGTTTTAAATAAATCTAAGATCGGACCACTTGAATAATTAACGATTTCTCCACAATATTTAAGCTGATTGTTATGCAAAATTCTTATTGAACGGATAGAAAAATTTCCAAGGGATGCTTTCTTTGCAAGACCAAACTTAATAATTTCAGAGGCTATATCGGAAAGCTTATCAACTGGTAAAGCAAAGCTTATGCCCGAAAAAGAGCCAGTTGTTGAAAAAATTTTTGATGTAATTCCAACCAATTCTCCATTTTCATTAATCAATGCTCCACCTGAATTTCCTGGGTTTACTGCGGCATCAGTCTGTATGAGCTCTAGATATGGGTTTCCAGTATTTCTATTATTAGCACTTACAATCCCTGATGTAACGGTTAAACCAAGTCCAAATGGATCGCCTATTGCATAAACGTTGTCACCAATACTTATTGATTTTTTTTTTGCAAAGACAATTGAATTTAAATTCAACTCATTTTCGTTAGCAACTTTAAGAATGGCTAAATCAGAGCGTTTGTCAAAGCCAATTAAATTTGCATCTAGATTAATGCCTTCATTGGTTTCCACTACAAAGTTTTGTATCCCACTGATCACGTGAAGATTTGTTGCTATATAACCATCATCGGAAATAATTACCCCTGAACCAATATGCTTATCATTGAAGGCTGATGACCGAGTTGGTTTTGTTTTAATGATCACAACAGATTTAACTATTTTTTCAAAATTTAGATCATTTCTATCAATTGAGAAGTGAAATATACTAAACACGGTTAGAGCCGCCACTGTAAATGTGATAATTGATTTGAAATTAAGATTAATCGCCATAATTTAAAAAGATGATATCAGTTTCTATTTTAGATGAATTCAATAAAAAGGACATTAAGCTAGATTCCAAACAAGTAGAATTTTTGAACCTTGTTGAAGTCTCAATTAAACGAGATAAAAAAATTTTTAATTTTCTGAGATCCAAAAAAATCCCAAGCATCTATCTCTATGGCGGTGTAGGAATTGGCAAAACTATCCTTTTGAAAAGCATTGCTAATAAGCTAAATCAAGAATTTGAATTTATTCACTTTACTAACTTTATGAACCACATTAAAAAGAAGCTCGATAAATTAGATGGCCAAAAAAATCCATTAGATAAAGTCATAGATGAGCTTAAAGATCAAAAAAGATTAATATTTATTGATGAGTTTCAGGTAGAGGATGTGGCTGATGCAATGATAATTGCAGAAATTATGCCAAAACTTTATTTAAAGGAAATTCCTTTATTCATTTCTTCTAATTCAAGTTTAGATGAGCTTTATCAAAATGGTCTTCAGAGAGAAAAATTAATCAAATCTCTTCAATTTATAAAAAATGATTTTCTATATCATCATTTGGATTCAACAAAAGATTACAGAAAAACAAATTCATCGCTACTAAACATGGATTCATCCAATGAAAATGAAATTATTAAATTAATTGAAAGCTATTTTGGTAAGAGGGTTAAATTAGATAATGAATTAATTTTGAATGATAGAAAATTCCCTGTAAAAGGTCTCACAGCGGAATGCCTTTGGTTAGATCTTAAAAGTTTTTTTTCATCACCTGTTGCAACTCAAGATTTCAATCTTATATGCAGAGATTTCAATTGGATTTTTTTAAGTAATATTTCAATACTTAACGATGAATCAATAGATTTGGTCAGAAGACTAATAGCTTTTGTTGACATAGCATATATTGCCAATACAAAAATAAAGTTTTTTTATCCTGCAGCAGATTTACCTCATATTTATGATGGCAAGGGGCTTTTAAACTTGTGGGAAAGAACAGCAAGCAGATTGATTGAAATGTCATCCCAAGAATACATCACAAAAAATTAATTCTTCGAGCATTATTTGTTGATTAAATGCTCATGAAACATTAATATTCACGTCTATTTTTAGAAACAAATGAAAACAGAATCATTAAACAAGCAATCAGTAGATCCAAAGTGGTATGTTGTTGATGCTGATGGGCAAATTCTTGGACGATTTGCCTCTAAATTAGCTGATAGGCTTCGTGGAAAAGATAAACCAACATTTACTCCTCATACTGATGGAGGAGACTTTGTGGTGGTCATCAATGCAGAAAAAGTAGCTGTCACCGGAAGCAAGTATGACAAGAAAACTTATTACAGACACTCACAGTATCCCGGAGGACTTAAAGAAACAACTTTTAAAGAAATGATTGATAAAAAGCCTGAGGAAGTTATTAGGCTCGCTGTGAAAGGCATGCTCCCTAAAAATAAATTAAGCAATCAAATTATCAAGAAACTAAAAATTTATGCAGGTTCAGATCATCCGCATGATTCACAACAACCTGAAATTTGGAAACCAATTAAATGAGTGAAATCCATTATGCAACGGGCAGAAGAAAGACTTCCTCTGCAAGAGTCTATCTGAGTAAAGGAAAAGGAGATATTACTGTTAATAGTAAACCTCTAAATGAATATTTTGGTAGACAGGTTGCTCAGATGCTTGTCATGCAACCTTTGAAACTAACTGAGTTAGATGAAAAAGTTAACATTAAAGTTATGGTCAAGGGCGGTGGTAGCTTTGGTCAAGCAGGTGCAATTAGGCATGGTATATCTAGAGCCCTGATTGAGTATGATGAAGAGCTTAGACCTCAACTCAAAAAAGCTGGTTTGTTAACCAGAGATCCGAGGAAAGTCGAAAGGAAAAAACCTGGTTTGAAGAAGGCTAGAAAGAGCTCTCAATTCTCAAAACGGTAGTGGTTTATATAGACTAATTATATTAGAATATAAATCCCAATTATGACCGAATCCACCAAAAATAATAATAGAAGAAAAGTGCTTATAGGCATGACTGCTGCTTTTGGTGCAGCTGGTATTCCATTTGCTGCGACACCTTTTATAGCTGCATGGAATCCAAGTGCTAAAGCTAAGGCATTAGGCGCTGCTGTAAAAGTAGATATTTCTAAAATCGAAGAGGGGCAAATTGTTCAAGTGGCTTGGAGAAAGCAACCGGTCTTTGTTTTACGTCATACAAAAAGTTCCATTTCTAACTTACCATCAGTAGAAACTAAGCTCGCAGATCCAAACTCGCTAGCAATTGATGAGCCATATAGAGACCTTTATCCAACCAGATCAAAAAGTGATGAATTTTCAATACTTGCTGGAGTTTGCACACATTTAGGATGTTCACCGAAATATCATCCTGAAGTTGAACCAAAGCCATGGGATGCAACCTGGACAGGAGGCTTCTTTTGCCCTTGCCACGGCTCAATGTTCGACATAGTTGGTAGGGTATTCAAGGGTGTTCCAGCACCAACCAATCTAAAGGTGCCACCTCATAATTTTCAGGGATCAATTTTAACAATTGGAGAGGATAAGGAGATTACTTAATGAATACAGTATTTAAGTGGTTTAACGACCGATTGCCAATAGTTAATACATTTGAAAGACATCTTTCAAAACATCCCGTACCTAAGAAAGTTAATTTCTGGTATCTATTTGGTGCCTTAGCATCAGTTGTCTTGATAATACAGATTATTTCTGGGATATGGCTCATGATGCCTTATCAAAATACAGAAGAGGGTGCTTTTTCATCAATAGAATTTATTATGCGGGATGTGGATTATGGATGGGTAATCAGGTACATGCATACTACTGGCGCATCCATGTTTTTTGCAGTGGTTTATCTGCATATGTTTAGAGGACTTTTGTACGGCTCCTATAAAAAACCAAGAGAACTGGTTTGGATTTTTGGAATGACAATTTATCTTGTGATGATGGCAGAAGGGTTTCTAGGGTATGTATTACCTTACGGTCAAATGTCTTATTGGGGAGCACAAGTAATTATTTCTCTTTTTGGTGCTATTCCATATATTGGCGAATCTTTAGAGGTATGGGTTAGAGGAGACTATTATATTTCTGGATCTACGGTTTCAAGGTTTTTTGCCCTACACGTTGTTGCATTACCTCTTATGTTAATCGCTCTTGTTTTTATGCATTTGGTTGCTTTGCATGAAGTTGGTGCAGGTAACCCAGAAGGCATAGATATTGAAGAGCACCTTGATGAAGATGGGGTGCCTCTTGATAGTGTTCCCTTCTTTCCATACAAAGTTTTAAATGCCTTGGTAGGTATTGGTGTCTTCATGACAGTTTTTTCAATAATAATGTTCTTTTTCCCAGAAGCTGGAGGATATTTTATTGAAAAAGCTAATTTTGAAGAAGCTAATCCACTTAGCACTCCAGAACACATTGCTCCTGTTTGGTATTACTCTCCTTACTATGCAATGCTTAGAGCTGTCCCAGACAAACTTGGAGGATTGATTGTTATGGCTGGTGCCATTGCAATTTTATTTGTAGTGCCCTGGCTAGATAGAAGTAAGGTTAATTCAATTAGATATAAAGGCATCTTTAGTAAAATTGCAATCTCTCTATTCGCTATCAGTTTTTTAACCCTAGGTTATCTTGGAACAGTTCCAGTTACTGAATTAAGAACCTTAATGAGCGTTATCTGTACTGCTATTTATTTCTTATTCTTCTTTTTAATGCCAATTTATACATCACTTGAATCGACAAAGCAGCCACCCGAGAGATTATGATTAAAATCTTTATTATCATTTTCTCTATATACTTTGCACCCGGTGTTTTTTCTGCTGAGTCGGCCCCTTGCGGTGATTACGGAGAATGTGATGATTACAGTTATGATCTTTATAACAATGAATCTCTCCAAAAAGGATTAGCAACCTATATAAATTATTGTTACGGCTGTCACTCGCTAAAATACTCTCGTTGGGGGAGGATAGCAGCTGATCTCGAAATTCCTGAAGAGATACTATTTGAAAATTTAATTTTTAATCAAGAGACCAAGCCTGGAGATTTAATGACAGGCTCAATGATTAAAAGAAATGCGGAAGAGTGGTTCGGAGTTGCACCACCTGATTTAACTCTGGTAACACGATCACATAGTCCTGAATGGGTATACACATATCTAAGAACTTTTTATGAAGATGACTCCAAACAATATGGAGTTAATAATCTTGTTTATCCTGGTGCTGCCATGCCAAATGTTTTAAGTCATTTGCAAGGTAAACAAGTATTGGGTTGCAAGGAAGTGCCTGTAATTGCATCAAACGGTGGTGTTAAAAGAGATGAGAATAGAAATGACATTACTGAAGAAAAATGTGGCTATCTTAAAATTAAAGAATCTGGTGAATTAACTCAGGCGGGCTTTGATAGTTTGATTTATGATCTTACTAATTTCTTAGTATATGTTGGTGAGCCTGCTAAAAGAGATAGAGAAAGAATTGGTTGGTATGTAATATTTTTCTTTATAATCTTTACCGCACTATCATTTTTGTTATACAGAGAATACCAAAAGGACTATCACTAAGTTTAGGGGAAACATCTATGATTTTATATTCAGATAAAGACGACCATTACAGCCACAGAGTCAGGATTGTGCTTGCAGAAAAAGATATTGCATGTGAAATCAGAGAAACCAATAATGATGATGCTCCAGAGGAGGTTTTATCTATTAATCCATATCATGAATTACCTATTCTTGTAGACAGAGATTTGGGGCTATATAACACCACCGTAATGATGGAATACTTAGATGAAAGATTTCCTCATCCTCCATTACTTCCTGTTTATCCAGTCACAAGAGCCAACAGCAGAACACTTATGCTGAGAATAGACAAAGAAATCTGTCCTTTAGTTGACAAATTGAGTGCTAAAGACGGTACAGATAAAGAGTTATTAGTTGCCAAAGAGGAGCTTCTTCATGAGATTAGTGCTATCGCCCCAACATTTAAAGAGTTTCCATTTTTTATGAGTGAGGAATTTTCACTTGCTGACTGTTATCTTGCTCCAATACTTTGGCGCCTTCCATCTCTAGGAATTAATCTTCCTCTGAATAGACATCTGAAGCCGCTTCTAGATTATCAAGCAAAGATATTTGAAAGGCCTGGCTTTCAAGACAGCCTTTCATTGATAGAAAAAGATCTAAGAGATTAAATCTGAGTTATAGGAATATTCCTGTTAATACAGCCGCTTCCCGCATATTTTAGAACTCCTGAGTAACCGTTAACCAAAGCTTTAGTAATACCAATTTGCCTTAAAACTTCAATTAAGATCGTGTCACTTATGATCGCATGATTGTTAGAAAATATTTCGTTTGTTTTTGAATAGTTATCTACAGGTCTCGGTATTGGAGCAAATAGCTTTTCAAGGTCATTCAAATCAATCTCATCATTAAATAGGAGGTTTGCTGAGGATGTACTATAGTAATTTAAATCCGCGGCGTAATTATAATTAAACGCTGGCAAAAGCCTTTTTAGATTAGAAGCACTTACATCTAAAATTATAATCTCTAAATTTGAATTTCTTCTTGGTAAAAATTCAATGGACAGACCTGAAGAAATTCTTTTTATCTCATTAAATCTTTCTTGAGATTCTTTAATACCTAAAACTTCGGCTGCAAAAGCTTGTGGGTTCTGTTGTTCATAAAAATAATTTTTTTTAGGTGAGATATTTCCTTTTAATAAATTATTTTGAAAATTTGAAAGTTTTTGATCAGTTACTAATACAAAATCTCTATCTTCTTGAATTAATTTTTCAATAACAGACATGTCCATTTCATCATAGTAGCTTGAGCAAAATAAAAGTTTATTTGAAAGGATATTGCTAATTGGCTTATTAGATCTTAATAGTTTATTTTTTACCGGTTGCTCATAAGCACTTAAATACACATCTGTTGAATCTAGATCGAAAGGTGTATTTATTTGCACTATTTTTTTTGAGGCTTGTATCCTATTTATGTTGTTATATAAGGTTCTAATAAGTTGTCTATTTTCAGTCTCTAAATTCCTATTATTTTGAATATTTACAATAAAATCTTTAGTATCTTGTGAAATGTTTCGGTAGCTGAATATGGCAGAGATCCTCTTATTCTCCTCATAACTTAAGTTCGTATCAAAGAAGAAAAGCTCAGCTTCTTTTTTAACCAATGCGTCTTCAGAATTGATAATTACATTTTGAGAATATTGTTGTGATGAGCAAGCACTCATTATAATTACTATAATTAAAAGAAAATCTTTCATACTTATACTCAATATATGCTCTACATTATCGCTGCGCCAATAGGAAATACAAAAGATATTTCTTTACGATCAATCGAAGCAATTAAATCAGTTAAGTATATATTTGCAGAGGACACAAGAAAAACCTCAAGGCTTTTATCCGATCTTTCAATAGACAAACCATCTATTCGAACATTTCATGAGCACAATGAAAATGAGGTCTCCATAAAAATACTCTCATATCTAATTGACGATATTGACATAGGAATTATGTCGGATGCAGGAACACCAATTATCTCTGATCCTGGATTCCCGCTAATCAAGCTCTGTATAGAGAACAAAATACCTTTTGAAGTGCTGCCAGGTGCATCTTCAGTGATCACTGCCTTGGTTTATTCTGGGCTGCCTCCTAGCTCATTTAATTTCCAAGGTTTTTTTCCAAAAAAAAGCATTAGAAAAGATAAAGCTATTTCAATAATTGAGAATTTCGAGGGCTCAACAATTTTTTTTGAGAGCCCAAAAAGACTCAAATCAACTATAAATTTTTTACATGAGAAATTAGGTAATAATTGTGAGATAGCTATTTGTCGTGAGATGACTAAGAAGTTCGAATCAATTAATAGAGGCTCGTTAAAAAAAATTGCTCAAGATTTAGAAAATGATGAAATTACATGTAAAGGTGAAATAGTAATTGTACTTAGTTCAAAAAGAGAGCCTGGAAAGAATTTCTCTCTTTCCGAGGAGGAAGGAAAAAAATTTTTGAAATACCTCTCTACAAAGGATGCTTCAAAACTAATTTATGACCTCTACGGACATAATAAGCAGTCTGTATATAAATTTTTGTCAGATATATCTAAAGAGAACATTTAGTATTAAAATCTACGTCGAGTTGGTCGGATGGTCGCTGCTACTGCAGAGGAAAGTCCGGACTTCATAGAGCAGGATGCCAGGTAACTCCTGGGAGGCGTGAGCCTACGGAAAGTGCAACAGAAAATATACCGCCCTAGGGTAAGGTTGAAAAGGTGAGGTAAGAGCTCACCGCATCAGTGGTAACATTGATGGCAGTGTAAACCCCATCCGAAGCAAGACCAAATAGGAATCTTATTGATTGCTCATCAGAGATTCGGGTAGGTTGCTAGAGCATTATGGCGACATAATGTCGAGATAGATGGCCATCTAGACAGAATCCGGCTTACAGACCAACTCAATTGATACATTTTTTCAAAAAAATTAAAAAAAGTGTGTCAAAGTGTGAAAAAATGTTTTAAAGTGTGTAGAACTATAGATTTAACTACACATGTTTGGCTTTAATTCAATAACAATCGATCCTAAGGGCAGAATAGCAATGCCCGCAAAATATAGGGATATTTTGTTTGAACTAAACACAAACAAAATAGTTGTTACTCAAGATCCTCAATATCCTGCACTAAAAATTTATCCTCAAGGTGTATGGAATGATATTTCTTCTAGACTACAGTCTTTACAAAGTCTTGATCCAATTGTGAGAAAGCTGCAATGGACAATTCTAGGAAATGCCTCAGTTCAAGACTTTGATGCTCAATCTCGAATGCTTCTTATGATTCCGGGTGAACTAAGAGCTCATGCAGAAATAGAAATAAAAGAAAAGATTGCATTAGTTGGGATGGGGGATAAGTTTGAGCTTTGGAGTCTAGCAAATTGGGAAGCTAGACAGCACGGTGGACCACTATCAACTGAAATACTTGAAGTGGTTTTACCAGAAACAGTAAAAAATATGTCTTTTTAAGGGGAGAGATATGAATTGGGAAATTATTGAAGATCATTCAGAGCAAGCAAAAATAAAAGTTATCGGGGTGGGTGGCGCCGGAGGCAATGCAGTGATTCATATGATGAATCACAATATCGATGGTGTTGAGTTTATCTGTGCTAATACGGATGCTCAGGCTTTAGCAAAGGCTAATGGTGCCACTATTTTAAAGTTAGGTGGTGGAATCACCAAAGGACTTGGTGCAGGAGCTAATCCAGAGGTAGGACGTCAAGCAGCTGAAAGAGATAGAGAGTCACTTGAAGAACTTTTAGATGGTGCCGATATGGTCTTTATCACTGCGGGAATGGGAGGCGGAACTGGAACAGGTGCCGCACCAATTATTGCCTCAATAGCAAAAGAAATGGGTGCTCTTACAGTTGCAGTAGTAACAAAGCCTTTTCAACTGGAAGGTAAAAAAAGAATTACTGCAGCAGAGCAAGGAATTGCTCATTTAGTAGAGGAAGTTGATAGCTTGATAACAATCCCAAATCAGAAATTAATGGAAGTTCTTGGATTAAATGTTTCTATGCAAGAGGCTTTTGCCAAAGCAGATGACGTGCTCAGAGGAGCGGTGCAAGGAATTTCAGACATAATCATGAAGCCTGGTTACGTTAACGTTGACTTTGCTGATGTCAAAACTGTTATGTCAGAGAAAGGTATTGCAATGATGGGAACAGGGGTAGCAGTTGGTAAAGAGAGAGGAGTTGAAGCAGCATCACAAGCAATCGGCTCAGAACTTCTTGAAGATATAAACCTTAAGGATGCTAGGGGCATACTAGTAAATTTAAGTGCTAAAAGTCCTACCATGGGCGACATGCATGAAGTCAACACAGTAGTTGAGGACATAGTTGCCGAAGATGCCCAAGTAATTTATGGAGCAGTAATTGATGAGAATCTTAATGAGGATGAGCTTACTGTTACAGTCGTAGCAACTGGCGTTAATCAAAAAGCACCAAGGGTTGCAGTTGATAATTCTCCTGCAACGGTAAAGCTATCTCCAGTCGGACTCGATAAAGATCATACAAAGGATTCAGTCAGTGTTGGCACATCGTCTGCAGAGGATATTGATTTCCTCGATGTGCCAACTTTCATGAGAAAGCAGGTAGATTAATCAAATGCAGCATATTCCGGTTCTACTGGAGGAATCGGTTAGCCTTTTAAATATTCAACCCGATGGTATATACCTTGATGGAACATTTGGAAGGGGAGGACATTCCAAAAAAATCCTCTCTCAACTAAATGATAAAGGAAGATTATTTGCAATTGATAAAGATCCTCAAGCTGTAAGTTATGCAAAAAAAACCATACAAGACAAAAGAGTTAAAATCTTTCATCATGACTTTGCACATCTAGGCAAACTTAAACTTCCCAAGATTAACGGTGCTCTATTTGATTTTGGAGTTTGCTCAACTCACTTTGACGATCCTAAAAGAGGCTTTAGCCTTAATAAGGATGGTCCCCTAGATATGAGGATGAATAATCTTGAAGGCGTAAGTGCAGAAAAATGGATAAATGAAACTCCTGAAGAAGATATGGCAAATATTTTTTTTAAGTATGGAGAAGAAAAGCAATCAAGAAAAATTGCAAAACTTATTTCGATTTATAGATCTGAACAAAGAATTAAATCCACACTACAATTGGCAAATTTAATTTCAAGTTCAATTAAATCAAAATCAAGAATTCATCCAGCAACCAAGATTTTTCAGGCAATCAGAATTGAAGTTAATCAGGAGATATCTGCAATTGAAATGATGCTAGATTCTCTTGATAAAATTTTATTACCTAAAGCAAGAGTAGCAATAATTTCATTTCACTCCCTAGAGGATAGAATAGTAAAAAATTACTATTCTCCAAAAACTTTCTCGTATCCAAAAGAAATACCAATTAATAATACTATTGATGAGAGTTATAGGGCAGTTAAAAAAAAATTGAGAGCTAAACCAGAGGAAGTAAAAGCCAATCCTAGAAGTAGAAGTGCAGTATTAAGGGTATATGCAAAAAAATGAGTAATACTAAAGTCCATCTTCTATATTTCATACTCTTTTTAATATTGGTATCAAATATCTGGTTAATAAAAATAAGATGGGAAAATTCAATTTTGGCAAATGATATTGAGAATACAAGGTACGAGATTTTGAAATTAAAAGAAATTAATCTCAACCTCATCACAGAAAAAAACTTCTTAACTTCATTAGCAAAAACAGAGATGTCCTCTATTCAAGATTTAAATATGCAGAACGCCAAAACAAGGTTAAAAATAAAATAGATTTATGAGTAGTAGATTGACAGTTCGTTTTTATATCATATTCGGAGTTATGGCTCTTATGACAATCATAATTATCTTGAGAATATTTTATTTGTATCAAGAAGAGGGTGATTTTTTAAAGGCTAAAGGTGATTACAGGACTATTTCAGTCAAAGATATTCCGCATGCAAGAGGTGCAATTTATGATGCAAACAATTACCCCTTAGCTAGCAGCCTCATTAAATATAATTTATATGGTCTTAAAGGACTTGATACTTCTGATTTAGATCTTTCCTTTGATGTTTTAAATCAAGATATTGGCTTCTTAAAAAAGAAAAAAATTTTAAAAGAGGATATCTCGCTAGCAGAAATTCAGGAAATTAAATCAAAAAGGAATGATTATCTTGAGATCGAATCCTTTAGTAAAAGAATTTACCCCCTAGGAGAGCAAATAGCTACACTTGTTGGTTTTGCTGGAGCAGATAATAAAGGCTTAGAGGGGCTAGAAAAAGGATTTGAAAATCACCTAAAAGAAGAGGTTGGAAAAAAACAGATCTTTAAAAATCGAAGGCAAGAAATAATTAAGCCCCCAAAGATCTTAAATAGAGGATCCGACGGCAACAATCTTAAGTTGACCATTAATCATGAGATTCAATATTCAGTTCATAAGAGCCTATCCCAAGGAGTAATTCAAGCACAGGCAAAAGGCGGTAGCGCAGTTGTTTTGGATAATGAAACTGGAAGAATATTAGCAATAGCAAGCTTTCCATCATATAACCCTAATGATCCTAATAGAATAATTCAGAGGAATAGAGCTTTATTGGATAGTTTCGAGCCAGGGTCAGTTATAAAGCCAATTGCTCTTGCAATTGGGATTGAAAATAATGATATAGATTTTAATAAATATGTGGAAACTGGTCCTGGATATATAGAGCTTAACTCTCAAGTTATTGCTGATCCAAGAAATTATGGCTCATTACTTCCTGTCGATATTATTGCAAAATCAAGTCAGGTAGGGGCTGCAAAGATTGCATTAGAAATTGACTCACATGATTTGACTAATGGATATAAAAGATTTGGGTTGGCTGTTCCCCCAAATATAAACTTTCCATCAATAGCGTATGGAAAAATTAATCAAAGATCTAATATTAGCGATCATGAAATAGCAAGCTTAGGATTTGGATATGGGTTAGAGGCATCTGCAATCCAATTAGCCATGGCATTTTCAGTGTTTGCAAATGATGGAGTTTTAAAAGGATTTCAATTAGTTGATGAAAAAAATCACAGTAATCCAAGTCAGGTAATTTCTAAGCATACGGCTGAACTCATTATGGAATCACTTGAGCAAGTTATTATTGATGGTACAGGTACACAAGCAAAGCATCATTTACATAGAGTTGCAGGCAAGACCGGCACATCTCATAAAGTTAGTAATGGAAAATATGATAAAAGCAAATACATTTCATCATTCATTGGCATCGGACCACTTGAAACGAAAAAGTATACAATTTTAGTGACAATTGATGAGCCTGGTCTAAATCGTTACTCTGGAGGAGAAGTTGCAGCGCCAGTTTTCAAAGAAATATTCGATGATCTAGTAAGCTTGTAATTTATGAATTCAAAAGATATTTGGAAAGATTGTTTTGGTTTTGATTTCCCATCATCAAGTGCGGTGCCCCATATTTCAAACTCTTCAAAGGAAATCAAAAAAAACTCAGTTTTCTTTGCTTTGCAAGGCACCAAATCACATGGCTGCCAATTTATACATGAGGCTTTTACTAAAGGGGCTGCCTTTGTAGTAACAGATAAGATGCCTGAGGGTATTAATTCCGAGAATATTTTTTTTGTGCCTGACCTAGAAAAAAAAATCTTAAATTTCTTAGTTCAATATTATTCGATTGATATTACAAAAATAAAATTTTTTGGTATCACAGGTACTAATGGTAAAACCTCAGTAGCCTATTTGTGCTATCAGCTCTATAAAAAGACTGGGAATCCTAGTGCTTACATGGGAACCTTAGGATTTATTAGTGATGAATATCAATCGACCCTAAAGGAAACCACTCCGGATATATTTAGCCTATTCAAGCACCTTGCAAATCTTAATAAGATTGAAGGGCTTGGATTATTTTTAGAGCTATCCTCTCATGGACTTCATCAAGAAAGATTGAATATGCTCGATTATGAGAAAGTATGCATTGCAAACATCGGCAGTGATCACCTTGATTACCATCAAACTCAAGAAGACTATGAAAGATCAAAATTATCTATTTTGGATTTAAGTCAAAGATCAATACCATTGGTTAACTATGATGTATTAGAGGTAATTAAAAAACATAAGATTATGGACTATGAGATACAAACCTTTTCAGACATGCAATCAAAAAGCGATTCTTTAATTAGAATTCTTCCAGGGAAAATCGATGGCTATGACGTTGAGATCAGTGAGCTTGAAAAGAGTAAATCAATAAAATTCAATACAAACCTATTTCCAAAATTCAATATTATAAATTTATGTACAGCAATAATGATGCTTAGAAATCATTTAATTAAGTTAAATATTAATAAAGAAATACAGAACATAGCTTTGCCAAAAGGAAGGAATACTGTTTTTAAGTCAACAAGAAAACATGTCATTATTGATTTTGCTCATAATGATGCAGCTATGAATAATATTCTTGCTAGTTACAAAGAGAAGTACAAAGATGTTTGGGTTTTGTTTGGATGCGGAGGTGAAAGAGATAGACCTAAAAGATCTAGAATGTATAAAACTGCTCAAATTTATGCATCAAAGATATTTTTTACCTCAGACAATTCAAGAAATGAGGACTTTGTGAGCATAAAAAAAGATGCACTACCATCAGATCTCCCTGATAGCACTAGCATTATCGAGGATAGAGAAGAAGCAATTGAAAGTGCTGTTTTATCTCTTCCAAAAGATATACCTCTTTTAATTCTTGGCAGAGGTCATGAAGAATTTTTAGATATCAAAAATAAGACCATTGCTCACTCCGATATTTCATCCGTAAAACGGTTTTTTTAATGCGAATTCTTGATTCAACAGATTTTTTACTAAAACTACTTAATATAGAAAATCATTCAATTTCATCACAACCTATTACAGACGTCCAAATCGATTCTAGGTTAGTTAAAAGTGGGACATTATTCTTTGGGCTTCAAGGAAATAACGTAAATGGATCAGATTATGCGCAAGATGCAATTAATCGTGGGGCATCATGTGTTATTTCAAATAACTTGGATAAATCACTTGATGAAAAATACCACTTATTTCATGAAAGTCCTATTGAATTACTTCAATTCGTTGCAAAAGCTCTCGCAAAAAATTTCAATGGAACTAAGCTCGGTATAACGGGAAGCAATGGAAAAACAACTGTTAAAAATTTACTATCTGAGCTAATTGAAGATGCTTACTCAAGCTCTGGTAACTTTAATAATGAAATTGGATTACCGCTAAGTATTTTAGATCTTCCGGTCAATGCTAATGTAGGTATTTTTGAAATGGGTGCCGGGCAACCTGGGGATATTAAATTTTTATCAGAGATTTTAAGTCCAAGCATTGGGATAATTACTTCAATAGGCCGTTCACATCTTGAAAGATTGGGGTCAGAGGAGGGCGTTCTAGGAGTAAAATCTGAGTTAATTGAAAATATACAATCAGGTGGAACGGCTATTATCCCACATGGGAAATATGAAGAATATTGGAAATCAATCCGCTCTGATATTGATTTTATTACATTCGGTTTTGATAAAGATGCTGATTTTCAAGCAAAAATTATTAGTCAAACACATCAAAATTGCTCATTTGAGATAAAAGATAATTTAAATCAACTTCAGCAAAAACTATTAAGTCCATTGCTTGGAACACACAACGTCTTAAATGTATTAATAGCATTTATTGCTTCTCAAATTTTGGGACAGGAGCATACTTTTTTCAAAACTAAACTTAAAAAGTTTCAAAATTTTGAAAATCGATTAAGCCCAAGATCTTGGATTAATAAATCAATAATTATTAATGATTCCTATAACGCTAATCCAGAATCTTTCAGTGCAGGAGTTGATTCTTTGAACTTATTTGAAGGACGTAAAATAATAATCCTTGGGGATATGCTTGAGTTAGGTAATGACTCTAAATTATTTCATGAGGAGGCTGGGCAGTATGCGCTAAATGCTGGAATTGAATCTCTATTTAGTTTTGGAAATCATTCCAAATATGCCTCAATGGTCTTTGGTAAAAATGGTAAACATTTTGATGATGAAAATGAGCTAAAACTCTTCATTAAAAAAAATATTAGTAGTGGAGATTTAGTATATATTAAGGGTTCGCGGGGAATGAAAATGGAGAGATTTATCGATGATTGAGCTGCTTGGAAGCTATTTAGTAGTTTTTGATTCAGGGTTTGATGTATTGCGTTATCTAACGGTACGAACTATTGGAGGAACAATTACTGCATTGTTCTTATCTATTTTTCTTGGACCGATAATAATTAAATATTTAAATAATCTTCAATTTTCACAGTCCATTAGAGATGATGGCCCTCAGTCACATTTATCCAAGGCCGGCACCCCAACAATGGGGGGATTAATAATTTTCACCTCACTAATTATCTCAACTCTCTTGTGGGCAGACTTATCAAATTACTACATCTGGCTTTTACTGCTAACAACATTTTTATTTGCAGGCATTGGGACCTTAGATGATTATTTAAAAATTAAGGAAAAGAATTCCAAAGGATTAAAAGGTAAGCATAAATTAATTTTTCAAGCGTTATTTTCAGTTTTGATCCTTGGAATTTACTTATATCTGTCTGATGGTGACAATTTATACTTCATTCTTCCTTTTAATAAGGATTTTATTTTTGATATTTCAATCGTATTTTTTATCTTATTTGGGATATTTGTCATAGTTGGTTCATCCAATGCAGTTAACTTAACTGATGGTTTAGATGGTTTAGCAATCTTGCCTTCTATCTTAATTACTGGAGGGTTGGGGTTAGTTGCATACGCTATGGGAAACCAAATTATAGCTGAATATTTATATGTTCCTTTTTTACCTCTTTCAGGTGAGCTTATCGTATTTGCGGGTGCTTTGATTGGAGCAGGAATTGGCTTTCTTTGGTATAACACTTACCCTGCACAAATCTTCATGGGTGATGTTGGTTCTTTAACCTTGGGAGCTATTTTAGCAGTGTTTGCAATTTTACTAAGGCAAGAAATTGTATTCGCTTTTATGGCAGGTATTTTTATTTTAGAAACAGTAAGTGTAATTTTGCAGGTTGCATCTTATAAACTTTTTGGAAAAAGAATTTTTCTAATGGCGCCAATTCATCATCATTTTGAATTAAAGGGCTGGCCAGAACCAAAGGTAATTGTTAGATTTTGGATCATCACTTTCTTATTAGTATTATTTGCGCTTGCAACACTTAAGTTACGTTGATTGAAGAGTATTTTCTTATCATTGGTTCAGGTTTATCTGGAGTCTCAGTTTCTGAGTATCTTTTAAAAAAAGATCTACCTTTTGACATAGCTGATACCCGTGAAGTACCACCATTTGAAATTAATCCCTCAAAAAATGGGAAAGCTTTTTTTGGAGATAATTTTAAAAAGATAGATTTTCAAAAATATCAAAAAATTTATTTATCTCCAGGATTCAATCCTGAACAAATTATAGAGTTTTCAAGTAAATTTATTACTGAGTTAGACCTATTTCTTAATGACTCATCTGCTCCAATTATTGCGGTTACTGGAACAAATGGTAAAAGCTCCACCATAAATCAGTTAGAGCAAATTTTATCAATGCAAGGCTTGAAGTCTTCTAAAGGAGGCAATATTGGAATACCGATGCTGAATAATCTAAAGCTTGATGATCAAATAGACGTTCATTTAATTGAGCTATCAAGTTTTCAGTTAGAGTTCTTTAAAGGAAAAAAATTAGAACATAATTCTTCTACTTTCGGTGTTTTTTTAAACTTTGCTCCAGATCATTTAGATCGTCATAAATCTATGCAGAATTATCTAAGTTGCAAGTCAAACATAGCAAAACTTTTGCTTGAGTCTGATTTTCTCATTTTTAATAGCACAGTTCCAGAGACACTTATCGAGGGTAATTTTAGAATGCAATCAATCCCTTTTGAGCAATCAAAATCAAAAAAAAATTATATTGAGGCTAACTTTATTGCAAGAGTCTTTATTGAATGGTTGGGTTTAGATTTTAAGGAATATCCTGAAGAAAAAATAGAGCAACTACCATTTCGAAATCAGCAATTGAATTTGCTTGGAGGCCTCTTGGCAATCAATGACTCAAAGTCAACTAACCCACACTCAGTTGAGTTTTCTTTATCTAAATTAGATTCTTCAAAAAAAACGTTACTTATCTTGGGAGGATTGAAGAAAAATATTTCTTTCCGAGACTTAGGTTTGCCGCAAAGTGTACACACAGTTTATTTATATGGACAAGATAGAAAGAAGATAGCAGAAGAAATTACTCACAAAGATATAGTGATCAGAGAATGCCTAGATGAAATAATTTATGAAATTAAAAATTATTTTTCAAGTAGAAACGATCTGAATCAATTTATTATTTTATTTAGTCCAGGTTGTTCGAGCTTTGATCAGTACAAAAATTTTGAAGAAAGAGGCACTGCGTTCAACCAACTAATAAATCAAGCCCTAAGAGCATGATTCTTTCACGTTCATCGCTTTTAATTACTTCGCTCACTGGATTAATAATTTTTGGTATTACCTTTGTAACATCTGCATCAGTTTATGTTGCTGTTGATCTTACCGGTGACCCATTTTATTTTGCAAAACGTGAAATTATTTTTATATTTCTTGGTGTTTTAGCAATCCTGATATCAGTAAACATACCAACAGATTATTATCATAAATATGATTGGGTATTTTTATTGACGTCTTTGGCTTTATTGATCGCCTTATTTATTCCAGGAATAGGGAAGGTTGTAAACGGGAGTCTGCGTTGGATTGATTTGGGGTTTTTTAATTTACAGCCTTCAGAACTAGTAAAATTAGCTCTCATTCTTTACATTGCAGGATACTCAGTTAGACGCACCACGGAGTTAAGTACCCTCATAGGTTTTATTAGACCGATGATGATCTTGTCTTTTTTATCACTCTTAATTTTATTACAACCAGATCTTGGTTCGACAGTAATTATATGCAGTCTTGTTTTAATAATGCTTTTTTTTGCAGGAATTTCACTCAGTCAATTTTTATTTCTGATTTCTGTTTTAGGTTTTCTAGCATACATAGCAATAATTTATACTCCATTCCGATTAGCTAGATTGGTATCCTTCAGGGACCCGTTCGCTCCTGAATTTGAACTGAGCTCAGGATGGCAGCTTTCAAATGCTCTCATTGGAATTGGCAGAGGTGATCTTTTTGGAATAGGCCTTGGGAACAGCATTCAAAAAAACCTCTATTTGCCTGAACCACATACTGATTTTATTTTTGCGATCATTCTTGAAGAGACTGGCATTATTGGAGGCTTCCTCCTCATGTTATTGTTTATTTTGCTAATTACATCAATCGTACAAATTTCATTTGACGCGTTAAGGAAAAATAGACTGTTTCAAGGTTATGTATGTTTTGGAATAGGATCTTTGCTATCTATTCAATCCATCTTTAACATTGGAGTAAATATAGGCTTATTACCTACAAAGGGCTTGACGCTTCCATTTATTAGTTATGGTGGAGCAAGTTTAATTATTTTTATGCTTATGATGGGTATTGTTTTTAGGGTAGATTTTGAAAACAGGAATCTAGATTGAAAATATTTGTTTCAGCTGGAGGAACAGGCGGGCATGTTTTTCCTGCTTTAGAGTTTATAAAGCTTGCCATGGCTAATGGCCATACAGTTTTTTGGTTTGGAACTAAGCGTGGAATTGAAAGAGATAATTTGCCTGCAAACTGTCACTTATTTGAGATAAATGCAGTTGGCTATAGAGGGAAAAGAGTTTTACAGAAAATATTTTCTATTTTTCGATTAGTACAAACTATTTTTGAAGTTGCAATTAAATTTATAAAATATAAACCCAAAAAAGTAATATGTTTTGGGGGATATGTAAGTCTTCCAGTTGGATTAGCAGCAGTTCTATTTAGAGTCCCAATTTATTTGCATGAGCAAAATACTGTGCTTGGAACCGCAAATAAAATACTTTTAAAATTTGCTAAAAAATGCTTTTTGGGTCTCCCCTTAATCGATTCTCAAAAGAATGGCCATTTCGAACTTACTGGTAATCCAATTAGAAAAATTTTGCTTAAACCTGATCAGGAATATGATATTGCATCAATTTATATTACCGGTGGCAGCCAAGGTGCAAATTATCTTAATGATGTCATTCCTAAGGCCTTAAACAAAGTTAACCATAGGCTAAGAGTTGTTCACCAAGCCGGACAGGGATCATCAGAGCTCGTAATTAATACCTACCTAAAAAATAAATTTGATTTACTGGTAGTGAAGGATTTTTTTGATGATCCTTTTGTAGAAATTCAAAAAGCTGATTTTGTAATCTCACGATCTGGTGCTTTATCAGTATCTGAAATTACTTCACTTAATAAGGGAGGCTTGTATATCCCTTTACATAATTCGATCGATGATCACCAAATGCATAATGCTAAATATGTAGTTGGGATTGGTATGGGAGAGATTTTTTCTGAAAGTGAAAGTCTGAACGATTTAATTGACAAGCTTAATGAAATAATTGAACAGAGATCATATCTTTCTTGGCAAAAAAATTCTGATATAGATCATTCTCAAGCTGCTAAGAAGATTTACAATCATATTTTTGATTATGACTAGATCTCAAAAACATTTTGGTGAGCTTAAAAGGATACACCTTATTGGAATTGGTGGTTCCGGGATGATTGGTCTAGCAATGGTCCTCCAAAAAAAGGGATTTATTATTTCAGGATCGGACCTTCAGATGACGGAAGAACTTAGTTCACTAAAGGCCTTGGGAGCAAAAGTTCAACTAGGTCATGATCCAAGATATATTAAATCTTCAGATGTTGTTGTGGCTTCAAGTGCGATAACTAAAAATAATGCTGAGCTGAAATACGCAAAAAAAAATAACATTACCATCATTCCAAGAGCGGTCATGTTGGCAAGTATTTTGCATGGCTATAGAACAATTGCTGTCTCTGGTAGTCATGGAAAAACTACAACCACAAGTCTAATATCAAATATATTTGATGCTGCAAAATTAAGCCCAACCTATGTTGTTGGCGGACAAATATTAGGTGGTAGAAATAGTTCTCACTTGGGAGATGGTCTTCACATGATTGTTGAGGCAGATGAATCCGATGGATCTTTTTTGCATTTGCATCCAGAGGTTATTGTAATTACGAATATAGATAATGATCACCTATCATTTTACGAAAATGATCAACAAAAACTTAATACTGCATTCTTAAACTTTACAAAAAACCTCCCGTTTTACGGTTATGTACTTATGAATATAGACTCAAAAAATGCTAGAGATGTTTTTAAAAAAATTCGCAGAAAAAAAATAAGTTTTGGATTTTCTAAATTAAATGACTACCAGATAAAATTATTAAATCAGAAGGGATTTTCTCAAACCTTTTCAATTCAAAATACCTTAAATTCAAAAAATTCTTCGTTCACTATTCCTATGCTAGGTAAGCATAATGTATTAAATGCGGCCGGTTCAGCAATCATAGCGATGAATGAAGGAATTAAGATGACATCCATTAAAAGAGCTCTACTAAACTTTCCAGGAGTTGCTAGAAGGTTTGAGAGGTATGAGCTGTCTTTACCAAACCGCGATCTACTCCTAATCGATGATTATGGTCATCATCCTGAAGAAATTAGAAGTACATATGAATCTGCATTATCTGTCTTTAATCGCAGTGAAATAGTTATGATTTTTGAACCTCATAGGTATACCAGAACAGAGCAATTATTTGATGATTTTGTAGATGTCCTAAAAAAAATAAAAGAGGTTTATTTACTCGAAATATATTCAGCATCGGAGCGTAAAATACCAAAAATTACATCTGCTAATTTAGTAAAGGCTATAAATAAAGAAGGAGGGAATGCTGAAATATTAAACCCTGCTAATTTACCAAACAAAATCATAAGTATGAAAAAATCAAATAAAGTCATAATTATGCAAGGTGCAGGCAAAATTTCTAGTTACCTTAAAAACTTTGTTGAATCATGTCAGGTAAAAAAATAATTGTTTTAAGTGGCGGAACTTCAGCTGAAAGAGAAGTTTCCTTAAAATCTGGAAGTCAGATTCACTCGGCTCTAATCCAGCTTGGTCATCAAGTTGAGCTTGAAGATTTTCTAGCAATTAATCAGATAAATCACCTGAAAAAAAATATTGAGGTATTCATTGCGCTTCATGGTTTTGAAGGAGAGTCTGGAATTCTTCAAGATAAGTTAACTAACTTGGGAATTAATTATTTTGGCTCAAATGCACAAGGCTGTATCAATACATGGAACAAAGCTAATTGCAAAAAGATACTTATTGAAAATGGAATAAATACACCTAAATTTTTAACTACAAAAAATATTAAGGCTATGGAATTTCCATCGGATATTTTTTTAAAAAATGGTTTTTACATAAAACCATCTGAGGAGGGCTCATCCATTGATACATTTGCGGTTAAATTTAATGAGGAATTTAAATCTCTTAAACAGAATCTTGTAAATCCTGAAAGAGAATTTCTTATTGAAGAAACAATTAATGGAAGAGAATTTACGGTATCTGTTCTTAAGGGTCGGTGTTTGGCACCGTTAGAGATAATCCCTGCTAGCGGAATGTATGATTATCATGCTAAATACATTGCTGAAGATACAATTATTCAAAAAGCGCAACTTGAACCTGATCAGATTAAATTACTTTGTGATATTGCTCTTAAAGCTTGCACAGTTTGTGAATGCAAGGATTGGGCTCGAGTAGATGTTATGCAAAATGAAGATGGCGAATTTTATGTGCTAGAGATTAACACTGTACCAGGAATGACAGACCACAGCCTTTTCCCAGCGGCTGCAAAAATATCTGGCTTGAGCTTTAATGAGCTTATTCATGAAATCATAAGTGATGCTTAAGAATTTTTTGTTAGCCACATCTTTAGGGTTTATAACTGGTTTTGAATTAAATATAGGTCTTAATGTAAACATTCAATTTTCTGAACCGGTAAAGTTTAATTATGAAAAAGACTTCATGAATGAGCTTTATAATCTTAAAAAAACAAAAGAAGTAGAGCATTTACTAAATAATCAAGAATGGATTCAAGGATATGTGTACAAGAAATTTTATTTCAAAGCAGACTACATATTTATTGAACAATCTGTACCGATTGGAGTTCTCAATAATGAGTTCTTTTTATCAAAAAATAAAAATATTTTTCCGGTTGATTCAACATCAAATTCACTGCCACGTTTTAGCGTTCCTGAAAATAAAATTGATGAACTAATAAATCTCTTTATATTTCTTGACGATGAAATTCAAAAGAATCAGATTCTTATCAGTGAAATAAACTACGATTTTGGAAGCGGCTGGGAAATAACTTTAAATAATAAACAGAAAATAATTTTTGCTAGAAATATGAGCAATCAAAGTATGGAGAGATTTCAAATCTTGATGAGATATTTGTACGCAAATAGCTTAAATCCTAGTATTATTGATATGCGAAATAAAAGTGGAGCAGCTTTGAAATATGGCAACTAACGGAAATAAAAAAGAAAATGATTATGTTGTTGCCCTGGACATTGGAACTTCCAAAGTTGTTTGTTTAATAGGACAGCTTACTGACTCACATGCAGTTGAAATTGTTGCTCTTGGATCATACCCATCATCAGGATTAAAAAAAGGTGTTGTTGTAAATATTGATGCTACAACGGACGCTATTCAAAAATCTATGGATCAGGCAAAAAATTCATTTGATGGCAAATTAAAAAATGTTTACGTAGGTATTGCTGGAAATCATATCAAGAGTCTTAATTCACATGGCATTGTTGGTATCAAGGATAAGGAGGTTACTCCCTTTGATATTGACAGAGTCATAGAGGCTGCTCAGGCTGTGGCTATTCCCTCAGATCAAAAAGTACTTCACGTGCTTCCACAAGAATTTGTAATTGATGATCAAGACTCTATAAGAGAACCATTGGGAATGTCTGGAGTTAGACTTGAATCCCATGTTCATTTGGTAACTTGCGCTAATAATGCAATTCAAAACATAGAAAAATGCGTTAAAAGATGTGGAATCACACTAGATGGATTTGTTTTGGAGCAACTTGCAAGCTCATACTCGGTTTTATCAGAAGATGAAAAAGAGCTAGGAGTTTGTATTGTAGATATTGGTGGAGGGACAACTGACATAGCCATATTTAATTCAGGCTCTATTTCATTTACAGGTGTTATTCCAATTGCAGGTGATCAAGTAACCAGTGACATAGCTGTTGCACTTAGAACTCCAACGCCACAGGCAGAAGAACTTAAACAAAAGTATGGATGTGCTGTTGCAGAATTTACCACAGAATCTGAAACCATCGAAGTTGCTGGCGTTGGCGGAAGAGCTCCAAGAGAGTTATCACGAAAAGCACTAGCGGAAATTGTTGAACCAAGATATGTTGAATTATTCGAGCTTGTGAAAGCTGAAATTCAAAGAAACGGTTTTGATGGGAAAATCCCTGCTGGCATTGTGCTAACGGGCGGTACTTCAAAGATGGAAGGAGTGGTGGAGCTTGCAGAGTCGATTTTCCAAACAAGCGTCAGGATTGGAGTCCCTGAAAACTTCAAAGGCATGGAGTCTGTTCTTAAAAACCCAATATATGCTACGAGTCTTGGTCTTTTGGGATATGGGTTTGATCAACTAAAGCAAGGAATTGCACTTGAGCAGAATAGAAGCCTTTTTGATAAGGCATTTGGCTGGCTAAAAAGTAATTATTAAATCTATTGCAAATAGATTTTTCATTCTCTAAAATGCGCAGACCTTGGTTATTTGCTTGCAAATAATCTTTAACCAAAAGGAAAAACATGAATCATTACGAACTTACTTTAATATTAAACCCAGATCTCGCTTCAAAGTTTGATCCCTACAAAGAGCACTTTGAGTCCGTTCTTTCTCAATTAGGTTTTAATATTCACTATTGTGAAAATGTTGGTATTAGAGAACTTGCCTACACAATTGGGATAAATAAAAAAGGCCATTATCTCATTTATCAATTAGATGGTGATCCTGCTAACATTAATGAGCTTGAGACCAAGATTAAATATGATAATTCAGTTATTCGCCATTTAGTATTAAAAACTGACACAGTCATTGAGTCAGACTCTTTTCTCACTCAAGATACAAAAGAAGCAAAGAAAAGGGCTGAAGAAAGAGCTCATGAGGCTAAACTAAAAGCTCAAGTACAACAGCAACCAAAACCAACTCCAAGTGAAACTAAAGTAGATGAGAGTTCATCTGAAGAAAAAAAAGATGAAAGCCCTTCAGGTCAAGAGGAAAGCTCTACCACAGAGGAGACAACTTCAGAAAAAACTGAATCTAAAAATGAGGAGCAAGCATGAAGAAGCTAGCATTGCCTGAAAATTTTGACCATAAGAATATCGATATTCTTAAACAATTTATTACTGAAACAGGAAAAATTATTCCTGCTAGAGTTTCTGGCATTACTGCCCCAGAGCAAAGAAAATTAACAAAGGCTGTTAAGATTGCAAGATTTCTTGCTTTGATACCATATACAGATAAACAAATATGAAAATTATTTTACTTGATAAGATTCCTAACCTTGGCGATATTGCTGATGTTGTTGAGGTTAACTCAGGGTATGCTAGAAACTTTCTAATACCACAAAAAAAAGCAATGTTTGCTTCAAAAAATAATCTTGAATATGTAGCTGAAAGAAAGGCAGAGCTTGCTGCAGCATCAGCAGATGAAGTTTCTAGAGCTGAAGCAAAGGCAACGCAGCTAAAAGATCAGTCAGTGGAAATAAAAGTTCCAGTAACAGATGAAGGGGCCTTGTATGGATCTGTTGGAACTCGAGAGATTTCAGATGCATTTGCTGAGAAAAATCTTGAGGTTGATAAGAGTTATGTGCAACTTCCTGATGGGCCTATCAAAGAGGTCGGCGATCATAAGATCAATCTTCTTTTTCACCCAGAAGTATCAACAGAGATAACTGTTATTGTTAAGCCTGAATAGTTGTCATTCGCTGGATATGATGTAAAAATCATTTTCTATGCCTGAATATTCAAACGATCAAATTGACCAAGTAAGAGAGCTTGAAAGGGCTGTCTTAGGTGGCCTGATGCTCGAGACTGAGCGTTATGACAACGTGCGTTTGGTAATCTCTCATGCAGATTTTCAAGGTAAAGACCATCAATCGATCTTTGAATCGATGGGGGATCTTGTTAATGCAGGTAAACCACTGGATCCGATCACTGTTGCTGACCGACTCGATAGCAAAAATTTATTAACTCGAGCTGGAGGTAAGAACTACCTTATTGAGCTTGCAAGCTCTTCTCCTTCTGCAGCAAATTTAGAAACCTATGCAGAGTTGATAAGGCAAAAATCAATATCAAGAAAGCTAATGAAGATAAATTCTGAAATAGCTGAATTAATTGTTAACCCTCAGGGAAAAGATGCTTCAGGTTTATTGGATGAAGCCGAATCCAAGATTTTTTCATTAAATGATGAGGCTGAGCGGACATCAACAAACATCCAAACACTAGAAAATCTAATTGAGAAGTCTATTGATAGGCTTAATGAACTCTCTCAAAGTGGATCAAGTCTAATTGGCTTCTCTTCTGGTTTTAAAGATCTAAATAAACAAACTCAAGGACTTCAAAGGGGAGACTTGATTGTTGTTGCTGGAAGACCAAGTATGGGAAAAACTTCCTTCGCAATGAACATCGCTGAGAATTTTCTATTGAATGAGGATGTTAAAGGTGGAGTATTAGTATTTAGTTTAGAAATGCCAGGTGAATCTCTTACAACCAGGCTTCTAGCTAGTCATGCAAAAATCAATCAGCAAAATGTAAGATCTGCCTCACTTTCCAACGAAGAGCTAAAAAGATTTATGGACTCTTCTTCTAAATTAAGGGAACTCCCTTTATACATTGATGATAGTTCCTTGTTATCACCAATGGAGCTAAGAGCAAGAGCAAGAAGAATTTCACGACAAGAGGAGCATGGGTTATCTCTTATCGTTGTTGACTATCTTCAGTTAATGCAATTACCAGGCTCAACAGAGAATCGGGTTAATCAAATATCCGAGATCTCAAGATCTTTAAAAGCTCTTGCAAAAGAGTTAAATGTACCTGTGATTGCTTTATCTCAGCTAAATAGAGCTGTAGAACAAAGACCAAACAAAAGACCTATGATGGCTGATCTGAGAGATTCAGGTGCAATTGAGCAAGATGCAGATCTTATACTATTTATCTATAGAGATGAGGTTTACAACGAAGATTCCGAAGAAGGTAATAAAGCTGAAATTATCATTGGAAAGCAAAGGAATGGCCCAATTGGAACTGTGAACCTATCCTTCTTGAAGGAATTTACTCGTTTTGAAGATTTTGCAGTGGACAGTTACTTTGATCCATTTCAATGAGCAAAGAGTCAGCTGAATTACATATAAATTTCTCTGTTATTCAAGATAATATTTCCTACTTGAAGACCAACATTAGTGATCATACAAATTTCCTATCTGTTATCAAAGCAAATGCTTACGGGCATGAACTAGAAGAATTTGTTTCAAGGCTAAATGATTTAACAGACGGCTTCGCAGTTGTAAGACTTGATGAGGCAATGAAGATAAGAAAAATCTCTAATAAGCCCATTCTATTAATGCAAGGTGTCTATCAGCAAAATGAAATTGATCAGGTAATTGAGCATAACTTAATGACCGTATTGCATACTCATGAACAAATTAATTTATACAAGGATATTCAATCCAAGACAAAGATATGGATTAAGTTTAATACAGGGATGAATCGATTAGGATTTCAAATGAGTGAGGCTGATCAAATTCAATCTTTTATAAATGATCAAAATGTCCTCATGACACATCTTGCCTCGTCAGATGTTCCCTCTGATCCATCAAATCAGAAGCAGATGAGTAAGTTTCAAGATCTTTACGAATCTTTTTCAACTAAACCTGAAAGAAGTATCTTAAATAGCAGCGGAGTAATAAATTTTCCAAGTCATGCATACGACTGGGTTAGATGTGGTATTGGTTTGTATGGAGGCGTTAGCGGAGTTACTGAACTAAAAACAGCTGTGACCTTTAAAAGCAAAATCATTTCGATCAATAAAATTAAGAAAGGCGATGCAGTAGGTTACGGTGGTAGAATAAGAGCAAAGCAAGATATGTCAATTGCTGTTGTATATTGTGGTTATGCTGATGGATTTCCTCAATCAGCTCTTGATGGTACATCCGTACGAATTAATGATAAAGAGGCTAAAATGTTTGGAAGAGTCTCCATGGACTTAATTACAATTGATATAACGCATTTAAATGATGTAAAGTTTGGGGACTGGGTTGAGTTTTGGTCTCCTCAACATAGCATAAACAAATTTGCTGATTATAATAAATTAATCTCATATGAATTAATGACCAGGATAGACCGAAGAGTTAGACGAGTAATATATGAAAATTAATCAATTAGATTCAACTCCCAGAAATATTAGATACGAAGACGAGTTTGAGAGTCACATGACATCTGAAATCGCAGATGATGTTATTGAAATCTTTCAAACTCCATTAACCGGAACTTATAACTGGGATTACACTCTTCAGGATAATAGGATTAAAAAACTTTATGAGCTTGGCAAGGAGCTCAATTGGAATGCTAACATCGATGTAGATTGGTCTAAGCCCTTCGAGCAGATTTCTGAGCCACCAGAATGGTTTTGGGATGACTATGAGCCTTACCAAAAATTATCTGATGAGAAAAAGATAGAATTTGCTAAACATAGAAATGCATGGAGCTTAAGTCAGTATTTGCATGGCGAACAGGGCGCACTGCTTGTAGCATCTCAGCTAACAAGTTGCGCTCCCACATATAACGCAAAACTCTATGCAGCATCTCAAACATTTGATGAAGCTAGACATGTTGAAGCTTTTAACAAATACATTCAAACTAGAACCAAACTAATGTATCCAATCGGAAATGCATTGAAATCAATCTTGGACAAAATTCTTACTGATCCTCGGTGGGATTTAAAGTTTATAGGTATGCAATTAATTATAGAGGGTTTGGCTCTCGCAGCTTTCCAAGCAACTCGCGATTTAGCAAAAGATTCTGTTCTCTACGATATGCTGGGTTTAATCATCAGGGATGAGGCAAGGCACGTAACTTTTGGAGTGAATTATCTAGAAGAATTTGTTGAAACTCTCTCACATGACGAAAAAGAGGATAGAGCTCAGTTTGCCTATGAGGCTTGTTTACTTAGTAGGGAGAGGCTTTTGTCGACTGATGTATATGAGCATTTTGGGTGGGATGTTGAGGATGCAAGACAATTCCAACTCGGCTCAGAAATAAT
>CACMYW010000009.1:0-31930 GCA_902617955.1 uncultured SAR86 cluster bacterium
TAAATTTATTTTTTAATAAGAAAAATAAAGATTTTGATGACTATTATGAATTTTTTATAGCTTTGATTGGAGGATTTCCAGAAATGAGAACATTTGGAAATCGAGCGAAAAATTATTTATTAACTAGAAAAGAATATGATTTTGTTATTGACAATCAATCTCTCTCCTATTCAATGATTAAAATTCAAGAAGAATTTCCTCTTTTTCAGGTTATCCACCATCCTATCCCAAGGGATAAAGAGTATGAATTAAAGTACGCTAAAGGTATTGTAAAAAAAATCTTTATACGAAGCTGGTATTCATTTTTAAAGATGCAATCGAAAGTTGCTCCCAAAATGCATAATATTATTTCTCCATCCAAAAGCTCAAAGAATGACATTCAGAAGTATTTTCATATAGATGCAAGTAAAATCCATGTAATTCCAAATGGCATTGATACGGGAATATTTAAACCAAATCTTGCGATCTCAAAGAAACCATTCAAGTTAATTACAACGGCAAGTGCAGACGTGCCTTTAAAAGGATTAGATTTTACTCTTAGGGCGATAGCTATTGCGAAAGATAAGTACCCATTAATAAATTTAGTAGTTATTGGAAAGCCTAGATCTGGAGGACATACTGAGAGATTGATTTCTAAGCTAGGTATTGATGAATTCGTGTCGTTTAAAACTAATTTAACTAATCAAGAGGTTAGTGATGAATATGCTTCCAGCCAAATTGCGATTGTAAGTTCCTTGTATGAGGGGTTTGGCTTTCCAGTGGGAGAGGCTATGGCATGTGCTGTTCCTCTTATTGCTACAGATGTTGCTTCAATACCTGAAATTACTGGATCTTACGCTGAGATGATTACCCCTGAAAGTCATGAGGATATTTTTAATTCATTGGATAACATTTTCCAGAACTATGATTACTACACGAAAAAAGCTAATTCAGGACGAGATCACATATTACAAAACTTTAGTTGGTCAGTTATTGCAAACAGTTATATAGATCATATCTCCTCAATTTTAACTTCGCATGCTGACATTTAATTTCTCAAATATTTATTTATCACGAGGGAACAAAATACTGGATGTCGGATGCGGAGAGGGTAGACATATTTTTGGAGCAATGGATGCTCAGTCAGGCCTGAATCTTTTTGGGGTTGATATGGATATTCCATCATTAGAAAAGAGCAATGAAGGCTTGGATTTTTTTAGAGAGATGGATTTTAACTTAGTAAAATTTTTACAAGGCTCAATCTATAATCTTCCTTTTCAAGATAATGAATTAGATGTTGTGATTTGCTCTGAAGTATTGGAGCACCTAGAGGACTACAATAAAGCAATTCAAGAAATTCATAGAGTCTTAAAGCCAGGAGGATATTTTCTTGCAAGTGTCCCATCATTTTTGCCAGAGAAAATATGTTGGATGCTATCAAAGGAATATCAAAATATGCCGGGCGGCCACGTTAGAATTTTTAAAAAATCAAATATCTTAAAGGTAATGCAGGACCATAATTTTTCTTTTATTCAATCTGAAAAATATCATGCATTTCATTCTGCGTATTGGTGGCTAAGATGCATCTTTTGGAAAACACAAGAAAATAATTTTTTAGTTAAGGTTTATAAAAAAATACTTGAAAGGCATATCTTAAAAAATACCCCTATCATGGATGTACTCGAAAAATTACTTAACCCCGTCCTTGGAAAGAGTATTAGTTTTTATTTTAAGAAAGATTAATTTATGGCTATCCATTCTTCGGAAGATTTTATTTACCACTTAGGCAAGAAGCTTAAGGAATATCAAAATTCTGATGGTTCAATAATTTGTAAGGATGATCAAACTCATGATCATTGGGATCATTTAGAAGCATGCATTGGTCTTGGTATTGCAGGATTTAAAGATGAATTTGAGAGAGGGCTAGCATGGTCTCGACTTAATCAAAACTCGGATGGAAGTTGGTATGAAGAATACAAAAAATCTAATCCCACAAAGCTCAATAAACAATCAAATCATGCTGCTTATTTTGCAACAGCACTCACATTCCATTACATCCTTTATCAAGATAAAGCGTTTATTAAAGAGAATTGGAGCTGCCTTCTTATGGCAAATGATTTCCTTTTGGAAATGCAGTCTAAATCGGGCGCATTTATTTGGAACATTGATGAAGACGGTGAGTACGATATTGACTTTTTGCTTACCGGCAATAGTTCGATAGTTAAAAGCCTTGAATGCTCAATTTTTCTTGCTGATGAAATGGAGGAATTTTCTCATAAAGATAAATGGCATGAAATTTATCAAAGTGCAAAAAAATGTGTTCAAGCCCCAAAAAATAATTTTGATTTAAAAGCTAATAGAAGTAATTTCTCTATGGATGCATATTACCCAATTCTATCTGGAGCATTATCAGCAGAACAAGAGGCTATGTATGTAGAAAAAACAATGCAGAAATTCTATGTAGATGGAATTGGTGTAAAGTGTGTTGTGGAAGAGCCATGGGTTACAGTAGCCGAGACATGCGAATTTTGTATTGCCCTAGTAAAAGCTGGACATAGAGAAAGGGCAATTAAGATCTTACAAGAAGTTAAAACTATTAGCGATGATGAACAGATTCCATATATGGGATGGCAATTCATTGAAAAAATATTTTGGCCCTTTGAGCAGCCAAGTTGGACCATTGCTGCATTAATTCTTGCAGAAGATGCCATTTACAATACATCAAAAGCATCACGAGTCTTTACTGCTAATTTAGTTTAATAAGTAAGACAAACCGCTGTATCAACTCTATCAAAAATCTTAAAACCATCATCGATGGCCTTTTGGAAGACTTTATAAGGTGCTTGGCCTCCTTTGCAAGGATCTTCATAGATATCATGAAAGGCCAAGGCCCCATGCTTTTCAATTAAATGTTTCCAGTTTTCATAGTCATTATTTGCGGACTCAAAACTATGACTACCATCTATAAATAACATTCCCAATTTTGTTTGCCATGATTGTGAAATATTATTTGCATCACCAATTATTGGGATTATGTTTGTAATTTCTTTAACTTCCTCTAAATTTTTTTGGAGTAACGGAACTGTATTTACCCTGTTAAGGGCCTCATCAAAATTTTCTTGATCAAAATACTCTTCTCCAAGCTGATGTTCTTCGGATCCTCGATGATGATCAATTGTATAAACTATCTGATTATTTTTTCTTGAGCCATAAGCTAAGAATGCAGCAGATTTCCCTCCAAATGTTCCAATTTCTAAAATAGGGCCTACCTTTGAAAATTTTTCCGCCCATTTTGCTAGAGCTTCTCCCTCATGCAGTGGCATATATCCTTTTAATGAATTGATCTTATCTAGCATCTTTATAAAACTCTTTTCCTAGAGAACTTTTAAATCTTTTGTGATGCCAAAGGTACTCATCAGGATTTTTCCTAATTGATGATTCAATTCTTTGACTAATCATTTCAGTTGAAGCAATGGCATTATTTTTAGAAATTTCTTCAAGGTTTATTCGAAGCACCCCATCTTCAAACCATGAGTCCAAAAAAACAACGTTACAATTCGTTATCTCTTGCAGTCTCTCAGCAGTTGTAATTGTGTAGGTTGGTATTCCAAAAAAATTTATTTTTTTTGAATGTTTTATTCCATAATCTTGATCAATTGCATACAAAACATTTTTTCCCTTCTTTAACCATTTAATAAATCTTAAAGTTTCTTTTTTAGTGGCAGTATCTTTAACAGCTCTTTTTCTGCCCGAATCAATAATTTTATGCATATAGGGAGAGTTGTGTTCTCTACCTACACCATACAATTCTGCGTGCATCCCCAAAATCCTTGCATCCAGCTCTAAATGTAAAGAATGTTTAAAGATAATTAAATTTCCTTGAGAGCTATTATTTATTAGCTCCAAGTTACTTATCTTGCTGGGAAGTTCTTTTTTAATTCTTGCATCGCTCCAAAACCATGCAATTCCCATATCAAAGATTGACAGGGAAGCAGACTCAAGGTTTTTCTTGAGGAGACCCTTAAGTTCTTGTTTATTCATTTCTTTAAAGCATAGCTTTATATTTTTCTTAGCAACTTTGATTCGATCAAATAAAAATATTTTTAACAAGAATGAAAATAGTTTTGCACCATGAAACCTTCGAGGGATCCGAATAATTAATTTCCATAAGAAAATAATGATGCTCATATTTTTTAATAAAACCGTTATTATTACATTTAAAGTATTCTCACATTGATGTTTCTATTTATTTATCAGATTTGTTTTTTTTGTTTGATACCAATCTTTTTTTTAAATTTATTAATTAAGGGAGCTAAACAAAAGTTATATCTGTCAAAAATTAGTAATAGGATTGGCCTTGGATTCAAGAAAAGGAATGACTCTATTCTTATTCATGCGGTAAGTCTTGGCGAGGTTTTAGGTATCAAGAATTTTGTTAAAACCCTAGAAGGAAATAACGAAATTATTATTAGCGTCTCTACTGCTACTGGATTACAAAAAGCTCAAGAGTTATATGGCCATAAACATCAAGTTATATTTTTGCCATGGGATTTTTTTATTTTTATTAATCTTTTTTTTCGCTTTTTAGATATAAAACTGATCCTCTTATTTGAGACCGAAATATGGCCCTATTTAATTTATAAAGCCAATAAACTAAATATTCCAGTAATCTTGCTTAATGGCCGTCTTAGCAAAAGATCTGCAAACTTATACAAAAAAACTCGCTTATTAATGACCCCTATTTTTAAAAAAATGGATAAACTTTTTGTTCAATCGGATAAGCACTTAGAGCGATTTTGTAATTTAGGGGTTGATACTAAGAAGATAGAAGTTGTTGGTTCTGTGAAATATGATATTGAGCCTGCAAAAGAAGCATCATCAGAAAAAAAACTTCCAAACAAATTTATACTCGCTGCAAGCACTCATAAGGGAGAAGAAGAAATTGTTTTGAATGCTTACAAAATATTTCAACAAAATAATCCATCACACCTAAATGTAAAATTAGTTATATGCCCAAGACATCCCGAGCGAGCTAATTCTGTAAAAAGTTTATGCAATGAAATGGGATTAGATGGCAAGAAATTTTCTTATATGGAAGGTGATTCCTATCCCGAAGTTATCATTATAGATAGAATTGGCCTATTAAATACTTGTTATATGCTTTCAAGCTGTGCTTTTGTTGGCGGGAGCCTTGTCTATCATGGAGGCCATAATCTTGCTGAACCTGCATGTAATAAAACACCAATTATTATTGGCCCATATACATTTAACTTTGAAGAAATGTCATTAGAATTTATTTCAAGTGATTCTGCCCTAGTAGTTCATAATCAAATAGAGCTTGGTGATGCCTTTGATAGATTAATTAATGATGAGAATTATTCTTCTTCATTAATAGCTAACGCAGTAGAGGTTTTTAATAAGAACAAAGGCTCTACTCAAAGACAAGGCTCATATATAATGAAATTATTGGAGTCAAAATGAAATTAATCACTGCAATTATAAAACCTTTTAAATTAGAAGAAGTTCGAGAAAGTCTGGATCAGTTAGGCATTACTGGCATGACCATTAGCGAAGTCAAAGGATACGGAAGGCAAAAAGGACATACCGAACTTTATCGTGGAGCTGAGTACGTAATTGATTTTCTCCCAAAAATTAAGATAGAAGTTGCTGTAAGAGATGATCAAACAGAGTCTATTATTGAGGTAATAAGTAAAGCTGCCTCCTCGGGAAAAATTGGTGATGGAAAGATTTTTATTTCATCCCTAGAAAAAGTTATTCGTATTAGAACTGGAGAACTTAACGAAGAGGCTCTTTAAACTTGGGTAATCAATCCAAGCCCTCAGCTATATTTCTACTTGGACCTACTGCGTCAGGTAAAACCAGATGGGCAATTGAAATCATAGACAAATTCCCAAAAACATTTGAATTAATATCTGTTGACTCGGTTCAAGTCTATAAGGGCTGCAATGTTGGATCTGGTAAACCTGATCAAGATACCCTGAAAAAGTATCCTCATTATTTGATAGATCACTGTTCTGTAAGCGAAATCTACAATGTAGCTCAGTTCATAAATGATGCGTCAATTCTTGCTAAAAAAATTGTTGATGATGGAAAAGTTCCATTATTTGTTGGGGGCACAATGATGTATTTCAAAAGTCTTTTTGAAGGAATTCACTCATTGCCTGATGCTGATTCCGTATTAAGAAAAAAGTTAAATGCTGAACTGAAAGAGAATGGTCCAAACAAACTGTTTGATCAGTTGGTTAAATTAAATCCATCAAGAGCTAGAGAAATTTCATCCAATGATAAGCAAAGACTTATTAGGGCAATAGAGATAGAGCTCGGCCGAAATAATCAAGATAAAGACTTGGCTAAATCAGGCATCAGAAATGAATTCAATATTATTCAGATCGGAATTTTCCCAAATCAAAGGGCTGAATTACATGAAAGAATTGAGAAAAGGCAACCGAGTCTTGTAAATGATAAATTGATTAATGAACTTGATAAATTGATTATGAATAATAATTTGGAAAAAACTCATCCTATCTTGAAAGCAGTGAACTACAAGCAAGCATTTATGGTACTGAATGGTACGCTAAAAAACTCAGAAATGTTAGAAAAGTCAATTTTTGGAACACGACAATTAGCAAAAAGACAAATCACATGGATGAGAAGTTGGCAGGATTTAAATTTTTTTGACTTACATGAGCAAGAAGCTGCAAGTGAACTGATTAAAAAGGACTTAAAGTTATAAGTAATTCTTTAATTATTAACTTTCGTCCTTAAATACTAGATATAATCTTCATTTTAAAGGCAATAATGTGAACTGGGATAACCAAAACAACCAAGACCCTTGGGGTCGAAACAATAACAATAATGATGGTCCTAATTTTGATGATCTAATGAAACAATTTTCTCTACTATTTGGGGGAAATAAAAATTCTACTAATGGATCAGGGGGTTCTGGCAATAATTTTTCTTTCAAAAGAATCTTCACATATGGAATCTTCGGCCTTCTAATTATTTATGCATCAATGTGTGTTTATCAGCTCGAAGCACCCGAGAGAGCCGTTGTACTAAGATTGGGAACATATTATCAAGAAACTGATGAGGGTTTAAATTTTATGATCGCTGGTATTGATGAGCGATTTGTTGAGAATGTTGCCCTTACTAGACGTTTTTCTCAAACTGCAAACATGTTAACTCAAGACGAAAATTTAGTTGATGTTACGATTTCAATTCAATATCGAATAAAAAACCTCAAGGATTTTGTATTAAATGTTAACGACCCAGAAGCAAGTCTCCGCCAGGCTACTGAAAGTTCTCTACGCCATGTTGTTGGAGATAATTCACTTGAAGAAACACTTACTACAGGTAGGCAAACCCTTGCACTGAATGTGCAGGAACGTCTTCAAAGTTATTTAGATCTTTATGCAACTGGTTTAATTGTGCAACAAGTAAACATAGAAAAGACAGATCCTCCGACTGCTGTAAAAGAAGCCTTTGATGATGTTGTGGCTGCAAGAGAAGACAAGGTTAGACTTCAGAATGAGGCTGAAAGATATGCTTTATCCATTGTTCCTGAGGCTCGTGGTCAAGGGGTTGCTAGGGTACAAGCTGCAGAGGCATATCGAGAAGAAGTAATCGCAAATGCAGAAGGCGAGGTTGTTAGATTTGAAAAGCTTTTAGCAGAGTATCAAAAAGCTCCAAAAGTAACGCGTGATCGGCTATATCTTGATGCGATCCAAAGCGTCCTGTCTAACTCAACGAAAATTATGGTGGATGTAGAAGGAGGTAATAACCTGCTTTATCTTCCGCTTGATAAAATTATGGAGCAAAATAAAAAAGCGGAGGATGATGATGAGTAGATCAAATCTTATATTAATTCTTTCTGCCCTATTCATAGCTGTTATTGCTAACAGCATATATATAGTTGATGAAAAGGAAAAAGCATTGGTAACTCAGTTTGGTGAGGTTATAAAGCCTGATGTTGATGTTGGAATTCATTTCAAAGTTCCACTTATTCAGAGTGTTAGAAAATTTGATGCAAGACTTCAAAGTCTTGATGAGGAGCCTAACAGAATACTCACGGTAGAGAGCAAATATCTCCTTGTTGATTCATTTGTAAAATATAAAATTGTTGATGTATTAACTTTTTACAAAGCTACCACTGGAAGCTTCCTTACACTTAATAACCTGCTCGGTCAGAGAACAGAGTTTGAACTTAAAAATCAGTTTGGCCAGAGAACCGTTACTGAACTTGTTTCCGGTGAGCGAGATGAAATGATGAACTCCATGACAAGTAATCTTGGTGCATCCGTGGCTGATCTTGGTATTGAAATCATTGATTTTAGAGTTAAGAGAATTGATCTTCCGTCAGAGCTAAGTAGCTCTGTATTTGAAAGAATGCGTACAGAAAGAAATAGACTCGCTGAAGAGTTAAGATCGGAGGGTAAAGAGCTTTCTAATGAAATACGTTCTAAGGCAGACAAACAGAAAGTTATTATTCTTGCAGAGGCCTATAAGCAAGCTGAGCAGATCCGCGGTGAAGGTGATGCAAAAGCTGCAGCCATTTATGCTAACGCTTTTTCAAAAGATCCTGAGTTTTATGAATTCACAAGAAGCATAAAGGGGTACACCAGTACTTTCCAAAATAAGGCAGATGTATTGTTAATAGATCCCAAGTCTGATTACTTTAAGTATCTAAACAAATCTGACGGTACACAAAAGCCCTAATCTATGAATTCCACCCTAATTCTAGGATTGCAATGGGGTGATGAGGGAAAAGGGAAAATCGTTGATGCTCTTTGTAAAGAGGGTTCATTAGTTTGTAGATTTCAAGGCGGACATAACGCTGGTCATACAATAAAGGTTGATGATTCTCAAAAAGTTCTTCATTTAATCCCTTCAGGAATTATGCACTCATCCTCGAGCTGCATTATTGGCAATGGGGTTGTGATTTCCTTACCAGCACTCAATGAAGAAATAGAGATGTTGTCTGATAGCGGCATTTCGGTTAAAAACCGACTTCATATTAGTAATGATTGCCCCCTAATTTTGCCTACCCACATTGCCATTGATCAAGTCCGTGATAAGCATGAGGGTATTGGTACTACTGGAAGAGGCATCGGTCCAGCCTATGAAGATAAGGTTGGGAGAAGATCATTAAAGTTTGGAGATCTTGCTGATCTTGAACTTCATAGATCTAAGATATCTGAGCTAGTTAAATACCACAATCAGTTACTCACTCAAATTTATGAAAGTGCTCCTATCGATATCGATATTGTGATAGAGGAGCTAACTATTTTTGGAAAACTACAAAATAATTTTGGTTGTGACACTTATAAAATTTTGCATAAAAGCATTGAAGAAAAAAAAGAGATAATATTTGAGGGAGCGCAAGGCTCCATGCTTGATATTGATCATGGTACTTATCCTTATGTAACCTCATCAAGCACAACTGCCGGTGGAGTTTCATCAGGACTTGGGGTCGGCCCAAAACAGATTAATAAAATTTTGGGAATTACAAAAGCTTATACAACTAGAGTAGGTGAGGGCCCATTTCCAACTGAATTATTTGACGAAGATGGTGCATCACTAGCTAAAATCGGTCATGAGTTTGGTGCCACAACTGGAAGACCCAGAAGATGTGGTTGGCTTGATCTGTATGCATTAAAAAAAATTATATTTATAAATTCAATTACAGAATTATGCATTACTAAGTTAGATGTTATGGATAGTTTCAAGTCGATTAGAGCTTGCATTGATTACGAAGATGGCAAGCCAATATATGAGACTTTTCAGGGCTGGCTGGAAGATATATCAGATATAAAAAAGTTTGAAAACTTACCAAAACCTGCTCAAAAATATATATTATATATTGAAGATTATCTAAAAGTTCCTGTTACAGTAGTTTCTGTTGGGCCTGAAAGAGATCAAACCGTTTATAAGTAATTTAAAAAATCTTGGGGGTTTTTATGAAGAATGTCTTAACTTCAATGGTACTTTTAGCGGTTTTTTCAGTTATCATTTTTTTCGCTGGAGGCGTATTTAAACTTTACGGGACCTTAGAAGGTCCTGGGGAAATATTGGGCGATAAGGTTCCGGAATATGTTATTCAGGAAAGAGAGCAAAGAATATCTAAAATTGCTGATGATCTGGGTGTGGAATCAGAGAAACAAATTCTTTTTGGTGACTTGCATGTCCATACGACATATTCTACCGATGCTTTCATGTGGTCTTTACCTTATTTTAATGGTCCAGGAGCATCACCAATATCGGATGCATGTGACTTTGCTAGATTTTGTTCTGCACTAGATTTTTGGTCTATTAACGATCATGCTGAGGCGTCAACACCAAGAAAGTGGTTAGATACCAAAGAGAGTATTCGTCAATGCAATAATATCTCTGAGGGCACCAATGATTTAGTTAGTTTTCTTGGTTGGGAGTGGACGCAAGTCAGCGATGTTCCCGAAGATCACTTTGGTCATAAGAATGTCATTTTTTTAGATACCGAAGAAGATGCTGTACCGCCTAGAGCAATTGGTGCTGGGGGCATTGCTCCATTAGTCATGCGCCTTGGATTGCCATGGACTATGTCATTGGTTCCTGCAACCTTAGATCTAGATAACAGAGAAAGATATTTTGCATTTGACAAATTTTTTGAAGAAATTCAGAACACACCAATTTGTGAAAGAGGTGTTCCTTCAAAGAGCCTTCCATTAGATTGTTACGAGGAAGCTGAAGATCCAAACATTTTATTTTCTAAGCTAAAGGAGTGGGATACTCCATATATGGTTATTCCTCATGGAACAACATGGGGTTATTACACGCCAGCGACTTCAGATTGGATGAAGCAACTTGTTGATTACCAAGACGATGAATCTCAATTTTTATTCGAGATTTACTCAGGGCACGGAAACAGCGAGGAGTATCGTCCTTGGAGTGATGCTCTTGAAAATGAATCTGGAGATCTATTTTGTCCTGAGGCAACTGAGGGATTTTTACCAACTTGTCAACAAGCAGGAAGAATCATGGCACAAAGGTGTGAAGATGCAGGCTTGGATGAAAAAACTTGTAACGATCTTTCTGAAAAAACAAAATCTTATGCAGCAAATATGGGATCAGCAGGATTTGGAGCAGTCAATGAGACAAGAGGTGATGATTTCATTAATGCAGGACAATGCATGGATTGCTTCTTACCTGCATTTAATTATCGCCCCCTCGGATCTGCTCAATATGTTCTGGCTTTAAGAGATTTTACTGATCCAGAAAATCCAAAACGATTTAAATTTGGGTTTATGGGGTCAAGCGATAATCACAATGCTCGACCAGGAACTGGATATAAAGAGTTATTAAGAAATAGAAATACTGAAGCTAGAGGGTGGGCAGATCCTATATCAGAGTTCTTAGCTGATACTAGAAGACCAAAAGGACAGCTTGAACCCACATACCTGAGGTTTGGAGGGGATAGAGAAATAACCAGCATTATCGATTTAAATATTGTGACTGATTCAGAGCGTCAAAGTGCTTATTTTATGAGCGGTGGATTGATCGCGGTTCACTCTAACTCCAGATCACGCGAAGATATTTGGGATGCAATGGAGAACAAAGAAACATACGCAACTTCTGGTCCAAGAATACTTTTGTGGTTTGATGCTTTTGAAAGTAACACACGACATCATATGGGATCTGAATTGTTTGCATCAGAATCGCCTAAGTTCAAAGTTAAAGCTGCAGGGTCTTTGATCCAAAAACCTGGCTGTCCTGATTATAGTGATCAGGCTCTAAGTCAAGAAAGGCTTGAAAAAATTTGTAACCTTGAGTGCTATAACCCGAGTAATGAAAGAAGAAAAATTGATAGGATTGAGATCGTAAAAATCCTACCGCAACAATTTGCGGGTGAACCTATTCAGGATTTAATCACTGAATCATGGATGGTTTTTGATTGTGATGATACAAGCTGTGAAATTGAGTTCACTGATGAACAATTTAAATTTGGAAAAAGAGATGCAATTTATTATGTGAGAGCAATAGAAGAAGCATCGCAAGCGTTATCAGCAGATCCATTAAGATGTGAGTTTGACAAATTTGGAAATTGCATTCAAACAAAAATTTGCCAAGAAGGATATAGAAAGACAGAGGAGTGTATAGGGCCGGTAGAACATAGGGCCTGGTCTAGTCCAATCTACTTAAATTATAAGTCGTAAATTTTCTCTAGTTTTGCATTGATAAATTTATAGGCGCTTTCATTAGAGAATTTTCTAGCCAACCTAATGCTCTCATCAAAAATGACCTCTTTTGGAAGCTCTTTAAGACCTCTTTCAATTAACGCATAAGCCATGATTGCTTTATCGATTACTTGATAATTATCACTCTTATTTTTGGTATCAAGTAATTCGATGATTTGTTCTTCATTAGCAAAGAAATATTGAAGCCTGGATTTCAATAAATCAAAACTAATTTTTTTAGGATTATTTTCCTTTGTGAACTGTTGCATCAGCAGTTCAAAATTTGTTGGCTCCATTAAACTTTGATAAAGGGCTTGAATAATACACTCTCGTGTCTTAACAGAGACCTTATGCTTTGCGAGGTTTTTGATCATTAATTATTTTGAAGAGCAAGGATTTCTAGGGCTGACTGAGCAAATTCTTTTCCCTTATTTAGCTGATCAGGATTTGCCCTTTTTAGTGCCTGCTCTTCATTCTCTGTAGCTAAAAGTCCCATGATGACCGGCTTGTCATTTTTAATCATAAGATCCATCAATCCTTGGGCTACTGTTTCAGAGATCAATTCATAATGCGTCGTTTCTCCTCTGATAACTACGCCAAGAGGGATAATAAGATCACATTTGCTGATTAATTTTTGGGCACCAGCAATAAGCTCCCATGAGCCTGGAACTTCACAAATCTCGATGAGCTCAATGCCAGAAGCTTCCAAATGGTTAACTACTTCTGATGCAAGCATGTTAACAATCTCATGATTCCATTTTGATTTTACAATACCAATTTTCCAAGCTGGATCGGCCGTTACTGCTTGAAAATTAAAACTTGAACCGCTCATTTCTCAAAACCTATAACCTCAAGATCAAATCCTGATATGGACGGATACTTTACTGGGGTGGCCAGTAATTTAATTTTTGTAAGCCCCAATTCTTTTAAAATCTGAGAGCCAATGCCAACCGTTTTAGTTTCTGGCTGCGGTACATTTTTTTTGCCCTCCAAGTCCATCATGATTGATTGATTTTTTTGCTCAGTTCCAATCATCAATAAGACGCCACATTTAGATTCATGAATCTTTTTTAAGGCCTTTTTAATATCCATACGTTTTCCAAAGCCATCCATCCCGATCATGTCATGGAGAAGATTTGGTACATGAACTCTTACTAAAGGAGCATCTGATTTTTTAATATTTCCAACCTCAAAAGTTAAATGTAGGTTTTGAAAAATTGAGTCCTCCCAGGCTTTTAACTTAAAACTCATTCCGTCTATGTTTATTTTTTTTGAATAAAGTTTCTTAACAGTTTTTTCTTTCAGAGTTCTGTAATGAATTAAATCCGCAATAGTTCCAATTTTAAGCTTATGTGTCTTTGCGAATGCCATCAAATCATCGCGTCTAGCCATGGTTCCATCTTCGTTCATAATTTCACAAATCACACCAGCCGCCCCTTTATTTGCAAACTTTGCCAAGTCACAAGCAGCTTCTGTGTGTCCAGCTCTGCTAAGTACGCCACCTTCAGAAGCTCTTAGCGGAAATATGTGACCAGGCTGAACTAAGTCAGATGGTTTGGCATTTTTCGCTGCAGCAGCCTTGATGGTAAGAGCTCTGTCTGATGCAGAAATTCCAGTTGAGATACCACTTGCTGCTTCAATTGAAACTGTGAAAGCAGTTCCATGTTTGGTGCGATTATGATTTGTCATCATCGGTAGGTTGAGCTGGTCACATTTTTCAGGTGACAAAGTAAGACACACCAAGCCTCTACCTTTCGATACCATGAAGTTTATTATCTCAGGCGTTACAGTGTCTGCAGCACATACTAAATCGCCTTCATTCTCTCTATCTTCATCATCTAAGAGAATGACCATCTTTCCAGATTTAATATCTTTAATTAACTCTTCTGTTGAATTAAATTCCATTAGCTTTCTTATTTATGTAAGTAACTTTTATGTCTTCACCGAAATTTTCTATCAAATGAACCTTTGTAACGCTATCAATAATCTTATCAGCTTTACTATCCATAGCTTTTAGACCTTTACTACCTAAAATTCTTGGGGCAGTATATACGATGAGCTCATCAAAATATCCTTTTTTGATAAATGAAGAAATTATGCTTTTTCCTCCCTCGACAAGAATACTGGTATATCCTCTTAACATTAGTTCTTTAAAAAGTTTCTGTAATCCATTTCTTTTATTTGTTTGAATGCAGGTTATTTTCTTGGAATATTTCTCAGGCACCTTAACTTTTTTCGAAGTAACAAAAAAAATATGGGAGAAGTTTTTAAAAATATTTTTTTGAACAAGTCTTCCAAAATTATTTCCGACGATTATTTTTGCTGGCTGGATCTTAATTTTTGATTCTGGTCTAGAAGTTAATCTAGGGTTATCTAATCTTAATGTATTGGCACCAACTAGAATTGAACTGTGATCTTTACGAATTTTTTGCACATCTTGCTTAGAAAGAGCATTGCTTATTTGAATGCCTCTTTTAGCTTGATAACCGATCATTTGATCTAGTGTTTGAGCATATTTAATCGTAACAAAAGGACGTTTTAGTTTTTGATTTACAATAAAGACTTTATTCAATTCTTTTGCTTCATTCGAGGCAGAACCAACTTCGACTTTAATTCCCGCAGCTCTTAACTTATTAATACCTTTTCCATTTATTCTTGGATTTGGATCTTTTATTGAGCAAATAACCTTTGCGGCTTCAACACCAATGATTGAATCGGTACAAGCAGGAGTATTATTTTTTATTGAGCAAGGCTCAAGGTTTACATAAAAACATGAGCCTTTGAGAAGATCTCTTGATTTATCTTTACCGAATTTTGCTTGGCAATCTTTAATTGCATTCACCTCAGCATGCTCTTTTCCATAGATTTTATGCCATCCCTCACCGATGATTTTGCCTTTTTTGGTAATGACACATCCAACCATAGGATTTGGCGCAACTTTTCCTTTCCCTTTTTTTGCTAAAGCTAATGCTTGGGAAATGAAGTCTTTAGAACTCATTTTTTAGAAGTTTTAGATCGCTTTTTTTCCTTTGAAAGGGTTGATATTTCCTGAGCAAACTCTTCAATATCCTGAAAATCTCTATATACCGATGCAAATCTTACGTAAGCAACCTGATCAACAGACTTTAATGATTTCATAACAATTTCACCCAGCATTCTCGATGGAATTTCCCTTTCTCCGAGTTGGCGAATCTGCGTTAAGACATTCCCAAAAACTGCATCTACCTCTTCAGAAGACAAGGGCCTTTTCTCAAGGGCTCTTAGCATTCCAGCTTTAAGTTTTGTGCCATTAAAAGGTTGTCTTTCGCCATCACTTTTTATTATTCTCGGGAGTGCAAGGTCAGCTGTCTCAAAAGTTGTGAATCTCGCCTGACATAACTCACATTCTCTTCGACGCCTTATCTGAGAACCATCACCAACCAGTCTTGAATCAATAACTTTTGTATCTTGTGCTTGGCAAAACGGACAATGCATTACTTATAAACAGGAAAGGCTGCACAGAGCTCTTCAACTTCTCCTTTAATCTTATTAATCTGCTCATGATTATCTAAATCAAGAACTACATCACATATCCAGTTAGACAATTGCTCAGTTTGTTCTTCTTTAAAGCCCCTTGTAGTAATGGCTGCAGTTCCCAATCTAATACCGGAGGTAACAAATGGGGATTGTGGATCATTAGGAACAGTATTTTTATTCACGGTAATATTTGCTTTTCCAAGTGCTGCTTCAGAATCTTTACCAGTAACTTCATGCGATCTTAAGTCCATCAACACAATATGATTATCCGTACTCCCTCTCACAACATCGATTCCTCTATCCATAATAGTCTTACACATAACTTTTGCATTTTTTACCACTTGCTGCATGTAAATTTTAAATTCCGGCTCAAGTGCTTCTTTAAAGCACACTGCTTTTGCAGCAACAACATGCATAAGTGGACCACCTTGGGATCCAGGAAACACTGCTGAATTCAACCTTTTTTCAAGATCAGGGTTACTCTTAGCCAAAATTATGCCTGATCTTGGACCTCTGAGAGTTTTATGAGTAGTTGATGTTACTACATCTGCAAAAGGTATCGGAGAAGGATAGACTCCAGCTGCGATTAGGCCAGAAACGTGCGCCATGTCTACTAAGAAATAAGCACCAACTTCCCTAGCGATTTCTGCAAACTTTTCCCAATCAACGAGTCCAGAAAATGCTGAAAAACCAGCGATAATAAGTTTAGGATTATGTTTTTTTGCTAAATCTCTTACCTGATCATAATCAATGTCGTGTGTATCTGAGTGCAAACCGTATTGAAATGCGTTGTAGTTCCTTCCAGAAAAATTCACTTTTGCACCATGAGTAAGGTGACCGCCATGATCAAGTGACATACCCAGAATCGTATCATTGGGCTCGAGCATTGCTAGAAATGCAGCTGCATTAGCCGACGAGCCTGAATGCGGTTGAACGTTTGCATAGTCTGCTTGATAAAGTTCTTTAGCACGTTCAATCGCAAGATGTTCAGCTACATCAACAAACTCGCAACCTCCATAATATCGTTTATCTGGATAACCCTCGGCATACTTATTCGTGAGCAAAGATCCTTGAGCCTCAAGCACTCTTTTACTGGCATAATTCTCAGAGGCAATAAGTTCAATATGGTCTTCCTGTCTGGTTGATTCGTCCTTCATTGCTTGCCATAGATCTGCATCATAGCCTGCTATATCAGTAGGATTAGAAAAAATTAAATCAGCATGAGATTTCATCATTACTCCAAAAAATAGGTTTAATTGATTAACTTATTATTCTAATTTATCTAAGGTCTTTTGTGGGCAAATGGTCGAATTCTTTTGGGATTAATTGTCTTACAAATCTTGCATTCAAGAGCAAAGCATTGATGGGCTTGGCAAAATTCTCTCCCCCAGAAGATGATCTGTAAGTGAAGTTTGTTCCATGACTCTTTTGGGAAGACACGTTTAAGGTCTTTTTCAGTCTGCGTAACATTTTTACCATTAGTAAGCTTCCATCTTTGCGCCAACCGGTGGATATGTGTATCAACTGGAAAGGCAGGGTGACCAAACCCCTGACTCATTACTACAGAAGCAGTCTTATGCCCAACGCCTGGTAATTTTTCTAATAATTTAATATCTTCAGGTACTTCGCCGTTGTATTCCCTAACTAATATTGTTGATAAAGCCTTTATAGCTTTCGATTTTTGCGGCCCTAAACCACAAGGCTTAATTATATTGTAGATTTGTTTTTGAGTTAGTTTTGACATTATCAGTGGATTGTCTGCTTGCGCAAATAATATCGGAGTAATTTGATTTACTCTTTCATCCTTGCATTGTGCAGACAATAAAACTGCAATTAGTAAAGTAAAATTATCAACATGATCAAGTGGAATCGGTGTTTCAGGATATTGCTTAGCTAGTATGTTAAGAATGAGCTTCGCCTTCTCTTTTTTTGTCATTTGATTTTTACTTTAAAACAATACAAATACTTTAATAAATAAATATTGCAAAAACTTGCTGAACCCTTTTAATAAGGTATATCATAGCCAAAGGAATCCATTTAAGGGGGAAATCTAATGGAAAGATTATTATTAAGTTTAGTCTTTGTATGCTCTTTTGCTTTGCCAATAGTTGCGCAAGAAAGAGTTATCGAAGAGATTATTGTTACTACCACTAAAAAGGAAGCTTCTACTCAGGACCTACCAATATCTATTGAGGCCCTTTCATCTGAAGCTCTTGAAGAAAGACAAATATTTGATGTGCAAAGCTTGTCACAGCAAGTACCAGGTTTAATTCATTCTAAAGCGCTAGGTTCAGGTATCAGCATTAATATTAGAGGATCTGGCCCTCCGGGAGTTGGAGCATCGGTTGTCGATTCAGTTGTTTCAGCGATTAATGGCCACAGTGTTACAAACTCCATCTTATCTGACGCTGGATTTTTAGATTTAGACAGGGTTGAAGTTTTAAAAGGACCGCAAGGTACTTTAAACGGTAGAAATGCTGTTGGAGGATTAATCAACTATATCCCGAAACGTCCTGGTAATGAGTTCGGAGGCTATGCCAAAGTAAGATTAGGAGATTTTGATCTTGCGCACCTCCAAGCTGCTATAGACATCCCTCTATCTGATAGCGTTAGAACTAGGATTGCTGTGCAATCATATGATCGTGATGGCTGGGTTTATAACGTTCATACCAAAAATCAAGTTGATGACAGAAGTCAAATGGACGCCAGACTTTCAATTGACTGGGATATCAATGATACGACCCTACTTGAATTTACCTATCAGGTAAACGAAGGTGAAGATAAAAGATTTAATATTGGTCAAATCTATTGTGATAAAGACCCACTTATGGGTTGTGACCCTTATACTCTTGGAAAAATGGGTCAAGGCTCTCACTCTGCAGGTGCTTTTGGAGGCGCGTTCTATTTAATTGCCAACTTAATTCCAGCTGCTACTTATGATATGTATCAAGGTGCCTATCAAATAAAAGATATTGATGAAGTAAATCACAATATTGATCCTCGTCATAATCAGAAGTTCCAATTTGGTCAAATTAAGCTTTCTAAAGAACTTGAATCAGGAACAATAGAAGCTAAAGTTTCTTATGATCAGAGAGATTACTATCATCATCAAGACAATGAATACAATGTTGGGGTTGCTGGTTTACCTGGAACGCTAGGTTCGCTGGGATTACCTCCAATTGGTTTTGACGCTACTTTTGGATTTTCTCCAGGAAGCCATATGGGTCAAAGACAACTGCAGAAGTATGTAACTCAACCTATGCAATTAGAATTTGCTAATGTTGATCAAAATGTTACGCAATCAGAGATTACTTATATCTCTGATCTAGATGGACCAGTTAATTTTGTTGTTGGTTGGTATGACTATGGTTCAGCATACAGAAACGACTATCTTGTTCAGAGTGCTGGTATTCAAATGATGGGATCTTTTGCTCAACATCCCTACAATTCACTAGTAATACCTGGCTTTACAGGGGGTGCAGACTTTACTGGCTATGGAGGTGTTCCGTTTTACACTGCGTTTACATTAGGCGCATTACCTAATGCTGCAGCTGGTGATATGTTAGCTTTTGCCCAAGCATTGGGCGGGTTGTTTGCATTACCAAAATATGAGAATCCCATAACTATGAGAGGTTTTTTTAGTAATGATCATGGTCGCATTAGTAATACTGCGCTCTTTGGAGAGACTTACATTGATATTTCTGAAGCTACTAAGCTTACTTTAGGTTTCAGACAAGATGAATTTACTGTCTCAAATAACCAATTCAGTGACCTAGGTGATCTTGGTGCAGGTACAGAGTTTTATAAAGCTGCACGAGCAACGGGTGCTAATCATATGGACTTCCGTCGCTATCCTAAAGTGATAAATGTTGTAGAAAGCGATGATACTTCTTACAAAATTGCGCTGCAGCAATATTTATCTGAAGACATAATGACTTTTATTTCTTTCACTACAGCTGTTAAAGCTGGGGGTACTAACCCTAATGAAAAAGGAATAATTGATGCTTATGAGAAAGAGGAAGTTGAATATCTTGAAGTTGGAATTAAAGGTTCATTCTTAGATGACAGAATGCTTGCAAGTTTAATTTATTACGCAGGTGATCATACCAATCAAATCGTTTCCGCTATTACCGATGCTGGCTCAAGAAATACTAACCTTGATGCAACCAATGAGGGTTTAGAGGGTCAAATTACCTATTTATTAACTGATAACACAAGAGTTGATTTCAGTTTCACAAGTATTGAAAGTGAGGTAGGTTCCGGTCAATCACAGATCGATCCACTAAATATTACAGGTGGAACTATGAGAGTCCCAATCCCAGCAGGAGTATTGCCTTGGGGTGATGCAGATGCCGGCAAGATGGCTTCAATAGTCCCAGGAAGTAATGGGTTAATGCAGGTAGGCTTTACTGATAAAGGTCCAGTTTATAAGTTTGCTGGATACGCATGTACAGTAGCTACTTTTAATCCGCTTGGCCAAGTATTTTGTCCTGATGATGCAATAACTAGTACACCCATTGGTGGTAACAGCCTTCCAGGTATTCCAGAATTAAGTTACAACTTAGGAATAACGCATGACTTTGTTGTCGATGGTGGTACTTATACTTTGGGATATCAGTACAGCTGGATGGATTCAAGGTTTGCTGATATTTTCAATAATCCTGGACTTGAAATTGATGAAACTGAGTTTTCGGATCTAACGCTTACCTATACTCCGAATGATGAAAGTTACTACATTGGTTTTTGGGTGAAGAACATCGATGATGATCGATCAATTCAATCCATTTACAAAGCAAGTAACCTTCAGGGGGGAGCAAAATTTGGTAACCATAATGATCCAAGGACTATGGGTATAAGTTTTGGGGTTAATTTCTAAGTTAACCTAACCTAATTAAAGCCCGGTTTACCGGGCTTTTTTATTTAAATGAAAAAAATAGAACAATTCCTAGTAAAACTAAAAGAACTATTCTTAGCAGAAAATGCTGAGAATCAAAAAATGCTAGATACTTATATTAAGTTTGCAGAAGGCAGAGCTACTGAGGATGAACTAGCTAGGGCGAATGATCAGTTGGCAGAGAATTTTAAAAATCTTGGCCTGGGTGTTTTGGTGGTGCTGCCCTTTAGCCCAATTACCATTCCCTATATTTTTAAAAAAGCTCAAGAATATAAAATTGATATTGTTCCTAAATGGTATAAAGATCTAACAATTGATAAGAAGGAATAAAATTAGCTGGTTTAAATTTGCAGAGGCTAATTAATGACATATATAATGCCAAAATCTAAGGTACTAAGTTAAAAGTTTTTTAAGGAGAAAATAATGAAAACTGCTGTAATAGTTGATAGCGTAAGGACGGGTCTTGCTAAGTCACACAGAGGTGGATTTAACATCACAAGGGCGGATGACATGCTTGCACATATCATCAATAACCTAATGGAGAGAAACCCTAATTTACCAGGTGAGGCGGTTGAAGACGTTATTATGGGTTGCGGTAATCCCGAGGGACCTATGGGTCACAATATAGGAAGAAATGCAGCTGTGCTCTCCGATCTACCAGTGACTGTTGGCGGTACGACCGTAAATAGGTATTGTTCTTCAGGACTTCAAACTGTTTCTATGGCTGCAAGCCAAGTTATGGCTGGATGCTATGACACTGTTATTGCAGGTGGCGTAGAGCAAATTTCTATGTTGCAGGGCAAGCAAAACATGGAAGGGTTTGTGAATGAAAAACTTGCGGAACAAAGCCCGGGTATTTATCACCCAATGGGCATTACAGCTGAAACGGTTGCTAAGAGGTATGACGTTTCAAGAGAATCTCAAGACGAATATGCTCTCGAGAGCCAAAAGAGGACTGCCAATGCTCAAGAGTTAGGTTTATATGATGATGAGATCATACCGATGGAAACCAAAATGCTCCTCGTTAACAAAGAGACAGGCGACTCAAAAGAAGTTGACTACACAGTTGATAAAGATGAATGCAACAGACCAGATACCACGCTAGAGGGCTTATCATCCCTAAAACCTGTCTTTGATCCAGAAAATGGATCAGTCACTGCTGGGAACTCATCTCAATTATCTGATGGCGCTTCAGTTACCTTAGTGATGAGCGAAGAAAAAGCACTTGAATTAGGTTTAAAGCCTTTAGCTTATTTTAGAGGTTTCACTACCATGGGTTGCGAGCCAGATGAAATGGGTATCGGACCAGTTTTTTCAGTACCAAAATTACTCAAAAACTATGACTTAAACATTGATGATATTGATCTATGGGAATTAAATGAAGCTTTTGCGGTACAGGTTGTTTATTGTAGAGATAAGTTAGGTATTCCAATGGATAAGCTTAATGTTAATGGTGGCTCAATCTCTATTGGTCATCCATTTGGCATGACGGGTTCAAGACAAGTTGGCCACATGGTACGAGAGCTTAATCGTCAAGATAAGCAGTTTGGTGTAGTTACCATGTGTGTAGGCGGTGGTATGGGTGCCAGCGGTCTATTCGAAAGATACCCAAGTTAAAAGCCATTTCTGAATTTAAGATTATTGAGAAGTACCTATCTAACATAGGTACTTCTTTTAATAAAAAAAATAAAGTTTTAAAGGGCGTCGGGGATGATGCCTCCGTAATTTCTTTATCTAATAATCTTATTGTTTCAACTGATACATCTTTGGAAGGAGTTCATTTTCCAAAAGGAATTAAGCCTGAGTATGCAGCCTACAGAGCATGTGTTACAGCATTAAGCGATCTAGCAGCTATGGGTTCTCACCCACTAGCTTTCCAGCTTTCACTTTCCACTAGAGAGAATAATCACAAATTTTTTTCATCGTTTAAAAAAGGACTTAATGATTTTTCAAATGATTACAAGGTTGGACTAACTGGTGGCGATCTTGTAAGAGGGCAATATCAGATATCTGTAACAGTCATTGGAAAGCAGCATTCAAAAATATTGCTTAGAAATAATTGTAGTGTTGGCGACATAGTTTTCTTATCAGGTCAACTAGGCAGTGGTTTATTAGGGATGCAGAACTTTAAAAAATTTAAAAGAAAAAATAATGTCTCATCTGCCTATTTAAAACCTAAAGCTTTAATTGATTATGGAAAAACAATTGCAGAGTTTTCTTCAAGCGCGATTGATGTTTCTGATGGATTTCTTCAAGATCTTGGACATTTAAGCAAAGCTTCTAATGTGGGATTTCAATTATCTTCAAGTTCGATACCTTTCAACTCAAACTTATCACTGAAACAATGCTTAAACTGTGGAGATGATTATCAATTAATTTTCACAGTACCTAAAAAAAATATTCAATCTCTTACAAAAGAGATGAAAAAAAAGAAATTTAAAATGTTTGAGGTCGGCATATCAATTCAAACAAAGAGGATACTTCTAGATGGTAAAATAACTTCAATAAATAGGGGTTATAAGCATTTTTAAATTGATATGAGATTCCCAAATTACAATAAAGTTTCTCATGTGATTGCGACCTGCTTTGGAGTTGGATCCATACCATTCGCTCCAGGGACTTGGGGCAGCTTATTTACAGTCTTGCTGGTCTTTAACATAACTTTTTTGCAAGACTGGATCATTCTTGTAGCATTTTTAGTAGTGGCTTTAAGTTGGTGGGTTTGTGTTGAAGTGTACAAAGACACCAAGTCAGATAGCTCAGAAATTGTTATCGATGAATTTGCAGGAATGTTTGTAGCTTGCATGTTCATCAATCATGATCTTATTTCACTGACCTTTGCTTTTTTATTTTTCCGTTTTTTTGACATTGTTAAACCATGGCCAATTTCATGGGTCGATAAAAATATTAAAAACGGACCAGGAATCTTGATTGATGATCTTCTTGCAGGTTTATTTGCAGGCATTCTAATGTTAGCTATATCTCACGTTATATCATGAAAAAGCTAAAAGCTTTATGCAGAATTAAATCCTCTAGTTAGATTAACTTTTTAATTTGATCCAATACAGCATCTTCATTTAGAGAGGCCATCTTTATCATTTCATCTCTGCTGGCATGCTCAATAAATTCATCAGGGATGCCGAATGATTTGATAGCAACATTAAGATTATTGTCCGCATACCATTCTTGAACAGCTGATCCAGCTCCACCATAGCGGCTGCCGTCTTCAATGGTAATAATTAGTTTTTTATCTTTTATTTTTTTAAGAAGGTTTGTATCTAGGGGCTTAACAAATCTCATATCAACCAAAGAACAACCTAATTTTTCAGTAGTGTTCTTACTTATATCCATGAGGGCGCCGAAATTAAGAATTATTATTTCTGAATCTCTATCTATAACTAGATTCGATTTACCTATTTCTATTGGCTCAAGATCCTTATCAATTTCAACATTTGGACCAGTTCCTCTTGGATAGCGAACTGCTGCAGGACCCTCATACTTGTAACCAGTTGATAATAACTTTCTGGTTTCATTTTCATTGGACGGGGTCATGATTATCATGTTTGGAATACACCTAAGGTAGGCAAGATCATAGTTACCCGAGTGCGTTGGCCCATCTTCGCCAACAAGCCCAGCTCTATCGATTGCAAAGGTAACATCTAGATTTTGAAGTGCTACATCATGAATCAATTGATCATAAGCCCTTTGCAGGAAAGTTGAATAAATCGCAACAACTGGTTTCTTGTTTTCCACAGCTAAACCAGCTGCAAATGTAACAGCATGTTGTTCAGCTATAGCAACATCAAAGTATCTTTCAGGAAATTTTCTGCTAAATTCAACTAAGCCAGAACCTTCTCGCATAGCTGGAGTTATTGCGTATAAATCTTCATCCTCTGTTGCCATATCAACAACCCATCCACTGAATATATCTTGATATTTAGGCCTTGAACTAGTTTGTTTTTTTGTAACCGGTTTAATTTTTCCTATGGCATGAAAGCCTATTCGATCAGCTTCAGCTGGATCAAGTCCCGCACCTTTTTTTGTAATGATGTGAAGAAACTGTGGCCCTTCAAATTCTTTTAAGTTCTTAATTACACTAAGTAATTCATCAATATCATGGCCATCCACAGGACCAATATAATTTAGTCCCAGTTCTTCAAAAATAGAGCCAGGTGAGACCATGCTTTTAACTTGTGTTTCTACTTTTCGAGCGAGATGATGAGCTTGAGGGAGGTTCTCTAGAAAGCTTTTCCCGCCTTTTCTAATTCCCTTGTAAAGTTTTGAGGCCCAAATTCTAGAAAAATAATTAGATAAACCACCCACGTTTTCCGAGATAGACATGTCATTATCATTAAGGATGATTAGCATGTTTGGCTTTACGCTGCCTGCGTGACTCATTGCCTCAAATGCCATTCCAGCTGTCATTGCTCCATCACCAATGACAGCTATTGTTTTTTTATTTTGATTCGCAACAGCCATCCCCAAAGCTGCACTTATTGATGTACTTGAATGTCCGGTGCCAAAAGCATCATATTTACTTTCATTTCTTGAAGGAAAGGGCGCTAGGCCTCCTTTTGCTCTGATAGTTTTAAGTCTATCTTTTCGGCCCGTAAGAATTTTATGGGGATAGGATTGGTGGCCAACATCCCATATTAAATTATCCTCAGGAGTGTTAAATAAATAGTGCAGAACAACTGTTAACTCAACAACACCCAAACCACCACCCAAATGGCCGCCCGTTTGACCAACTTGATAGAGCAAAAATGCTCTTAACTCATCAGCTAAATTCTTTAGTTGCTCAAGGGTTAAAGGTTTTAAATCTTTGGGTGAATTAATTTCATCAAGCAAAGGTGTATTAGGGCGAGAGTCAGGTATTTCATTATAGAATTTCATAGCTACTTATCTCTACTAATAATAAAATCACAAATCTCAATCAGCCTGTTTTTGTTAAAACTACCATCAAGACCAATAATTTTACTTTTTGATTGATCAATCAATTCTTCAGCAGTTTTTATTGCAGACTCCAATCCATAAATTGAGACATAAGTTAGTTTTTTATTTTTAATATCAGACCCTGCATCTTTTCCAAGGGTAGCTGTTGAGTGAGAGCTTTCTAAAACATCATCCATGATTTGAAATGCTAAGCCGATATCCTCTCCTATAGTCTTTAGTTTCATTCTAAGTTTTGAATTTGTGATTGGAAGTGCAAGCGACGCACTAATTAATCTGCCAGTTTTTAAAGCATGGATTTTATTTATATCTCCAAAATCTGATCCTTCGGACTCTAGATCTAATTGCTGACCAAGAATCATGCCATTAAAACCACAAGCATCTGAAAGTGACTTAACAATGTTAACTTTATGGTCAACAGATAAGTAGGGATCGTTAACAACAATTTCATAAGCTAAGGTATGCAAAGCATCTCCTGCAAGTATTGCAGTCGCTTCTCCATAAGCAATATGATTAGAATCTTGACCTCTTCTAATATCGTCATCATCCATAGCTGGTAAATCATCATGAATCAGCGAATATGAATGCATCGCTTCAACTGCAGTCTCCAAATTATTAACAGATTCTTTGTGAAGGATGCCTTCTAGTTCTGCAGCAGCTTTTACAATTCCTGCTCTAATGCATTTGCTTGGAGCTAGAACGGTGTGAAGCATTGCTTTAGAAACTTGAGAATCGCTCTTAATGATATTTAAAAATTGTTGATTAACACTTTCTCGCACATCAGCGAGGTATTCATCAATCATGTCTTAATTCTCTTGATCTAAAATTTCACCATCACCCATAAGCTTATTAACTTTTAGCTCAGCTTCTTTGAGTTGTTTTTGACAGTCTTTTACAAGCTTGATACCTTCCTCAAATTTTTTAACACTTTCTTCAAGGCTAACATCATTATCTTCTAGGGCATCAACAATGCCCTCTAGCTTTGCTAAAGAATTTTCAAAGTTAAGGTTTTTTTTAGTCATATAAATATTTTAACTGAGTTTTATATTAATTATTAAGAAGTCTCGACTGCTATATTTTTACTAAAATAATTTTTAACTGATTCAGGAACCATTAATGCAGCTGGCGTAAAAATAAGAGTTAGAATTGTACTGAAACCTAATCCGAAAACTATCGATTGAGCTAAAAGTTGCCACCAATCAACAACTCGACTCCCTAATTCAATTGATCTAGCAACAATATCTAAACTTACTCCCGCTGCAAGTGGAAGTAAACCAAAAATAGTCGTAAGGGTTGTTAACAAAATGGGCCTCAATCTTTGTTTGCAAGCCATAACAACAACATCATATCTAGCTAGATTTTGATTCTCGATTCTAAGCCTGTTGAATGTATCAATTAATACGATGTTGTTATTCACAACAATGCCAGCTAAAGCAACAATACCAATTCCAGTCATAGTTGTCCCGAAGGGCTGTCCTGTTATTAGCAAGCCCAATAAAACACCAGTAGCTGACATAAATACTGCTGACAAAATCAGAATTGATTGATAAAAGCTATTAAATTGAGTAAGTAGCAGTACAAGCATTAGAAATATAGCCGTAATGCCTGCAACACTCAAAAAACTATTTACTTCCTCAGTTTCTTCTTGCTGCCCCCTGAATTGAATGAAAATTCCCTCAGGAAATTCTTGTTGGTTCACCCATAACCTTAACTCTTTTACTTTCTCGTCAATCAAAATATCTTTATCTGATCCAGCAGCTCCGATTTCATGGAAAAATTTACCATTTCTTCTTACAACGGACTGTCTGTTTTCTTTTGGAATAATTTTGATAAAAGAACTGATGGGTATTTGTCCTCTTGAGGAGGGAACCTTTAGATCATCAATGCCGGTCAAAGATCTTTCATCACGTTTAAACCTAACCCTAATTTCAACTTCATCTCTTGAATCGTCAGGTCTATATTCACCTGCTTTAAAACCGTTTGTAAGCATCTGCACAATAGCACCGACATCTGAGATATTGACTCCAAGTTGGGCAGCTTTTTGTTTGTCTACATCAATCTTCCATTCTATTTGAGGATGAGGAAGGGTTGAACTAACATTTGCTAAGCCAGTAACTCCATTTTTTGCATAATCTTCAACCATTCGGGTTACTCTGACAACCTCATTTTCAGTGTTTCCAAAAATACCAATTTCAATAGGATTTTCAAATGCAGGCCCACCTTCTTGCTCACTTATTTCAACAATAATGCCTGGGATATTCGCTACAGCTTGTTTTGCTTGGTCAATTACTTGTTGACCGGTTAGTCCCTTTGAATTAATTTCTTCAACCTCAAAGAAACCGCGTCCAACAACATCACCTCCTGAGTTAAACCACTCAGAGCCTGTTCGAAGATACAAACTTTTAATTTCTTGAATTTGAAGCAACCTCCCTTCAACCTGCTCAACAATTTCTTTTGATTCAGTGGCTGAAAAATTGCCTCTAGCTCTTATTGATACTTCTGCAGCGACTGGATCAACATAAGGGAAATAAACTGTGCCCTTTCCAAAACGATCATATGAAATAATTATGATTGATAAGAGAAAAAAGACGCTTAATATTGTTTCAAAGGGATTTTTTGCAAAAACTTTTACCCACTTGCTGTAGAAAGATGAAATTCGGTCAAAAACAACTTCTCCAGTCTTTTCAGATTCTCCTGATTTTAATGAAGATCTTCTTTGACCAAAGACAGCCCCGAGAACTGGTACAACTATCATTGCATAGACTAATGAGGCTGAAAGAACTATAAAAACAGCAATTGGCAAAAATCGCATAAATTGACCTGTGAATCCTGGCCAGAAGATAAGAGGAGTAAAGGCAGCAATAGTTGTTGCAGTTGAAGATAGTATTGGATAGAACATCCTTTTTGAAGCTAGTCTATAGGCTTCAATTCTTTGAACACCCTCAGATATTTTTCTATCAGCATATTCAGTAACAACAATAGAGCCATCTATAAGCATTCCAAGCCCTAATAACAATCCCATCATTACAAGGAAGTTAAATTCAATATTTGCAATATTTAAAACAATAAAAGTTAAAAGAAAACAAAATGGTATGGAGAGACCAACCAGCATGCCTACTCTAATACCCATACTTGCAACTACCAATATCATCACCAGGAAGATTGCAGTAACAATGTTTCCCTGAAGTTCAGTAATCATTTTTTCAGCCCAAATGGTTTCGTCATCAGTTTTAACAATTTCAATATTTTCCGGTAGGTAAGGTTCGAACTCAGATATGTTCGACATGATTGCCCGTTTGGCATCTATAGCATTAGCACCCTCTCTAAGTTTTACTTCAAGCGTAACTGCATCCTTACCATTAACTTTTGAATATGATGAGTAGTCTTTAAAAGTTCTTCTTATTTCACCAAGATCTCCAAGGGTCACAACTGCTGAGGGCGTGACTTTGACTGGAATACTGTAAACATCTTGAGCAGTTTCAAAAACTCCAGGAACTTCAATGTTAAAACGGCCATCACCGGTATCTTGAGCACCACCAGGAATAATTACATTATTATTAGAAACAGCTAAATATAGATCTCTTAATGTAATTCCATAAGTTTCCAACTTTGATTTATCAATAATTGCCTCAAGAACTTCATCTGGAGCACCACTTATATCAATACTTAGAACTTCATCGATGCCTTCGAGTTGATCCTGAAGCTCTTTTGCAAAAAATACCTTTTGTCTCAATGGCCCATTTCCTATCAAGCTGAGATTCATGACAGGAAATGTTGCAAACGAATATTCTCTTATTTGTGGATCCTCTGCCTCGAGTGGAAGCTTGTATTTAACTTCTTCTACTGCCTGCTTGATATCTACCAGTGCAGCATCAATGTCATGTCCTACTTCGAACTCGGCAACCAATCTTGCAAATCCTAAAGTACTACTGGAAGATATTTCTTCAATGCCAGGCACACTCCTAAGTCTATTTTCTAATGGCTTTGCTATTAATCTAGATGCATCATTTGGAGAGGCTCCATCAAGAAAAACAGAAACGCTTACCAATGGAAGCTGGATACTCGGGTCTGCAGCAACGGGAATGATTGTACGAGAATAACTTCCAGCAATTAAAACTAGCAAGGCAATAGTTAATGTTGTCTTTCCTTTCGAAAGAGCAAAATCAACTATTTTATTCATAGACTAGCCAGATTGGTAACAGCTACTGTTTGACCATTTTCAACAAACCCTTGTCCTTGAACTATGAGATTTGAAAACTGAGGTATACCACTTACCCAAAGACCGTCGGCTGTATCTTTAATAATTTTTATTGAATGAAACTCAACTTTGCTGTCTGAATTAACAGTCCTTACACCAATATTGCCCTCATCGGTAAGCAATAAAACGGAAGCTGTAATTTTATGGGCCAAAATAGGTTGAGTGCTAATGTGCATTGTGCCAGTGATACCATCTCTTACAGCACCAGTTACATTCTCAAACTCTGCTTCAACTCTAAAGGTTCTTGTAGCGGGAGATGCACTTTTAGATACAAATGTGAGATTAGATGAGATAGTTTCATCAGTAATTAAATCAATTTTGACCTGAAGACCTTCAAAGATATGTTTGATTTTAGCCTCAGGAACCTCAGCAACAAATGTTATAGGACTGAGCTCAATTATGGTTGCACAGATTTCTCCTCTTTGAATAAAGTTACCTGGCTTAACAATATTTTCTACATAACCATCAAATGGAGCTTTTACTTCTGTTCGATTAAGTTCAACTATGCCAAGCCTACACAGAAGAGCATCTTTTTTGACCCATTCACCTTGCCTTACACCAGTTGCAACAACTTCACCTGAAGTTTTTGCCTTAACCGCAACTCTTTTTTCACTTACAGCAACAGAGTTTACGCTTATGATCGGAGAAATCATTTCTGCAATACTTTCATTAATTACAACTGAGGATAGTGTTTTCTGAGCCATTGATGGCTCCATTTTTTCTTCTTCAAGCACGCCAGTTGCAAACCAGAAAGATACTGGTAGCAAAATTAGTAAAGCCATCCTGACGTTTTTAGACATAATCTTTATATTTTAAAACCTACACTAATATATAGGTCCAAATCTCCTGTTTAAAAGGGTGTGTATTATAGTGTAATCACTCCAAATTGTATGTTTTTGCCTCAAAGATCATATTTTTTTCTGAGTTCTTTGAATAAACTGGAATCAAACTTTTTTGATTCAAATTCTTCAGTCTCACTATGATCAATTGACAAATCCAAGCCCTCTTCAAGTTTGATTAGTAATTCTGCATAATTTTTTCTAAATTGGTTGATTGCATTGTATTGATTGGAGTCATTCAGAGTACTCCATCCAGTTTTGCATCCAGCGAAATAAACTATCGGATGTGACCAATTATATTTTTTTCTTGGAGAATAAGATTTTTGAGCTTCCAAAAATGCTTCATCAGCACTCGGAATGCTATCTGAGTATGGCTGCTTTCTTACTGCTTTTACAAATTCATTTAGAGTGGGAATGAACTCATTATTGCTAATAATAAAAGCACTAGCTTGGTTAAGCTGATGAATTGAAAAGTTTTTTAATGTACTAGCCCAGAGTCGTTTCGCAGTAATTATTTTTTCATTGGATGAGTAAATTTTAAAGAACTGATAATGATAGGCGACTTCAAACTTATAAAATAAGTCCTCAATGAATTGAATTATAAGTTTCTTTTTAGAGCTCGAGATCTTTTGACCACGATAAGTCTTTTGTCTGCTCTGAAGATTCTCTATGGCCTTCTTCTTTGTTATCAGATCTTTTATTTTCTTCATTATTTATTGTACTAACTATTTCTTTTCTTTTTACGAAGTCTACAAACTTTGAATTCCATGATTTTAGAGCTACCCCATCTTCTTCCCAAAAAAGTACAAACTCTAATATATATGATTGTGAAACATTTTTTGGGATATTAGCTAACTCAAGAACCTCATACGCATCACTGCTTGGCTGCCAATTTCGATGCATCTGGGTTGGAGCGCCCTTATTTGGTGATTTTTCCTTTACCCATTCTCTTCTTACAAAATCAACAAAGATTGAATTCCAATTATCTTTAAGCAAGCCTTTTTCACCCCAGTAAATTTTAAATTCTTGAAGCCTGTTAGCACTAAATTCTTTTGATATTCCACCCATTAATAATACTTCGTAAACTTCTTGATTGGGTTGCCAGTTAGAATCCATCTGCTTTTTTAACCCAGCTGGAGATTTCCCAGGAAGCTTCAATTTATAAACATTGTCTTTTTTCCCAGTTGCAGAATCGATAGATCCAATAAGCTTTAGTTTTAAAAGCTTTTGAGTTGCTTGGATGAGATTTTCCCTATTTTCAAAT
>CACMYW010000010.1:0-25964 GCA_902617955.1 uncultured SAR86 cluster bacterium
AAGCAATGGTGATGGGTTAATCCCAGCGCTGGAATTTAATGACTCCATAAGAGATAGTTCAAACGAATTTAAACCAATCGATAGAAAAAGTTTTGTTCAAGTTCAAACTCCTCAAATATTTAATGCAAAAGTACTTCATGAATCACTGACGATTGCTGACAAAGAGGGCTTGGAATATTCTGATGAATCTCAGGCAGTTGAGAATGCAGGTTTTAAGATTTCTTTTTCTAAAGGCTTGCCTAAAAACATCAAAATAACCACACCCGATGATCTATATTCTTTATCAGCACATGATGTATTCGTTGGAAGAGGTATAGACTTTCATAGGTATGCTATTAAAGAGAATTCAATTCTTAAATTGGCAGGAGTAGAAATACCTTCTGATTATCAGATTATCGCTCATTCTGATGGAGATATTATTTTGCATGCATTAGCTGACGCGATATTAGGAGCTGGAGGATTCAGGGATATAGGCCATTATTTTTCAGATAAGAGTCCTGAAAACTTAAATTTAGATAGCAAAAAAATTATTAAAAAGACGATGAGTCTGATTTCAAAAAAACAACTTAAACTAAATAATATCGATGTAACAATTGTGGCTCAAAAGCCAAATTTATCCAGTTACATAAGCGAAATGGAATTGTCGTTATCATCAATCTTAGACATTTCTACGGATCGTATAAGCTTAAAAGCTACCACAACTGAAGGGATGGGTGAGATCGGAGAGGAAAATGGCTTAGCTGTCTATGCTTTAGCTACACTTAAAAATTAAATGAGCATTTTAGTGACAAATGATGATGGCTTTGAAGCAATTGGTATTCAGGCGCTGTTAGCGTCTACAAAGACCCTAGATCGCCAAAACATAATTGTAGTGGCATGAGTGCTGCAATAAGCCTTCGAAAAGAAGTAAAAGTTAAGCAATTAAATTTAAAGGAGTTTGTGGTCACAGGCACTCCTGCAGATTGCTCTTATTTTGGTCTTCATGGAATGAACGAAAATAACATTGAGCAAGTTGTCTCTGGAATTAATTTGGGAGCAAATTTAGGAACCGATGTCTTTTATTCTGGTACTGTCGGCGCAGCTATAGCTGGCATTAATTTAAAACATGCTCCTGTTGCGATATCGGTTTGTTCATTTTCACCTAGAGATATTAGTTTTATTGCTGATAAAGCATTTGAGCTTATTCAGAAATTTAGATCAATTTCACTTCAGCAGAATTCATTAATAAACATCAACTTTCCAGATATTTTGAAACAAGATTACAAAGGTGAGCTCTATACAAAGCTTGCTAAAAGAGGGGCCCCGGAAGCTCCAAATATAATAAGTAAAAAGGATCAACTGAGCTTTACTTTCAGTGCTTCAGGAGATTTTATCGACGGTCAATCTGATACAGATATGCAAGCCATTGAAAATGGGTATGTATCTGTTTCAATTCTTAACTATGACATTAGCAGTGCTAACGATTTTTTGGGTAGAGAAATAAGTCATGGAAGCTAAATCTGGATTTACATTTAAGCGAGTAAGGGAGCAAATGGTTGAAATGCTTCTAGAGATGGGAATCAAAGATTTTAGAGTTTTGGATGCAATGAGTCAGATTGCTCGTCATCAATTTCTTGATGAGGCCTTTTGGTCAAGAGCATATGAAAATAGATCTTTAACTATTGGGTATAAGCAAACAATTTCTCAACCTTATATTGTCGCAAGAATGACCGAATTGTTGATTGAAAAAGCCAGCGGAAGGGGAAAAATTTTTAAAAAGATAATTGATATTGGTTCTGGTTCAGGCTACCAAAGTGCAATACTTTCATTTTTTGCAGAAGAAGTAATTGGTATTGAGAGAATAAAGCCACTAGTTTCAAAAAGCAGATCAACTCTTTTAAATTTAGGAATAAAAAATGTCTCAATTATAAATGGAGATGGTTATGTGTTTGATGGTCTAAAAAACGTTGATGGAATAATATGTGCAGCAGCACCACCAGAAATACCCGAAGATCTTATCAAGCTATTAAAAAAAGATGCAAGACTAATTTTACCAGTAGGCTTTAAAGATATGCAGAAACTCATTTGCATTGAAAAACAAAATAAAAATTCATATGAAAAATTTGAAGTGGAAGATGTAGCTTTTGTTCCAATGCTTGGAGGAATCAGCAGAAATGGTGATTAATTTTAAAAATGAAAAATAGATTAAGGTACTCATTGGCTGGATTTTGCATGGGTCTTGCGGAGTTAATTCCCGGTATCTCTGGAGCTACCATTGCATTGCTCTTTGGAATTTACAAAAACTTAATATCTATCCTTTCAAATATTAAGTTATCAAAAAAAATATTTTCAAAAGAATATTTTGTAAATGATCTTCAGATTTCATTAATGGTATTTCTTATGTTCTCGATGATTGCAGCAATCTTATTATTTTCAAATCTTATTCACTATCTGATCGAAAGTCATTCTTCTGAGTTTTTTAAAATTTTGTCTGTAATTATGGTTTTAGTGTCCTTAAGAATATTCTTGTTTCATCCTGTTTCTGAAAGATCCCTTCAAAGATTGTTATTTGTAATTGCTGGAGGCTTGATTGGCTACCTCTTATCTCTTTTTTCTGTGAATTTTGAGGAATTTATATTTTTTCTTTTTATAGGAGGCTTTATAGCATTTACTTTTTTTATAATTCCAGGAATATCAGGAAGTGCAATTTTATTAAGTATTGGTTTGTATGAGACAGTGATTTCATCTATAGCAACATTCGAGGTCTTAAATTTACTAGTATTTGGTTTGGGTTGTGCTGCCTCATTAATTTTAATGCCAAAGCTAATTAAAAAAATTTATGAACAAAACAGTCTAGCTATGGATACTTTTTTTGCAGGCTTAATTTTTATTTCTGGAATTTTTTTGTGGTAAAGATTTTACTAATAGTTTTGATAATTAGCTCATGTTCAACCATTAGTAATTTTTATGAAAAAACATTCACTGAGTCTAAAGAAATTTATCTAGTAAAAAAGGGTGAAAATCTTTATTCAATATCAAGAAAACTTAACATAGATATTTTTAATTTGATTGAAATCAACAACCTGAAGAGTCCCTATAAAATCTTTCCCAATCAATTATTAAAACTACCTGATCACAAAACTCAAGATCCCTCTACAAAAATCAAATTTGTTAACAAACCTGTCAATCTAAATATATATAAGGAGGAGGCAAGGAATTGGATTACTTTTTATGCATCTGAAGGGACCACAGTATTTTCTGCAGATGCAGGCGAAGTTATTATTTCGGGCCCTGATATTCCCGGCTATGGAAACATGATAATCATTAAGCATCCAAAGGGCATATTAAGTGTTTATGCGCACTTGAATAAATCATTAGTGTCCAAAGGGGATACCGTGACATCAAATCAACCTATTGCAAGTGTGGGTAAGTCAGAGAGTTCAGTCTCCATGCTTAAATTTCAACTTCGTAAAGGCGATTCGTCTATTTCGACCAAAGACTATAAATTTTTGTAGTTATCTTTCTAAAAGATGTTTTTTTTCTTTTACCTCTTCAAACTCCTCGCATTCAGGGAGTGGGGCCTTTTGTTCGGTAATATTTGGCCAAACTTCAGATAATTCGGCATTAATCTCAATAAATTCGATTTGATCATCCGGAAGCTCATCTTCTGAGAAGATTGCATCAACAGGACATTCGGGCTCACATAAAGCACAATCGATACATTCATCAGGATGTATAACAAGAAAGTTTGGACCTTCATAAAAACAGTCAACAGGACATACCTCGACACAGTCTGTATGTTTACATTTAATGCATGATTCAGTAACTATAAAAGCCATGAAAAGAATTCTAACAACCTCTTATAATCAAGTCAGTATTAATTTTTTTTATTTACTTTTCTTTATTTTTTTATATACTGTATAAATATACAGTAAACGGAGAAAATCATGTCAGATAAAACCAAAAATTTAAATGAAGCCTTGTCTCAAATAGAAAAGCAGTTTGGTAAAGGCGCTGTTATGAAAATGGGAGATAGGGAAAATACTGATATACCATCAGTATCAACTGGTTCTCTTGGCTTAGATATAGCCCTTGGAATTGGTGGACTTCCTAAGGGTAGAGTTATAGAGATTTTTGGTCCTGAGTCTTCTGGTAAAACAACCCTCACACTTCAGGCCATTGCTGAATGTCAAAAAGAGGGTGGTACTGCAGCATTTATAGATGCAGAGCATGCACTTGATCCATCTTATGCTGAAAAATTAGGTGTTAATGTTGATGAATTACTATTATCCCAACCCGACACTGGAGAGCAAGCTTTAGAGATTACCGACATGCTTGTTAAATCAAACAGCGTCGATCTTATTGTTGTAGATTCAGTTGCCGCTTTAACTCCCAGAGCAGAAATTGAAGGAGAGATGGGTGATCATCATGTTGGCTTACAGGCTCGTTTAATGTCTCAGGCTTTAAGAAAGATCACAGGTAATATTCAACGATCAAACGCGATGGTTATTTTCATTAATCAAATCAGGATGAAGATTGGTGTCATGTTTGGTAATCCTGAAACCACAACTGGTGGAAACGCTCTTAAATTTTATTCTTCAGTCAGGCTTGATATCAGAAGAATAGGATCTGTTAAAGAAGGTGATGAGGTTATTGGTAACGAAACAAGAGTCAAAGTTGTAAAAAATAAAGTCTCACCTCCATTTAAGCAAGCTGAATTTCAAATTATGTATGGCCAAGGAATAAATGTTGAAGGAGAGATTCTTGAATATGGACAAAAGCTTGGGCTTGTTGAAAAAGCAGGTGCTTGGTATAGCCATAATGGAGAAAAGATAGGACAAGGAAAGGTTAATGCTAGTAATTTCTTAAAAGAAAATTCAAAGATTAAAAATAGCCTGCTTAAAGAAATAAGAAATTCTTACATTAATACTAAAAACAAATCTAAAAAATAAAGCTTGTTTATAAGCTTTAAAATTGTTTAACATAGTCTTTCATTAAGTAGAGGAAAGAAATGTCAAATAATGCATACATTGTCTCAGCAGTCAGGACAGCTGGGGGTAAGAAAAATGGTCGTTTGTCAGCATGGCATCCAGCTGATCTTGGAGCTAAGGTTTTAGATGAGTTAGTTTATAGATCTGGGATTAAACCAGAATTAATTGATGATGTTATTTTTGGCTGTGTTGATCAAGTTGGTGCACAGTCAGGTAACGTAGCCAGGAATTCAATTTTATCTTCCTCTTTGCCAGAGTCAGTTCCAGGTACTTCTGTTGACCGTCAGTGCGGGTCATCACAGCAAGCAATTCACTTCGCAATACAAGCAGTAATGTCTGGGACACAAGATGTTGTTGTTGGTGGTGGCGTTGAAGTTATGTCTATAGTTCCAATTGGAGCAAGTATTAAAGATGGTTATGAGGCAGGTCACGGACTTCCTTTTGATTCTGATGGCATTAAAGAGAATTATCCAGGAGTATTCTTTTCTCAATTCACTGGTGCAGAGTTAGTTGCAAAAAAATGGAATCTTTCAAGAGAAACATTAGATCGCTTTGCCCTCTCAAGTCATGAAAAAGCAATTGCTGCTACTGAGGGCGGGTATTTTGAAAAAGAAATCTTGCCCATAGCTGGAAAGAATGCAGAAAATAATAATGAAATGTTACTTCATGATGAGGGTATAAGATTTGATGCAAGTTTTGAAGCATTATCAGGGTTAAATCCAATAACTGAAGATGGTGTGATTACTGCTGGAAATGCAAGTCAAATTACTGATGGTGCTGCTGCAGTTTTGGTATGCAATGATGCTGGGCTTAAAAAAGTAAAAGCAGATCCTATGGTTAAAGTAAAAGCAATTAGTGTTGTAGGAGATGATCCAATTTACATGCTTACCGGACCTATTCCAGCCACTCATAAGGTTCTAGATGCTGCAAAAATGAAAATTGATGAAATAGGTTTATATGAAGTTAATGAGGCTTTTGCACCTGTTCCACTAGCTTGGGAGATTGAAGTTGGTGCTGATCAAGAAAAGCTTAATGTTAATGGTGGTGCAATGGCACTAGGACATCCTTTGGGTGCGACAGGTGCCAAGCTTATGACAACTCTTATTTATGAAATGCACAGAAGAGATGTTAAGTATGGATTGCAAGCAATTTGTGAAGGTGGCGGAACTGCAAATGCTACGATTCTTGAAAAAATTTAGCTATATACCCGTTTAATTCTTCAGGCTTAATGAGGTCCTTAGTTCCTCTTCTAGGGCATACCTCAATGAGGCCATCATTTTTTAGAGATTTACCTATTATGATATTGAGCGGAATTCCAATTAGTTCTGAGTCTTTAATCTTTTTTCCAAATCGCTCATCCCTATCATCTAACATTACTCGAAAATTACTTTTTTCAATTTCATTGTAAAACTTAATCGCTGATCCATCTAAGTTATCTGTAAGATCAATAACATTTATTTGGATTGGTGCCAGACCCTTTGGCCATGCGATACCAAACTCATCATTATTCTGTTCTATTGACGCTGCAACAATTCTTGAAATTCCAATTCCATAGCAGCCCATATATGGATTAACCTCATTTGAGTTCGCATCCTGAAGGCTCAATTTCATTGACTGTGAATATACCTGACCTAATTGGAAGATATGTCCAACCTCAATACCTTTAATTAGTTGAATTTTCCCACCTTCGGGAAATTCTTCGCCCACTAATGAGGATGGATCTTGATCTTTCTCAAGAAGAAGTTCCGAGTTAATTGCAATTTCTGAACTATCTGAAACAGCTAATACATCTTCACCATTTTCAGCTAACACATGAAATTCTTCCGACTTATCTCCACCGATTGCACCGGAATCTGCTTTTACAACCTTGAACTCAAGCTCTAAACGTTTAAGTATTTTTTTATAAGCAGCTCTAAAGTCTTGATATGTTTGATTTAAGCATTCTGCATTCATATGAAAGCTATAGGCATCCTTCATCAAGAATTCTCTTCCTCTCATTACTCCATAACGAGGCCTTATTTCATCTCTAAATTTTGTTTGAATTTGATAAAGTGTTAGGGGTAAGGATTTATAACTATTGATGTTGTTTTTGACTAAGTCTGTAATTACTTCCTCATGTGTAGGCCCTAAACAAAAATCTCTATCATGCCTATCTTTAATTCTTAGAAGCTCAGGTCCAAATTTACCCCATCTATTTGATTCGTCCCAAAGCTCTTTTGGCTGTACCATCGGCATAAAAATTTCTTGGGCACCAATATTATTTAGCTCTTCTCTCACAACATTTTCAATTTTTTTGAGGACAATAAGACCAAGTGGCAGCCAGTTGTATATACCTGAGGCGACTTTACGAATCATGCCAGACCGGAGCATGAGTTGATGACTAATTATTTCAGCATCTTGAGGTATATCTTTAATTTTAGGTATGAAAGTTTTGGATGCTAACATTTTTAGTAACAAATAATATTTAGTTTATAATTCTATAATTTTTTGAGGGACATATGCCGATTTATGAATATAAATGTTCAAATTGTTCACATGAATTTGAAAAGATTCAGAAAATAAGCGAAGAACCAATTAAGGTATGTCCTAAGTGCAATAAAAAGTCAGTTTCAAAGCTTATATCAGCTCCTTCATTTAGATTAAAAGGCTCTGGTTGGTATGAAACTGATTTTAAAACAGGTAATAAAAAGAATATAGTAGAATCAGGTACTGAGAATAAAAAAGACTCTGCTCCAAAGGAAACAAAAAAAGACACTAAAACGTTACCCTCTAAATCTAAAAAGGCAAATTAAAATGAGAACTCACTACTGCGGTCATATTGATTCAACATTAGAAGAAACTGATGTTGAAATATCAGGTTGGGTTCACAAAAGAAGGGATCATGGGGGAGTAATTTTCATCGATCTTCGAGATATAAAAGGCATTGTTCAAGTTGTAGTTAATCCAACTGAAGAATTTGCATTCAAAGCAGCAGAGAAGTGCAGAAATGAATATGTACTAAAAGTTTTAGGTAATGTTAAGAAAAGATCCCCAGAAACTATCAATCCAAATATGCATACTGGTGAAGTTGAAGTTATTGCCAGCTCACTAGAAATTCTAAGTGAAGCAAAGACTCCAGTATTCCCTCTGGATGATTATCAGGAAGTTGGAGAGGAGGTAAGGCTTAAAAATAGGGTCCTTGATCTAAGAAGGCCAGAAATAAATACACGAATATTGTCGCGTTCAAAAATTTCATCTTCAATTAGGCGGTTCCTTGAAGATCAAAATTTTAATGAGATTGAAACTCCAATATTAACAAAGGCTACACCCGAGGGAGCAAGAGATTATGTTGTCCCTAGTCGAGTCAATCATGGATCTTTTTATGCTCTTCCTCAATCACCACAGTTGTTTAAGCAACTATTGATGATGGGTGGTCTTGATAAATATTATCAAATAGCAAGATGTTTTAGGGATGAAGACCTTAGAGCGGATAGACAACCCGAATTTACTCAAATTGATATTGAAGCTTCATTTATCAGTGAAGATGAAATTATTGAACTATCTTCAGATCTTATCAATCTCCTTCTTGGTCAATTTACAGATTATCAAGAAGCTGAAATTCCTTCAATGACTTATGAAAAGAGCATGGAGCTTTATGGTTGTGACAAACCTGATCTTAGGATTCCATTGAAGCTTATTAATATAGCTGAAATTGTAGTGAATGAAGAATTTAAAGTCTTTGCTGACCCAGCTAAAGACAAAGGATCGCGAATTGTTGCATTAAATGTTCCAAATGGTGCTTCATTGTCAAGAGCTCAAATAGATAACTACACAAAGTTTGTTTCTAAATTGGGCGCTAAGGGATTGGCTTACATCAAAGTTAATTCTAAGAAAATTGACGACATGCAGTCACCCATATTGAAGTTTTTATCAGATAAGGCGATCACAAATATTGTTGATACAGTTAAGTCTGAAGCTGGAGATTTAATTTTCTTCGGTGCCGGCCCAAAAGATGTAGTTAATCTTTCTATGAGCTCATTAATAAAAGAGCTGGGTCAGGACCTAGATTTATACTCCTCAAAATGGGCTCCATTGTGGGTAAAGGATTTTCCAATGTTCGAAAGAAATAAGGATGGTAATCTAACTTCATTACATCATCCTTTCACACTCCCTAAGTGTAATGTTCAGGAACTTATTGTGGATCCTGAAAAGGCGCATGCCTATGCTTACGACATAGTATTAAATGGCTATGAAATAGGTGGAGGATCACTAAGGGTATATTCAAGTAAGATGCAAAGCGCAATTTTTGAAATATTAAACATTTCAAAAGACGAAGCGAAACAAAAATTTGGATTCTTAATCGATGCATTGGAGTCAGGATGCCCGCCTCATGGTGGAATAGCATTTGGCCTTGATAGAATAGTCATGTTGTTAACTGGAACCACCAACATCAGAGATGTTATTGCGTTCCCTAAAACTCAAACTGCAACTTGTATGCTTACTGATGCTCCAGGAGCTATTTCAGCAGAACAATTGAAAGAATTAGCCATAAAGCCTTTGGCTAAAAAGGAGTAAACCGTGGCAGGTCATTCTAAGTGGGCAAATATCAAGCATCGAAAAGCTAGACAGGATGCTAAAAGAGGCAAGATTTATACTAAATTAATTCGTGAAATCACTGTTGCTGCAAAAGGAGGACCAGACCCTGCAGATAATCCAAGATTGAGATTAGCTTTGGATAAAGCTACCAGTGAAAATATGCCCAAAGATACAATTAATCGTGCAATTCAAAGAGGCTCTGGTACTGGAGATTCTGCTAATCTTGAAGAAGTAACATATGAGGGATATGGACCTAATGGAGTAGCTATTCTAGTTGAGACCATGACAGATAATAGGAATAGGACAGTAGCTGATGTAAGGCATGCATTTACCAAATTTGGGGGAAACCTTGGAACAGATGGATCAGTAGCCTATCTTTTTAACAAGATAGGTTATATTTTTATTTCCTCTCAAGCCAATGAAGATGAACTCTTTGATTTTGCTATCGAGGAAGGTGCAGATGATATAGAAAATACCGACGATCAGTTCATAATCTCATGTTCAGCAAATATATTTAGTGATCTTGTCGAAAAAGTTAAGTCAAATGGGTACGAAGTTATAAATGCAGAACTTTCAATGAAAGCAGAAACAACCATACCGCTAGATACAGAGACCTCTGAAAAAGTGATCAAGATACTAGACTTCATGGATGATATAGACGACGTACAAGAAGTTCACACAAATGCTGAATTTTCAGATGAGTTGGAATTAGGAGTTTAATTTGGCAATCAACTCAAGAACGAAGGGGGCTAATTTTGAGAGAGAAATTGGTAATTTACTTCAGGAAAAACTTAGTCTCACGAACCCAGTAAAAAGAATTTTAGAGCAAACAAGGACAAAGGAGCTTCCTGATTTAAAAATGGGTAGATGGTGCATTGAATGTAAAAGATATGGACCAGGAAGCGATCCTCTTGATGAATGGTGGGATCAAGTAATTGCCTCTTCGGGACCTAGTGGTTTACCCGCACTTATATATAAATTCAATCGTAAGCCAATCAAAGTAAGATTACTCGGCGAAAGTCTTTCAGATGAACTCACAGGAACAGGAATACTTATTGACATTTCATTTGATGATTTTATAGAACTTTTGAAACTTAAATTTCAAAAAGATATAGATTTTCATAATCAACAAGATGAAGTGCAATGACTTTAATTTAAAAGTTTTTGTTGAAGACACTGATTTTCAAGGGTTTGTCTATCATGCTAATTACTTAAAGTACTTTGAAAGAGCTCGAACTCAATTTTTAATAGATAATCAAATCTCCCAACTTAATTCAGAAGCGTTTTTTGTAATTAAGAATATTAATATTACCTATTCTTTTCCTGCTAGATTGGAAGAGAGTTTGTCAGTTAAAACCAATGTTCAGCTTATGACTAAGGCCAGGTTGAGATTCAATCAAAGGATTGAAAATATTAATACAAAAAAAATTTGCTGTGAGGCTACTATTGACGTCTGTTTTTTAGATAAGATAAGCAATAAACCAAAAGCTTTTAATGAAAGCTTGCTAGAATTAATTACAAATGAATGAATTATCACTCCTTGAACTCTTTGCTCAAGCAACTTTAATTGTAAAAATAGTAGTAGTTATATTAATTATTGCATCAATAATTACTTGGCTAATTATTGTTGAGCGGTATCTGCATTTTCAAGAAGCTGAAAACTTCAACAATAAATTTGAGACATTATTTTGGAATACAAAAGATGTTGATAAGTTATTTAAGAGCACCAGTTCAAAAGATCAATCTGAGATAGTTGGAATTGAAAGAGTATTTTATTACTCATATAAGGAAAATCTTAAGCTAAAAGATCTTAAGATAGATGCACAAACAAAATCAGAAAACATTAGTCGATCTATTAGAATTGCCATTTCAAAAGAAGAAGGAATCCATACAAAACACCTTCAATATTTAGCAAACGTTGGATCTGTGAGTCCATACATTGGACTTTTCGGAACAGTTATTGGTATTGTTAATGCGTTTCAGGGCTTATCCGATGCAACCCAAGCAACCATTAATGCAGTAGCGCCTGGAATATCTGAGGCATTAATTGCTACAGCTCTAGGATTATTTGCAGCTATACCAGCTGTTCTTGCTTTCAACAAATTTACTGTTTCAACCGAAGCGCAGATTAAGTCTCTATCAGTTTTTGGTGAAGAATTAGTAAGTATATTTTCATATTCAAAATAAAATCCATTGATTTATCAGCCTTCAAATCAAAAAAAATTAGCAGCAGAAATTAATGTTGTTCCCTATATTGATGTGATGTTGGTCTTGCTTATTATTTTCATGATTCTTTCACCACTACTAATTCAAGGAGTTGATGTAGATTTACCGCAAACGGACACAACTAAGATGTCGATAGAAAGCGAACCTATGGTCGTATCAATAAATGATGAAGGTAAGTACTTTTTAAATTTAGGCGATGAATCAATTTCAATATCTCTTGTAGAACTTAAATCAAAAGTTCAAGTGATATTCGATGCAAATCCGGATATAGAGGTTGTTATTCAGAGTGATGCATCAACCCCATTTGATTTTGTTGCAAAGGCTCTTGCTTCAATTCAAGCAATAGGAGTTGAAAGCGTTGGCATAATAACAACAGGATATGAAAGCTAGAATTAGATACCTAAATGCAGGATTGGTAACTTTTTTGATGCATGGATCAATTATCACTTACTTGTTTTTTTCTGCTGCTCTAACTCCAAGTTATGAGTTAATCACAAAACCTGTCATGGTTAAGTTAAGCTTTGATATACCCCAAAATTTAGAACCTAATACCAATACTCCCGTCAATAAAACAAATATACAAAACATACAATCAAAGCCTATTGATTCAGCATCTGCACTAACCGAAACACCAGAAATAGCCAGAACTTCAATCAACGAGCTAATCAATCAAGAAAGAGATTTTCTTAAAGTTGAAAATGCTTCCATTCAAGAGAAATATGCTTCTATGGTAATTCTGATGATTGAAAATGCATGGATAAAACCAAGAAATATTCCTAAAGACTTAAGCGCTGGATTAAGGTTAATAGTAAACAAATCAGGCAGGATTCTTCAATCCGAATTAGTAAAAAGCAGTGGCAATTTGCGTTTTGATAATTCCGCACTTCAGGCAGTTGCTAGAACAGATTCATTTTATTTTTATAATGAAATACCAGATGAAATCTATAAAGAAAGCTTTAGAATTATCAATCTAAAATTTAATCCCGATAATGACTAAAAGTATTATTTCTATTTTTGTCTTCTTTTCAGTTTTCAGTTCAGCTGAGCTTCTTCTTGAAATCACTCAAGGGTCTGATAACCCAATCAATCTAGGTATATATGAAATCTCCAGTCAAGGAAATGAGGACACTCTGATTAAAAATATAATTCAAAATGATTTAATAAGAACTGGAGAAATTAAATTTATTGAAGGGGTTGATATAGTTCCTCTTCCTGAAAATGATCAAGAATTTAATTACAGTGGATGGAAATTATTAGGTCTTGATTATGTTGTTATTCCAAGCATTAAAAGCCCTGATAAAAATTCTATTGAATATCGATACAGAGTTTTTGACGTATCAAGAAAAAGAGAAGTGAGATCCTCAACTGTGTTTGGCCTATCTTCAAATTTAAGACAAGTCGGTCATTATGCAAGCGATGGAATCTATGAGGCCATTACAGGAATTGAGGGAGTTGCTTCAACAAAGTTACTTTACGTTAATGAAATTTCATTTAGAGATGAAAAATCATTCAGACTAATGGTTTCAGATGTTGATGGTTATAATGAAAGAACGCTTTTGAATAGCCCTGAACCAATAATTTCACCTGCATGGTCTCCAAAAGGAGATAAGGTTGCTTACGTTTCTTTTGAAACAGGAATCGCAAATGTTTATATACAAGATTTAGCAACGGGAGATCGTGAATCCGTCCTTGAGCAAAATACCCAAATAAGTTCTCCTGCTTGGTCACCTGACGGGAAGTATTTATCCCTTACACTTTATCAAGATGGTAATGCTGAAATTTATATTTTGAGACTCCGAGATAAAACGTTAACCAGACTGACCAATCATTATTCAATTGACACGGAGGCAATATGGTCTCCAAGAGGAAATAAAATATTGTTTACATCTGGCAGGTCTGGTTCACCTCAACTATATGAAATTAATTTAAGAGGGTTACGTTCAAAACCAAAAAGAATTACATTTGAGGGTACATATAACGCAAAAGGATCATATTTGCCTAATGCAAATGGAAATATTTTTGTACATAGGGCTAAATCAGGCAGTTTTCATATAGCATTAAAATATAAAAGAGAAAATTTTATAAGAATCTTGACCGAAGCTAGATTAGATGAGTCACCCAGTGTTGCTCCTAATGGAAATATGGTAGTCTATGCGATATCAGATGATAATAAAGCTAAGTTAGCAATACTTAGTTTAAACGGTGCTAGATTTGTGCTCCCTTCGTCTCAAGGAGTTGTAAGAGAGCCGGCTTGGTCTGGATTTGTAAGATAAATGGAGAAAAAATGGTAATTACACTAAATAAGCAAATAATTTCAAAACTAATTTTACTTACTATGGTTATAGCGGCCGCTTCATGTAGTTCTGTAAGAGTAACCAATGAATCTGTTGTTGAAGAAGGCGTAAGAGGGGTTACAATTTCTAAAAAAGCTCCTGAAACCCAAGCTATTCTTGCAAACGCAACTGTTTACTTTGAGTATGATTCTTCAAGATTAACCAGTAAATCAATTCAAACTTTGAAAGGTTTAATCTCGGTGCTTGAAAACAATAGGAATTTAGATATAGTCCTTGAGGGACATGCTGATGAGAGGGGTACTAGGGAATACAACCTTGCCTTAGGTCAAAGAAGAGCAGAGTCTGTGGCAGCTTATTTGTTATCTAACGGAGTAAGCAAAAATCAGTTAAAAACAATTAGCTACGGCGAAGAAAGACCTGCAGCACTGGGCTCAAATAATGCGTCATGGGCTAAAAATAGACGCGTCGAAATTAAATAGTTTTTAGATTGCATAGATTTCTTTTAAGCTATTCATTGCTATTGAGTGGGTTATTGGTCTCTCAAGATCAAACTGCGGATGATATTTTATTTCTCAAAATACAAGAACTGGAAGAGGAAATTGCATTTTTGCGTTCTGAACTAGAATCTCAAGCTTATTTATTAGAGAAACTTCAAAACGAAGACCTAGATAATACAGAGCAAAGTTCATCCAATGATAATGATTCCCAGGAGTTTAGATTTGAAGGTATAAATGATGATGAAACTATAGATGAGCTTTATCAGAAAGGGATAAACTCTCTGAATCTTAATGATTTAGATGCTGCGGAAGAAGCATTTTCAAAGCTAGTTGAAAATTATTCTGATGAAGAAAAGCTACCGTTAAGCCTTTTTTGGTTAGGTGAGATTTCATTAATCACATTGAAATATGAAAACTCTAAAGATTATTTCTTGAGTCTGGTTAGCCAGTTTCCTGATCATTGGAGATCTCCGCTTGCTCACAAGAAGATTGGAGACGTTTATCTTTCACAAGGTCTTAGTGATTATGCAAAAGAAAAATATCAATATGTTGCAAATTCATACCCAGATAATACTGCAGCATCTTTAGCCTTGCAGATCTTGGAAAATATGGAATAATCGCATCTTTTATTCTATGAAAATTTATGGGTCGCTAGCTCAGTTGGTAGAGCAGTTGGCTTTTAACCAATTGGTCACAGGTTCGAATCCTGTGCGACCCACCATCATTTTTAGTCTAAATTAATTAATTAGATCTATGGTCCTCTCTAAAGAAAAAATTTTTTCAGGGTTTACTCTAAAAGCAGTCCTAGCTGCGGTTTTCTTCTTTTTAGTTTTATTTTCCTGGTATACCTTGAGGCCAATTAGAAATGAAATGGCAGTGCAGAATGAGGAAATACTTCCATGGTTGCTTGGAGTAGGGGCCATGGTGATGTTATTACTAAACCCAATTTATTCATGGATAGCATCAAATAGTAATGTAAAAAAAGTACTGAGCTTTAGTTACCTTTTTTTTATTTCAAATATTATTATTTTTATTTTTGCTTGGTCCTTTTTTGGATTACAAGAATCTGTTTGGGTTTCAAGAATCTTTTATGTATGGGCAAACGTATACTCATTTTTTGTAGTTTCAATTTTCTGGGTTGTTGTTATAAATCTTTTCCGAGGAGTTGATAGGGCTTCATATGGAGTTATATCAGCTGGTGGTTCAATTGGTGCTTTTTTAGGAGCAACTGTTTCAGGACTGCTTTCTGATACATTCATCGAATGGGGGATGATATTTTATGGGTTGATTTCTGCGTCCTTGCTACTATTGGCAATGTTTGTCGGTATTTACATTATCAATATTTCTTCAAATGAAAACGTTAATGATACTGCTGGGGGTAAAAGTTTTGACGGAATAAAGAATGTGATTACCGATACTCAATTAAGATCAATAGCTATTTATATGTACCTATGGACTGCTCTTATGACAGTTCATTGGGTTACATCTATTTCGATTATTGGTGATTGGACATCTGACAGCGCTCAAAGAATCTCATTTTTTTCTCAAGTTGAGCAGGTCGTAATTCCTTTGACCTTAATTACACAATTATTTTTAGTAAACTGGTTTATTAATTTTTTTGGATCACAAAAGATATTAATAAGTTATGGATTTATATTTTTGATAGCTTTCATAGGTTATTTTATGTATCCAGATATCATATGGGTGGCTATAGTTACAGTTTTCTTGAGATGGTTTGAGTATGGTTTAAATAAACCGACTCGTGAGATTGTTTTTAGTAAGCTTGCAAGAAATGATAGGTTTAAATCAACGGTACTTGTAGATACATTTATGGTAAGGATAGGGGATTTCTCTGGGTCAGGCTTCATAGCACTCAATAAGTTTTTAGGAGTTGCATCTTCCCAAATTCCTTTGCTAGCCGTTCCATTTGCTGGGATTCTTTCTTATTTTGGGATGAGGTTTGACTCGAAGATTAAAGATTAATTATCTTCTTCGTTGATTTTTCTTAATTTCATTAATTTTTGTCATTATACTCTCAGTAACTTGAAAGTTATTTTTTACAAGTCTCAATGCAAATTGAAATTCATTCATCGCTTCCTGATCTCTTCCAAGAAGAAGATAATACTCGCCCCTGCTCATATGATAGCCGGTGATATTTTTTGCAGATCGCTGAATTTCTGACAAAAGAAGCCACAAGTTTGGATTTTGGTTTTTTTTAATTAATTGATCTCTAATTACTTGCTCTGCTGTAAGAAATTCGCCATTACTGGCAAGAATCCTCCCTTTAGTTACTGAAGCAGGATAATTATTTGGTGCAACTTTTAATATTGAATTAACTACATTAAGAGCTTCATCATAAGATTTAGCTTCAAAGAGAATTTCTGCTTTAATGGTTTGGAGAATAAGGTTTTTCGGAAAGTTTTCAATCAGTTTAGATAGAATTTGATTTGCCTCATCAAATTTTCTATTTTCGGTAAGGGCTGTTATTAATGAGATTGAATTTTGGATGGTTGATTTTTTTTCATTCTCACCTCTAAAAAATGCTTCGGCATTTGCATTACGGTTGAAGTATTTAGCCTCAATTCTTCCTTTAATAAACTGATATTCTGGTGAGTTATTTTTTCCACCATCTACTCCAACTTGATCAGCTGCATTAAAGGCATCACTGATTCTAGAGGATGTCACAGGGTGCGTTAACAAAAATTCAGGAGGCATATCACCGGACAGGCGTCTGATTTGAGCCATATTTTCAAACATCTCTCCCATTGATTTAGGGTCATATCCTGCGTTAATAAGGTTATTGAAGCCAAATCTATCAGCTTCTCTTTCAAAAACACGACTATACCTTAATTGTTCCTGAGCAAGCGCTGCTGGACCTGCTATGAATGCAGTAGGATTATTGGATACTATTGCAAGGGCAATACTTGAAATTATAACAAGAGCTGAAGCTAAACTTGTATCTTGCCCTCTAAGGATGCCTCTCGCAAAATGTCGCTGACTTACATGAGCTAATTCATGTGCTATTACTGATGCAAATTGACCCTCATTATCAGCATGAATAAACAAACCTGCATTAACTCCAATGATGCCTCCAGGTGCTGCAAAAGCATTCAATGATCTATCGTCAATTAGCACCAATTTGAAATCCCTATCTTTAACAAGGGAGGTTTCAGAAATTTTATAAATTAGCAGCTCAGTATATTCTTGAATAAGGGGATCGTTAATAATTGGAGCTTGAGCATAAACTTGTTTCAAGAACTGACTACCAATAGCTTTTTCCTGTTCCAGCGATACAACTCCAGAGACCCTATCTCCAATCGATGGGATATCAAGATCTCTATCCTGAGAACTAATCGATAATGAAATTAGTGGAATTGTTAGGACTAAAAAAGTCCAAAGCTTTATTTTTTTGATCTGAATGGCTAACATCACTCTTATTTTTAAAATAATATGTTTATGACAGCATAAATTATAAGTATGTTCACTGAAATTAATAATTGGTTAAAAAATATTTTTTCTAATGAAGAAACAATAACTTTTACTGTTTTACTTACAGTTTCTTTGCTGTTACTTATTTTTTTAGGTGAAATTTTAACTCCCTTTTTAATAAGTTTAATTTTTGCTTATTTGCTTGTTGGGCTCCAAACACGACTAGAAAATTATGGGATGCCTCATTGGCCTGCATTGATTGTTACATTTGGATTGTTTTTGTTAATTGGTATTTTGTTAATGGTTTGGTTGATACCCTTGCTTTATACCCAAATTCAAAATTTAATTAATGAGGTGCCTGGATGGTTTCTAAGCTTGAGGGCTTTTGTTGCAACCATTCCTGAAAGATATCCCGATCTTGTGACTTCTGATCAGATATCAATAGTTCTTCAAAATTTCTCAAGTCAATTATCTGAGGCCTCGCAGGACTTTTTAAGTTATTCAATTACTGGAATTCAAAATACTATAACTTTAGCAGTAAATATTGTGATGCTTCCAATACTTGTATTTTTCTTGCTCTTTGACCGGAAGTCTGTAATTAATTCTGTTTTAGCTGTTCTTCCAAAGAATCGTCCAATGCTCTCAAATATCTGGGAGGAGATGGATGGCCAATTGAGTAATTATGTTAGGGGTAAATCAATTGAAATAATAATAGTAGGTTTTGCAGCAGCAATAATATTTAGTTTATTTGGGCTGCAATATACTGCACTGCTATCTGTACTAGTTGGTTTCTCAGTCTTAATACCCTTTTTAGGAGCCTTTATTGCTACCATTCCTGTTGCAATTATTGGTTTGTTGCAATTTGGGCTAACTTTTGATTTTTGGATGCTAATCGGTGCTTATATACTTCTTCAAATCTTAGATGGGAATGTGCTTGTTCCAATACTTTTTTCCGATGCAGTTAAACTTCATCCCTTCTTCATTATTCTAGCAGTTTTTGTTTTTGGAGGAATTTTTGGTTTCTGGGGGGTCTTTTTTGCCATACCTATAGCTACTTTTATTAAAGCTGTATGGAATGCATGGCCAAGTTCTGATTAAAGGTTTTTTACAGATTCGAGGACTTCTTCGACATGTCCTTTAACTTTGACAGATCTCCATTCTCTTACAACTTTCCCTTTTTCATTTATAAGAAAGGTGCTCCTATCAACCCCCATATATTCACGCCCATACATTGATTTCATTTTCATGACATCAAAGGCTTTGCAGATCTTTTCATCAGGATCTGACAATAACTCAAATGGAAAAGACTGCTTTGCTTTAAAATTTTCATGAGATTTGATCGAATCTCTTGATACTCCCAATATTTCCGTATTAAATTTTTTAAATTTTTTATAGTTATCCCTAAAATCCTGACCCTCTGTAGTGCATCCAGGTGTACTGTCTTTTGGATAGAAATAAATTACTAAATTTTTATTTTCAAAATCAACATTGCTAATTTCTTTATCGCCGGTCGCATAAGCTTTAAATTTTGGCATCTTTTTACCAGTTAAATTCTTTGACATCGTTAAGTCCTTTATAATGAATTCTTATTTTTTACTGAAATGATTAATCATGCAAGAATTAAAGGGTAGTTTTGTAGCACTTGTTACTCCTATGAAGAGTAATGGTGAGCTTGATTTTCCTGCATTGAAGGAATTGGTAGAGTGGCATATTGAAAGTGGTACTCATGGACTTGTGTCCGTTGGAACTACTGGTGAATCAGCAACGCTTAACTTTAATGATCATGTAAAAGTCTTAGAAAAAACTATTAGTTACATCGATAATAAAATAGTTGCAATCGCAGGAACTGGAGCTAATTCTACCGAAGAAGCAGTTGAGCTTGGCAAGGCTGCAAGCTCAATTGGGTATAAGTTTGCTTTATCAGTTACGCCTTATTACAACAAGCCCGGTCAGCAGGGTCTAGAAGCACATTATATTAAAATTGCTGATAGCGCAGATATTAAAAATATTTTATATAACGTTCCTTCAAGAACCGCATGTGATTTAGAGCCTTCTACAGTGAATAAACTTATGAACCATGAAAATATTGTTGGAATAAAAGAAGCAGTGGATGATCCAAAGAGATACAAAGCTTTAATTGAAATGGCAAAGTATTCTTCAAAACCCTTTTATGTTCTATCCGGAGATGATCCGACTTTTTTTGATTTTATGAAGAGTGGTGGTGATGGGGTAATCTCAGTTGCAGCCAATGTTATCCCATCCCAAGTTGCTAAGATCGCAATTAGCGTACTTAATGGCAACAACGAAGATGCTGAAGAAGTAAATCAAAGTTATAAAAAACTTTTTGAACTTTTATTTATTGAATCTAATCCAATACCAGTAAAGTGGATGTTAAAAAAAATGCATAAGATTGAAGGTGGAATAAGACTTCCGCTGACAACTTTACAAGAAAAAAATCATGCCTCTATTGAAGACGAGATGTTAAAATTAAATTTACTGTGAAATTTCTACTAATCTTACTTATAACAACTTTGATTTCAGGTTGCGCTTTCTTGGGGGGAGATGATGGTCTAATTCCAAATAATAGCAAAGATTTTTTTGATGAAACTTTAAGTGAAGATATTGTTTTTCAGGATGGTATTGCTATTGGAAAAGATGATCATTATCCGGTTTTGCAAAATACTGATTTTCAAAAGGATCCAATTGATATACCTAAGCCAAGACAAATATTTTCTTCAGGTCAAACAAGAGCTGTTCAATTAAGAAGGCTAGGTCAACTGCTTTGGGTTTATGTAGAAGCACTTCCGTCAACTTCATGGCCAATTACCAAGGCTTACTTTGAGACATCTAATTATAAGATATTAAGCTCTAACCCAGTCTCGGGAGAGTTAATCCTGGACTACTCTGATAATGCAAACATGAAGGTGCTCATTGAGCATGGAATAAAAGAAGCATCTACGGAAATATTTGTTTCTTTTTTAACGCAAGATGGAAATTTTCTAGAAACCAATACTGAACTAGAAATTACCCAAGAAATTTTAAAAGATCTAGTTAATTATATGGCGGATTCAGTAGACTCCTTTTCAGGAACATCTCTTGCTGCACAGGCTCTAAATGACAAAAAGAAGACAAGAATATTTAATTTAGATGATACAACAATCATTGAGTTAGATTTAGGTTTTGACAGGGCTTGGTCTGCGGTTAGCAGAGCTTTAGATGAAGGAAAGATTAAAGTTAATGATAGGGACCGAGAGGAAGGTTTCTTCTTGGTGAGTTTTGAAGAAAAGGACGAGGATGATGGTTGGTTTTCATTTTTGAATTTTCAAGATGAAGTAAGTCCAGGCCTTGCATTAGGATCAGATGCTGATTTTAAAATTATTGTTTCAACTGAGGATTCTTCAACTAGAATAAGAGCTGAGGTAATAAATGCTTCGGCTGGTGATGCTGAATCACTATTATCTAAAATCAATGAACTATTAAGTTAAATTATGGAAAAAATTAATCAGATTACATCAGGTAAAGCAAAATCACTCTACACAACCAATGATGGCAATTTTTTGGTGATGGAATTTAGGGATGACACGTCAGCTTTTGATGGTAAGAAAACAGCTGCACTTGAGAATAAGGGTAAGGTTAATAATCAATTTAATGCATTCATAATGGAGTATCTTGCAACTCAAAACATTGATACGCATTTTGTAAAACTACTTAGTAATACCGAGTCGCTTGTTAAGAATCTTGAAATGTTTCCAATCGAATGTGTAGTAAGAAATAGAGCAACTGGTTCGTTATGTAGAAGACTAGGAATAGAGGATGGCTTGATTCTAGAAACTCCATTATTCGAATTTTTTTTAAAAGATGATGATCTTGGTGATCCTCTTATCAACGATAATCATATTATTTCATTTGGCTGGGCAAATAGAGAAGATTTAAGTGTCATGCAATCAATGACCCTTAAAGTGAATGATTTATTGGTTGATTTTTTTGCTAAAGCAAACCTATTACTGATTGATTTCAAATTAGAGTTTGGAAAACATGATGGAAAAATTGTCCTCGGCGATGAGTTTACTCCTGATGGGTGTCGCCTTTGGGATAAAGATACCCTTACAAAAATGGATAAAGATAGATTCAGGCAAGATTTAGGAGATGTTATTGAAACTTATGGAGAAGTAGCAGATCGTCTAGGCATGCAAATTAAACTTGACTAAATTAGTCAAGTATTCATAATACTCTCGTGAAACTTACTACTAAAAGCAGATATGCTATTAATGCACTTGCAGAACTACTTATCTATTCTAGCGATCGCCCTGTTCGCTTAAAGGATATTTCGGACAAGCAAAATATTGAGCTTACTTATCTTGAACAAATCTTCAGAAAACTAAGGCTAGCAGGAATTGTTAAAAGCATAAGGGGCAGAAATGGTGGCTATGTTTATGCTTCTGATCCATCTAAAATTTCAATTAAGCAAGTAATGGATGCTGTTGAAGAAGATTTGGATGCAACCAACTGTGCTGGGGCTTCATCATGTTTTGAGGGCAAACAATGTTCCTCACACAAGCTTTGGGATGAACTCAATAGTGTTGTAGATGCATATTTAAGCAAAATTTTTATTAATGAGCTTGCTGATTCACAAGATCGTACCCATATATTCCTAAAGGAAATAAATTCATGACTAACAATATTCAACTACCCATCTATCTTGATTATGCTTCCACCACACCGGTGGATCCCAGAGTTGCAGAAAAGATTTCTTCTCATCTAAAAATGGATGGTGTTTTTGGAAATCCTGCTTCTCGTTCCCACAAATATGGATGGAAAGCAGAGGAGGCTGTTGAGGAAGCACGATCACATGTCGCAAACTTGCTCAATTGCGACCCTCGAGAGATTGTTTGGACCTCTGGTGCAACTGAAGCCGATAACCTAGCAATAAAGGGAGTAGCTAATTTCTATAATGGTAAGGGCAAACACATTATTACATCGAAAATTGAGCATAAGGCTGTTCTTGATCCCTGCAGACAATTAGAACGAGAGGGTTTTGAAGTTACATATTTGGATCCCGACGCAGGCGGGTGTATAACACTTGACTCAATTAAGGCCGCTGTAAGAGAAGATACAATTTTAATATCAATTATGCATTTAAATAACGAGCTTGGAACACTTAATGATATTGAGTCTATCGGAAGTTTTGCTCGCTCAAAAAAAATCTTTTTTCATGTAGATGCGGCGCAAAGCACAGGAAAGGTTGATATAGATTTATCTAAACTTTGCGTAGATCTCATGTCATTCAGTGCTCATAAAACTTATGGCCCAAAAGGTATAGGTGCTCTTTTCGTTAGCAGAAAACCAAGAGTAAGAATCGAAGCTCAGATCCATGGCGGTGGGCATGAGAGGGGAATGCGATCCGGTACTTTGCCTACTCATCAAATTGTAGGTATGGGAGAGGCTTTTAGGCTGGCAAAAGAAGAGATGCGTGCAGATCGCGAACATGTTGCACAATTACATCAAAGATTTTTAAATGGTGTTGATGGCATTGAAGAAATCTATGTAAATGGTGATTTAGATCGAAAGGTACCAAATATAATAAATATAAGTTTTGCCTATGTTGAAGGTGAGTCATTGATAATGGCTTTAAAAGATGTAGCCGTTTCATCCGGTTCCGCATGCACTTCTGCAAGCCTTGAACCTTCATATGTGTTAAGAGCACTTGGCAGAAAAGATGAGTTAGCCCATAGCTCAATTAGGTTTTCATTTGGAAGGTTTACTTCTAACGAGGACGTGGATCACACTCTTTCAATTCTTTCTCATGCAGTGGAAAGACTTAGAGAACTCTCACCATTATGGGAAATGCACTTAGACGGAGTCGATCTAGATAAAGTTGAATGGAATTAATTTAGGAGCAAGAAATGGCGTATAGTAAAAAAGTTGTTGAAAAATTTGAGAACACACTGAATGAACCTAAAAAGTTTAATGTAGGTAGATTTAATCCATCTGATTTAGATGTAGGCACTGGAATGGTAGGAGCGCCTGCGTGTGGAGACGTTATGAAGCTACAGATAAAATGTGAACCCAAAGGTAATTCTCATGTTATAAAGGATGTGAAATTCAAAACTTATGGATGTGGCTCTGCGATTGCATCATCAAGTGAGTTAGTTGAAATGCTAATTGGCAAAACACTTGAAGAGGCTAAAGAGATAAAAAATAAAGATATAGCTAGTGCATTAGAGCTGCCACCAATCAAGATTCATTGTTCTGTACTAGCTGAAGATTCAATCAAACAAGCCATTGATGACTATGAAGCAAAACAGTGAAACTCTAAATAAGATTAACCCAAACTCTCTTCAATTTTCTGAAAAAGCAATAAATCACTTTAAATCTCAATTGCTTGGGCAATCTAATGCCTCATTTATAAGAATTGGTGTAAGAGAAGCAGGTTGTTCTGGCTATGAATATTTTTTTGAATTCGAAGATATTTTGCGTGCCAAAGATACTGAATTTGCATTCGATCATTGTAGGATTATTGTTGATGAAACAAGCCTTAATTTCATGAAAGGTAGCTTAGTAGAGTATTCAGAAGAGGGTTTAAATAAAGGAATTACTTTTAAAAACCCAAATGCTAAGGCAGTTTGCGGATGTGGTGAAAGCTTCACTTTAGAATAAAACCTTATGGCAAAAATTAAGCTGCTTCCTCATCATGAGATTTGTCCACAGGGAGCAACATTTGAGACGCAAGAGGATGAATCAATCTGCGAAGCTGCCCTTAGAAATAATATTAAAATAGAGCATGCTTGCGAAATGTCTTGTGCATGTACAACGTGCCATATAATTATCAGGGAGGGTTTTGATCTTCTTAAGGAAGCTACAGACGAAGAAGAAGATTTATTAGACAAAGCTTGGGGCTTAGAGCCTGATTCAAGATTAAGCTGTCAAACAATTCCTGAAGAAGGTGAATTTACAGTTGAACTTCCAAAATATACCATCAATCAAGTTTCAGAGGACCATTAAAGATGCAATTTGAATGGTCAAACATTAATGACATCGCAATCGAATTGTCTGAAAAATTTCCTGATATTGATCCTCAATGGATTAGCTTTCCTGACTTACATAAAAAAATTATTGAGTTAGATAATTTTATTGGAGACCCAAATAAATCTAACGAAAAAATTTTAGAAGCAATTCAGCAAAGCTGGATAGATGAATTTATCTAAGTCACATATAATACGTTTTCTTTGAAGGAGATACTCTAATGGCTATTGAGCGCACACTATCAATCATTAAACCTGATGCAACTTCTAGAAATATTATCGGAAAAATAATAAGCAGATTCGAAGAAAATAATTTAAAAGTTGTTGCTGCTAAACTAATTCAGTTAGATCAAGCAAAAGCAGGTGGCTTTTATGCAGAGCATGATGGAAAACCATTTTTTCAGAACCTAATTGAATATATGACATCGGCCCCTGTTCTCGTTCAAGTTTTAGAGGGTGAATCAGCTATAGCCAAAAATAGAGAGTTGATGGGAGCAACCAATCCTCAAGATGCCGCTCCTGGAACAATTAGAGCAGATTTTGCAGAATCTATAGATGCTAATGCTGTTCATGGATCAGACTCTGAATCTAGTGCAGTACGGGAGATAAATTATTTCTTCGAGCCTGAAGAAATTGTTAGTTGAATACCTCTAAAAAAATAAATCTACTTGGACTAACTCAGAAAGAGTTAGAGGAATTTTTTATTGGCCTTGGAGAACCTAAATTTCGTGCCGTTCAAACTCTTAATTGGATTCATAAACATGGGTGTTTAGACTTTGATCAAATGAGCGATCTAAGTGAGGCAATTAGAAAAAAACTTCACAATATTGCTTCCCTGCGACCACCTTTAATCCATCATCAAATGAAATCAAAAGACGGAACAATAAAATATTTAATTCAAATTGAATCTGGCTCAATTGTTGAAATGGTTCGTATCCCTTCAGATAACCG
>CACMYW010000011.1:0-25427 GCA_902617955.1 uncultured SAR86 cluster bacterium
ATTGGTCAGTTTACTGGATACAAGTCAGGACATTCTTTAAATAATGAGCTGTTGAGAAAAATTCTTGATTCTGAAGATGCCTGGGAAATCGTTACTTTTGAGGATATTGCTACCGCACCAATATCTTATTCAAAGCCGCCATTCGAAAATACATAGTCCCTGCGATGAGTATCTTTCAGAGAATATTTAGTTCTAGCAACCAGAGATATCTCAATAAAATAAATAAAATTGTTCAACTAGCTAACGAACTTGAGGCTACCTACAATGAACTTGATGATGATGAGTTTTTATCGCTTAAATCTTTAATCATCAAAGATTACTCTGAAAATAATGACTTGTTAACAGCTCATGCTTTTGCTGCAGTAAGAGAAGCTGGAGTGAGGACCATTGGTCTGAGACATTTTGACTCTCAGTTTCTGGGAGGCATTGCTCTTGCTCAGGGGAAAATCAGTGAAATGAAAACAGGTGAAGGAAAAACCTTGGTGGGTACCCTGCCTGCTTACCTAAACTACCTTAATAACAACAAGGTCATCCTTGTTACCGTGAATGACTATCTTGCGCAAAGAGATTCGGAGTGGATGAAACCTGTATACGAATTCTTAGGCATGTCTGTTGGTGTTATTTATTCCAATCAGGAAATCCAAGAAAAAAAACAAGCCTATGAGAGTGATGTAATTTATGCAACCAATAATGAACTTGGCTTTGACTACCTTCGAGATAATATGGCTTTACGAGCGGAAGACAAAGTTCAATGCTCACTTGATTTTGCAATTGTTGATGAAGTTGATTCTATTCTTATCGATGAAGCCAGAACTCCTCTTATCATTTCTGGCCCATCTAGTGAGAGTCCAGAGTATTATGAAAAAATAAAAAAAATTATCCCTACCCTTAAACGTCAGTCCAGAGAAGAAACTGAGGAAGAGCCCCTTGATGAGAATGAAAAAGGCGATTATCTAATTGATGAAAAAATGCGCTCTGTCGATCTTACAGACGATGGATATATCAAAGTTGAGAAGTACCTTGAACAAATTGGAATGCTCAATGAAGATGAAAATCTTTACTCAGCTACCAATCTCAAAATTATGAGGTATGTTCAGGCAACCCTGAAAGCTAATTATTTATTTAATAAAAATGTTCATTATTTGGTTAGGAATAATGAAGTGTTGCTCATTGATGAGCACACTGGGAGAACAATGCCTGGGAGAAGAATTAGCGAAGGAGTTCATCAAGCTCTTGAGGCTAAAGAAAATGTAACCGTTCAACGAGAATCACAAACATTAGCCTCTACAACTTTTCAGAATTTTTTTAGGCTCTTTCAAACATTGTCTGGAATGACAGGGACCGCAGATACTGAGGCAAGAGAGTTTAGTGAAATATATGGGCTGGATGTTGTTATTATTCCAACACATAAAGACATGATTCGTGAGGATTGTGATGATTTAGTTTTTTTAACTAAAGAGGCAAAATACAAAGCCCTAATTGAAGAAATTGAGACTATACGCTCAAAAAAAGCACCCGTTCTTGTGGGTACTGCATCAGTTGAATCTTCAGAGATAGTATCCTCGCTCCTAACAAAAAAAGGAATTCAACATCAGGTCCTCAATGCCAAACAACATGCAAAAGAAGCTGAAATCATTGCAAACGCAGGAGTGCCTGGTGCAGTCACAATTGCTACAAATATGGCTGGGCGAGGTACTGATATTGTCTTAGGTGGAAAAACTGAAGGTGAAAAAGATTCTAATTGGTTATCACAAAATCAAACCGTGCTAGATGCTGGAGGCTTACATATTTTAGGAACTGAAAGACATGAATCAAGAAGGATTGATAACCAGTTGAGAGGTAGAGCTGGAAGACAAGGTGATCCTGGTTACTCAAAGTTTTTCCTTTCGTTAGAAGATGACTTGTTAAGGCTCTTCATATCTGACAGTCGAAGAGGTTTATTTGAGAGAATCGGCATGGGTGATGATCATATTGAACATAAAATGCTATCAAGAGGCATTGAAAATGCGCAAAAAAGAATTGAAAACCGTAACTTTGATCTCAGAAAAAACTTGCTTGAATATGATGATGTTGCAAATGATCAAAGGCAAGCTGTATACCAGCTAAGAGATCAACTTCTTTTTGAAGATGAAATTTCCAATAGCATAAACGAATTAATCGAAGATGAATTTACTGCAATATCCTACGATGCCGTACCTCCTGAATCTGTAGAAACTCAATGGAAATTAGAGGAGCTTGAAGAAGAACTTAGATCAAGTTTCAAACTCAACTTAAGTCTTGTTGATAAGGTTAAAAACGATCGATTAATATTGCCTAAGGATATAGCTTTCTATGTTGCTGATGAGGCATCTAAATTCTTCAAATCAAAATATGCTCATATTGGTGATAATCTTAAAATGCTTGAAAAACAAGTCATGCTTCAGGTTTTGGATAATCACTGGAAAGATCATCTTGCTGAAATGGATCATTTACGACAAAACATTGGGTTGAGGGCTTACGCGCAAAAAAATCCAAAAAATGAGTACAAACGAGAAGCATATGAAATGTTTGAAGATATGCTTCAAACAATCAATACAGAAACGGTTAAAGTGCTCTTTAGTCTTGAATTAGTTTCTGAAGAAGAGATCAACGAATTAAAAGAAAGAGCTTTAGAAGAACAAAAAAAGCAACAATCTTTGAGCTCGGAAAATCAATCAACCCTTCAACCACCAACAATAGGTCAAAATATTTCTTCAGAACAACAAGAGCCTAAAGCACCTCAAACCATCCAAAGAAATGCACCAAAGCTTGGTAGAAATGATCCATGTCATTGTGGTTCAGGAAAGAAATTTAAGCATTGTTGTGGAAAGTGAGACTCATTGCGATCACTCCAGATAAGTTAGATGATCTTGATCCCCAAGACTATATCAAGTCTTTTTCAATAGGAAACAACCCAGATCTGATTATAGTTAGGGATACTAATGCTTCCTTTGCAACAAAACTTGAGTTTGCAAACAGGCTTAGAAAACTTTCTAACGCATCAATTTCCATTAATGCAAAAGCAAATGATTTCGCTGGTCAAAAAGATATTTCCTTTGGTCTGCATATGAATTCTATTGAATTAAAAAGAGTTGAAAATGAGAGCTTAGAAAAATTGAAACCCCAATCTGTTATTTCTGCTTCTTGCCATAATATTGAAGAAATCAATAAAGCAAATTCCATGAGCCTTGATTTTGTATTAGTGAGTCCAGTATTGATTGATAAATTCAATCCAAAATTGGGCTGGAAAAACTTTTCAAAATTAGCAGTTCAATGCTCGTCTAAAGTCTTTGCTCTAGGAGGTATGAACATTCCGGACTTAGAAATTGCACGAAAACATGGAGCTCAAGGAATAGCTGGTATTTCAATGTTTATTTAATCCTCTGAAAAATCTTCGTAGTGTATTGGTCTTTGTATAACTTTTTCCTCATTAGCCCATTCACCTAGATCTATAAGCTTGCATCTTTCTGAGCAAAATGGGCGAAATATATTTTTCTTACTGATATCTGCTTCCCCTTTACATTGTGGGCATGATAATTGATTACTCATTACATAACTCTAAGTAAAAGTTATGGATGGTTGCAATCTTTCCTTCTAAGTCTTGCAGGCTGTTGTTATTAGTGATTACATCGTTGGCAATACTTAACCTCTCATTTCTGCTGCATTGCGAGAGCATAATTTTTTTTATCTCAGTGTCAGGGACATTATCTCTTGATGCTGCCCTATTCAAAGAAATCTCAGGCTTACAATCAATCACCAGAATTCGTTGATAGTTAGAGGCTGAATCAGTTTCGAAAATTAATGGCACTTCAATTATCGTATAGATCGACTCAGATTTTTGGATTTCGTTGCTAATCACTTTTCTAACAGCTGGATGGACAATTTTTTCTAAATTACTTTTAAGGTCATAATCATTGAATACTAAGTCTCTAATTTTTTCTCTACTAAGACTTCCATCACTTTGAACTACCTCTTCACCCAACAAATCAATAGCATCAGATTTTGCTGTTGGGTCTTTCTCAAAAACTTCCCTTGATGCTTGATCAGCATCAATTACGGTAATCCCATGTTGTCTAAAAATATTTCCTGCAGCTGATTTCCCTGATCCGATGCCGCCTGTTAAACCAATTATCAATTTAAATCCTTATTTCGTATTGATAGGTGCATTTAATGACCACGAACTTTCTTCAATTCTTTCTGATATTTTCCAGCCATCCTTGGTACGCTGATATTTATCGTTGTACCACATCCCTAAGAAGAATACTTTTCCCTTTTTATCTTCCATTGGGTTGAAGCACATGACCTTACCAATAGCTGAGTTATTGCTTTCATCAAAATCAATAGAAATATTTGAGATCATATGTTGGTAATTGGGGAAGTGTTTAAGAGCTGACTCTAAATAAGAAATTATTTCTTCTAAGGTACCGCTAATCCCTCCAACCTTTGTGTAATCAATGAAACAATCGGGTGTAAAAAAATCTCTAAACCTATGGAATTGCTTTTGGTCAACCGCAGAAGCATAGTTTGTAACAAGCTTCTCAATTTCCATACGATCTGAGATTTCTTGAAGTTCCATGAAGCTAATTTTATAACAAAAAAAAAGAGCTTTCAGATCACTGAAAGCTCTTCCTAAATAAAAAGCCTGACGATTTCCTACTCTCACACAGGGAAGCCCTGCACTACCATTGGCGTTAGTTCGTTTCACTTCTGAGTTCGAGATGGGATCAGGTGGTACCAAACTGCTATTGTCATCAGGCAAACTGGTATGTAATTTTTAGAGCACTACAAAACTTGATAGAAGCAACCTTTCTTAAGGTTACATAATCAAGCCTCACGAGTTATTAGTACAAGTTAGCTCAACGCCTCACAGCGCTTACACATCTTGCCTATCAACGTCATAGTCTTTGACGACTCTTAAGGAGACCGAAGTCTCAGGGAGATCTTATCTTGGGAGAGGCTTCCCGCTTAGATGCTTTCAGCGGTTATCCTTTCCGAACATAGCTACCCGGCAATGCCACTGGCGTGACAACCGGAACACCAGAGGTTCGTCCAATCCGGTCCTCTCGTACTAGGATCAGCTTCCCTCAAATCTCCAACGCCCACAGTAGATAGGGACCGAACTGTCTCACGACGTTCTAAACCCAGCTCGCGTACCACTTTAAATGGCGAACAGCCATACCCTTGGGACCTGCTCCAGCCCCAGGATGTGATGAGCCGACATCGAGGTGCCAAACACCCCCGTCGATGTGAACTCTTGGGGGGTATCAGCCTGTTATCCCCGGCGTACCTTTTATCCGTTGAGCGATGGCCCTTCCATACAGAACCACCGGATCACTAAGACCTAGTTTCCTACCTGCTCGACCCGTCGGTCTCGCAGTCAAGCATCCTTTTGCCTTTATACTCTTTGCACGATGTCCGACCGTGCTGAGGATACCTTCGTACTCCTCCGTTACTCTTTGGGAGGAGACCGCCCCAGTCAAACTACCCAGCACACACTGTCCTCAACCCAGATAATGGGCCTAAGTTAGAACCTCAACTTTACAAGGGTGGTATTTCAAGGACGACTCCACCAAAACTAGCGTTTTGGCTTCAAAGTCTCCCACCTATCCTACACAAATAAAATCAAAGTCCAGTGTGAACCTGTAGTAAAGGTGCACGGGGTCTTTCCGTCTAGCTGCGGGTACACTGCATCTTAACAGCGAATTCAATTTCACTGAGTCTTGGGTGGAGACAGTGTGGCCATCGTTACGCCATTCGTGCAGGTCGGAACTTACCCGACAAGGAATTTCGCTACCTTAGGACCGTTATAGTTACGGCCGCCGTTTACCGGGGCTTCGATCAAGAGCTTCGCCGAAGCTAACCCCATCAATTAACCTTCCGGCACCGGGCAGGCGTCACACCCTATACGTCCTCTTACGAGTTTGCAGAGTGCTATGTTTTTAATAAACAGTCGCAGCCACCTGGTATCTTCGACCATGCCATGCTTAGAGAGTAAATCTCATCACACAACACGGCACACCTTCTCCCGAAGTTACGGTGTTATTTTGCCTAGTTCCTTCACCCAAGTTCTCTCAAACACCTTGGTATTCTCTACCTAACCACCTGTGTCGGTTTCGGGTACGGTTCCTTGTAATTTAAGCTTAGAGGTTTTTCCTGGAAGCATGGTATCAACTACTTCCCACTACATGAGTGGTCGTCATCAGTTCTTGGCCTTAAAGTGTTCCGGATTTACCTAAAACACAAGCCTACAACCTTAAACACGGACAACCGTCGCCGTGCTAGCCTAACCTTCTCCGTCACCCCATCGCAATTACAAGAAGTACAGGAATATTAACCTGTTTCCCATCGACTACGGCTTTCGCCCTCGCCTTAGGGGCCGACTCACCCTGCCTCGATTAGCGTTGGACAGGAACCCTTGGTTTTTCGGCGAAGAGGTTTTTCACCTCTTTGATCGTTACTCATGTCAACATTCGCACTTCCGATACCTCCAGCATGTCTTACAACACACCTTCAACGGCTTACGGAACGCTCTTCTACCATCTTCTAAAAGAAGATCCGTAGCTTCGGTTCATGATTTAGCCCCGTTATATCTTCCACGCAGGCCGACTCGACTAGTGAGCTATTACGCTTTCTTTAAAGGATGGCTGCTTCTAAGCCAACCTCCTAGCTGTTTGTGCCTTCCCACATTGTTTCCCACTTAATCATGATTAGGGACCTTAGCTGACGGTCTGGGTTGTTTCCCTCTCGACTACGGACGTTAGCACCCGCAGTCTGTCTCCCATGCTCATACTCATTGGTATTCGGAGTTTGCATCGGTTTGGTAAGTCGGGATGACCCCCTAGCCGAAACAGTGCTCTACCCCCAATGGTAATACATGAGGCACTACCTAAATAGTTTTCGAAGAGAACCAGCTATCTCCAGGTTTGATTAGCCTTTCACTCCTATCCACAGCTCATCCCCTCATTTTTCAACATAAGTGGGTTCGGGCCTCCAGTCAGTGTTACCTAACCTTCACCCTGGCCATGGATAGATCACCTGGTTTCGGGTCTAATTCCAGCAACTCAGCGCCCTATTAAGACTCGGTTTCCCTTCGCCTACCCTAACGGTTAAGCTTGCTACTGAAATTAAGTCGTTGACCCATTATACAAAAGGTACGCCGTCACAGAACAAGTCTGCTCCGACTGCTTGTAAGCACAAGGTTTCAGGTTCTATTTCACTCCCCTCGCCGGGGTTCTTTTCGCCTTTCCCTCACGGTACTGGTTCACTATCGGTCAGCTGAGAGTATTTAGCCTTGGAGGATGGTCCCCCCATGTTCAGTCAAGATTTCACGTGTCCCGACCTACTCGATTTCACTTGTTATAACTTTTCATATACAGGGCTATCACCTACTATGGCCAAACTTTCCAGAATGTTCTACTGAGTTATATCAAGCTTAAGGGCTGCTCCAGTTTCGCTCGCCGCTACTCCCGGAATCTCGGTTGATTTCTTTTCCTCTAGGTACTTAGATGTTTCAGTTCCCTAGGTTTGCCTTTCATACCTATGTATTCAGTATGAAATAATATACTTATGTATATTGGGTTTTCCCATTCGGAAATCTTCGGATCAAAGCTTGTTTACTAACTCCCCGAAGCTTATCGCAAGTTACAACGTCCTTCATCGCCTTCAGCTGCCAAGGCATCCGCCTTGTGCTCTTAATTACTTGATCATATAACCTTAAAAAAGGTTATTTTTTGAGAATAACTTAATTAAATTACTTCATTGTTATGCAGTGATCTAAAACGTAAATTTTACGTTTTGGAAATTACATACCATTAATTTAAAAGATCTATTCAACACTTTTAGTTACTCGTGTGGGCGGTCAAAAACGCAATAAATATAAGGAGGTGATCCAGCCACAGGTTCCCCTACGGCTACCTTGTTACGACTTCACCCCAGTCATGGACCACACCGTGGTGAGCGCCCTCCCGAAGGTTAGACTACCCACTTCTGGTGCAATACACTCCCATGGTGTGACGGGCGGTGTGTACAAGACCCGAGAACGTATTCACCGCGACATGCTGATTCGCGATTACTAGCGATTCCGACTTCATGCAGTCGAGTTGCAGACTGCAATCCGGACTACGAAGAGTTTTATGAGATTAGCACCAGCTCGCGCTTTAGCGTCTATCTGTACTCCCCATTGTAGCACGTGTGTAGCCCTACACGTAAGGGCCATGATGACTTGACGTCGTCCTCACCTTCCTCCGGTTTATCACCGGCAGTCCCCTTATAGTTCCCGACCGAATCGCTGGCAAATAAGGGTAAGGGTTGCGCTCGTTATGGGACTTAACCCAACATCTCACGACACGAGCTGACGACAGCCATGCAGCACCTGTATCTTGGTTCCAAAAGGCACTCTTTCATTACAAAAGATTCCAAGTATGTCAAGTGTAGGTAAGGTTTTTCGCGTTGCATCGAATTAAACCACATGCTCCACCGCTTGTGCGGGTCCCCGTCAATTCATTTGAGTTTTAACCTTGCGGCCGTACTCCCCAGGCGGACAACTTAAGACGTTAGCTGCGCCACTGAAAAGCATAGCTTCCCAACAGCTAGTTGTCATCGTTTACGGCGTGGACTACCAGGGTATCTAATCCTGTTCGCTACCCACGCTTTCGCACCTCAGTGTCAGTACAGAACCAGAAAGCTGCCTTCGCCATCGGTATTCTTCACAATATCTACGCATTCCACCGCTACACTGTGAATTCTACTTTCCTCTTTCGTACTCTAGTGAATCAGTTTTGGATGCAGTTCCCAGGTTGAGCCCGGGGCTTTCACACCCAACTTAATAAACCACCTACGCGCGCTTTACGCCCAGTAATTCCGATTAACGCTTGGACCTTCCGTATTACCGCGGCTGCTGGCACGGAATTAGCCGGTCCTTATTCTGTAAGTAATGTCACGGAGTATTGGTATTAACAATACTCTTTTCTTCCTTACTTAAAGTGCTTTACAACCCGAAAGCCTTCTTCACACACGCGGTATGGCTGGATCAGGCTTGCGCCCATTGTCCAATATTCCCCACTGCTGCCTCCCGTAGGAGTCTGGGCCGTGTCTCAGTCCCAATGTGGCTGATCGTCCTCTCAGACCAGCTAAAGATCGTCGCCTTGGTGAGCCTTTACCTCACCAACAAGCTAATCTTACGCAGGCTCATCTAATAGCGAGAGCATCAAAGCTAAGCCCTCTTTCTCCCTAAGGACGTATACGGTATTAATCCGAGTTTCCTCGGGCTATCCCCTTCTACTAGGTAGATTCCTACGCGTTACTCACCCGTTCGCCGCTCGTCAGCACGAGATTTTGCAAGCAAAATCAAAATGTCTGTTACCGCTCGACTTGCATGTGTTAAGCCTACCGCCAGCGTTCAATCTGAGCCATGATCAAACTCTTCAATTATGATCATTGTGTTGCTATTTCAAGCAACAAATTTTTTTATAATTTCTCGTATTTTGAACACCCACACGAGTAACCAAAAATGTTAAATATCAGGCCGCCTCTCGGGCGGAAAGGGAATTCTACACCTGTTAATTACAATAAGATACCGTTTTTTTAATTTTTTTTCTTATCGACTAATTTTTCAGTTTGAAGGAACTTCATTTTAGATCTTAGCTCGTTTCCAACCACCTCAATTGAGTGATCAGCATTGCTTTTTCTATTAGCTTTCATGACTGGTCCACCTGACCCATCATTGCTTTGCCTGCAGTCATTCAAGAACTCATCTGCGAATTCTCCAGACTGAATTTTAGCTAGGATTTCTTTCATAGAATCTTTGGTGGATTGTGTTATTACTTTTGGTCCACTGACGTAGTCACCATACTCTGCAGTATTAGATATTGAGTAATGCATATTTCCAATACCACCCTCATGAATTAGATCAACAATTAATTTTGTTTCATGCAGGCATTCAAAGTAAGCCATTTCAGGACTATACCCAGCCTCGACAAGAGTTTCATAGCCAGCCTTAATCAGAGCTGTCATGCCACCACAAAGTACAGCCTGCTCTCCAAACAAATCAGTTTCGGTTTCTTCTCTAAAATTTGTTTCAAGGACTCCTGCTCTGGTTCCACCATTAGCTTTTGCATAAGATTTTGCAATATCAAGAGCAGAATAATCTTTGTCATGGACTGCATCTTGATAAACAGCGACTAATGAGGGGACACCACCACCTTGAAGATAAGTGCTTCTAACTGTATGGCCTGGGCCTTTAGGCGCAATCATAATCACCGATTGATCATCTGAGGGAATAATTTTTTTAAAATGAATATTAAAACCATGAGCAAATGCCAAGACGCACCCGTTTGAAATATTTGGTTTAATTTCATTATCGTAAAGCGCTTGTTGAAACTCATCTGGTGCAAGGATCATAATTAGATCTGCTCCTTTTGATGCCTCTGAGACAGAAGCAACTTTCAATCCAGCATCCTCTGCTTTTTTCCAAGAAGATGATCCCTCTCTTAAACCAACAGTAACATCTACACCAGAATCGTTTAAGTTGTTTGCATGTGCATGGCCTTGTGAACCATATCCAATAATGCTCACTTTCATATTCTGAATTATTTCTAGGTTTGCGTCATCGTCATAAAAAATTTTCATATTAATTCCTATAATTTAAGTGTCTTAGTAGATTCATGAATTCCTAAACTTCCCGACCTCACAACTTCTAAAATATTTGATATTCCAATGCTCTTAATAATAGCTTCATAGGATGATGAAGCATCAATTATTGAGAGAACTACAATCTCCTTTGACTCCTCAATTACATTTAATTGTTGAGACTTTAATTTGTCACGAAGTTTTTTAGTGAACTTAGATGCATGCATTTTAATTAAAATCATCTCAATTTCATGATGCTCACCTTCAGTGAGATCTGAAACTTTAATTACATCTATAAGCTTATTAATTTGTTTGGTAATTTGCTCAACAACATTTTCAGTACCTCTGGTAGAAACTGTCATTCTGGAATAACTACCATCAAAAATTGGAGCAACGTTTAAAGACTCAATGTTGTAGCCACGTTGATGAAATAGCCCAACTACCCTGGCAAGTGCTCCTGGCTTATTTTCTATTAATATTGAAAGTGTTCTTCTCATGCTTTATCTGATTTGCTCAGCCACATATCTTTCATACTTCCATTTGGTGCTACAAGCATTGGGTACACATGCTCATTTGGATCAACCAATACATCAATAAAAACCAATTTTCCCTTCATGGAAAAAGCTTTATCAAGTGCTGGCCTGAGATCAGCATATTTTTTTACTCGCATTCCGACATGTCCGTATGATTCAGTCAGCTTTACAAAATCCGGTAATGAATTTTGATATGTGCTCTCTGAGTGTCTTCCGCCATAGTTCATGTCTTGCCACTGCTTGACCATACCAAGTGCTTCATTATTAATATTAATAATTTTTATCGGTAATCCATACTGCAAGCAGGTAGAAAGTTCTTGGATGCACATCTGAATACTACCCTCACCCGTGACGCAAACCACCTCTTTTTTTGGGAAAGCTAACTTAACACCTAAAGCAGCTGGCAAACCAAATCCCATTGTTCCCAAACCACCAGAATTAATCCATCTCCTAGGCTTATTAAAATGATAATACTGTGCAACAAACATCTGATGTTGACCCACATCTGAAGTTACATAGGCGTCTCCATTAGTTGCATGATATAGCTCCTGAACAACAGCTTGTGGCAAAATTGCCTTGGTTTTAAGGTGTTTCATGTAAATCTCGTGATCAAGACCATGCTTGTCTCTCCAGACATTGATTTTGCTTATCCAATCCTCAATTGCATCTGAATCAATTTTTATCTTTGATCTTTTGATTTCTTTAATAAGAGCCTGCAATGATTCCTTTACTTGCCCTACTATAGGGATATCAGCATTGATGATTTTTGATATTGAGGCTGGATCAACATCTATATGAACAATTTTTGCATTAGGTGCAAAAAGTGCAGGGGTGTTCGTAATCCTGTCATCAAACCTTGCGCCTACTGCTAAAATAAGGTCCGCATTATGCATGGACATATTTGCTTGATAAGTGCCATGCATGCCTAGCATGCCAAGAAAAAGTTTATTATTTGCTGGGAATGCTCCTAGACCCATTAAGGTACTAGTCAATGGTACCTTTAAGAGCTTATTAAGGTCATTTAATTCTTTAGAAGCATTACCAATGATAACGCCACCGCCAGAATAAATTACTGGCCTCTCAGATGACAAGATTGCTTTTGCTGCTTTTTTTATCTGCCCTGGATGCGGCAATGATTTTGGTTTATACGATCTAATGTCAGGATTAGCTGGTTTTTGATACTTAAACTTTTTAGAAGGATCAGTCATATCTTTGGGAATATCAATAACAACTGGTCCAGGCCTTCCTGAAGTAGCTATATGAAATGCTTCTTGAACTACTTTTGGAATATCCCGAACATCTTGAATAATATAACTGTGCTTAACTATTGGTCTCGAGATACCAATCATGTCAGTTTCCTGGAATGAATCTGTTCCTATTAAATGACTTTGAACTTGACCTGAGATAACAATCATAGGAATGGAGTCCATAAAAGCTGTTGCTATCCCAGTAATAGCATTTGTCGCTCCAGGTCCAGAAGTGACCAATACAACCCCAGGCTTACCAGTAGCTCTTGCATAGCCATCAGCTGCATGAGTGGCGCCTTGCTCATGTCTAACTAAAATGTGTTCGATACTCTTTTGACGGAAAACAGAATCGTAAATATGTAAAGCAGCTCCTCCGGGATAGCCGAATATAAATTTCACGCCCTCTTCTCTAAGAGCTCGCATTAACATGTCACCGCCAGATAAGTTCATATCTAATAATCTAAATTGGAACGTGGATTTATACCTTAAATTCTTTTAAAAACAAGTGTTTCAAGCATTTTCATTGCTCTTCAAGGATTCTATTAGGTCTAATATATCATCTGGTGGATTACTCTTGAAAGTCTTCATTTCATTGCTAGCATCCAAAAATGCTAATTGATATGCATGAAGTGCCTGCCTTGGAAATGACAAAATTTTATCCTTTAAATTATCAGAAAGATTCTTAATTAATTGGCTTCCAGAACCATAAGCCTTATCTCCAATTATGGGAGTTTTATTTGAGTTTAAATGCACTCTTATTTGGTGGGTCCTTCCGGTTTCAATTTTTACCTCAACCAAAGAATACCCACCGAAACTTTCCAGAGATATCGCTTCGGAGATAGCCTCTCTCCCGCTTTCATCAACTTTCATTTTGGTTCTATTTTGTCTATCCCTGGCAATAGGTTTATCTATAGTTAGAGCGCCAAGAATCTTACCCTTAATTACTGCTAAATATTTTTTTTCTACTTCTCTGTTTTGGAATTGCTCAGCAATATGGTTTCTAAAACTATTATTCCTCGCGATAACCACTAACCCTGAGGTATCTTTATCAAGCCTATGAACTATTCCGTTTCTTGGAAGGCTCAAAACTTCGGGATAAACATTTGCCACTGCGTTTGCTAGAGTGCCTGACTTAATACCGGCTCCAGGATGCATTACTAAGCCAGCTGGTTTATTAATGATTGCGTAATCATCACAAGCAAAAATAACATCAAGATTAATATGCTCTGCAGTCCATGAAGATACTTCGGCATCCGGAATCGATACATCGATTTCATCATTATGACAAACTTTATCTTTTGGCTTGCACCGCTCGTCATTAATCAAAATATCACCTGATTTAATTAAATCCTTAACCTGATTTCTTGATAATTCATTGCCAAGAAGCTTGCTAATTGCAATATCAGCCCTTTTACCATGTAGGATTTCAGGCATTTCTAACTTTTTATGCTTCATAAGGAACTGATAAAAACTTTAATAGTCTAAAAATTTTTATGATTAGTTTACTAAGCTTAGAATTAAAAGGGTAAAATGTTGCCAAATTATGAGTATGCATATCAAAAAATTGCTCAAAAGTAACCTAGTGATACTAGCTTTGTTAATTGTATTCATAGGATGCAGCTCAGATGGAAAAGTTATTGAGCAGCCAGAGCAGCAATACTACGAAATTGCTCAAAGCCGAATGAAAGCAAGCAATTATTTTTCAGCAATTGAAGCCCTTGAAATGATTGTTACAAGATATCCATTTGGAAGGTATGCTGAACAAGCGCAGTCTGAGCTTATTTATGCTCATTACATGAATGGAGATGATGAGGCATCCTACTCTGCCGCGGAAACGTTTATCAGAATGCATCCAAGACATCCCAACATTGATTATGCGTACTTTATGAGAGGCATAACAAATTATACTCGTGATAAAAGCTTCTTTGCTCGACTTTTTCAAAGCACTTTACAAAGGCGTGATATCTCAGGTGCAAAACAATCATTCGCTGAGCTAACTGAATTTCTTATGCGTTTTCCAGAGAGCCAATATGCTCCTTATGCTAATCAAAGATTAATCTATTTAAGAAATATGATAGCAAGACATGAACTTACCGCTGCTGAATATTACATAAAAAGAAAAGCATACATTGCATCACTTAGAAGAGCTAAGTATGTTATTGAAAATATTCCTAATTCTAGCGAGAATCTTAGAGCGCTATACATACTTCAACAATCATATGAAAACTTAGGATACCTAGATTTACTTGAGGAGGTAAATGAAGTTATTGCAATAAATTATCCTGATCAAGATTTAAAAATATCAAGAGCTAAAACTCAAGCCGCTTCACTTGAAATGAGGGCCCCAAAACCCTTACAAAAAGACTCCTAAATCAAGTTATTCTCTCTTTAATGAGATAAAGGCTGGGAATATAAAATAAAGCAATTATTGTTGCTCCAAAGACTCCGCCCGCCATTGCCCAAGCAAGGGGTTTAAAAAATATGCTTGAAACTAGCAGAGGTAAAAATCCTCCTATGGTAGTCACTGACGTTGTAATGATATGTCTAGTGGAGCGCATCACTACATCTATCAATCCCTCCTTAGTGAGATCATTATTCTCATTTGCTTCCTTAATATGAGATAGAACGACTATTGAATCGTTGATGGATAAACCGACGAGACCTACTGCTCCAACCAAGCCAATAAAACCAAAATTAGCATTCCCCATGATCAAACCCACGAAAGCCAAGCCTGTACATAATATTGCAACACTTAAAATAATTGTTGCCTCTCTAAAAGAATTGAGCGCAGAAATTAGAGCAATTATTATTAGAATAAAGAATATTGCAGCAGAGGAAAAAATTTGTGCTTGCGATTCCGATCTAGATTCAGCTTCACCAGAAAGTTCTAACTGATATCCAGGAGGTAAAGACTCTTTAAATTTATCAATGGAAGTCTTAATGTAGCGTTCAGTACCCGATGCAAGTTTATCTGGCCAAATCCAACCTTGAACAGTATTTGACTTAGAGCCCTCAAAACGAGCTAATGATGTTGGCTTAGAAGTTAATTTAAGCTCCCCAAAACTGGAAGAGTAATTAAGCGAATTATCTCCGGGAATAGAGATGTATTGAATTGAATCATTCAAATCTTGATACTTCATCCCTCTAATTCTTAAGGGAATTTCTTTATTTCCATCAAGCATTGTTCCAACACTAATGCCTTGAGTTGCTATAGAGATTTCATTTAAAAGAACCTGGGTGTTTACGCCAGATAATAATAATTGAGAATTATTGAAATCAATTTCAAACTTTGCACTGATTTGAGAAAGATCTGCTCTTGTTAAGAAAACATCCGGTGCATTATTCATGATTAGCTCTAATTGCTCACCCAATGCTTGTAAAACCTTTGGATCATCTCCTAATATTCGATACTCAACAGCAGCGAAAACTGGTGGACCAGAATCAAACTTATCAATAATGATTCTGAGGTCAGGATTTGTTTCAACCATAGACCTTGCCAATGCTGGGAGACCTTTCATCATTTTGGAGTAATCTTCAGAAATAAAAAATGCATCTGCTACATTGTTATTACCTAAAGGTGAGTCTCCTCCAATTACATTGTAAAGAACGCGTGGAAGGTTTCGCCCAATAAACCAAACATCAGATTTAATCTCAAAGCCTGCCTTTTCATACATCTCCTCCCTTAATCTAAGAATCTCTTTCTCAGTTGCATCAATTGAAGAGTTTGGTGGTAGCTCAACTATAACTCTGAACATATTTCGATCTAACTCTGGGAAAAAATCTTGCTTAAGTAATGGGAACGCTAGAAAACCGATGGTAGGAAGAATAAGTGCTAATAAAATACCCCGACGAGGTTTGTCAAATGACCACTTTAAGAAGTTGCGATAGTGGCGAGCTAAATCTTCATTTGAATAGCCCTCGGTAGCAAGTTTTTGGTTTTTAAATAGTGGAATTTTTTCTAAAAGATTTAGAAAAACAGGAGTTATGAATAAAGCTAAAAATAAGGAGCCACACACCGAAAGAATTACTGTGATTGCCATACCGCCGACAAATTCTGAACTTGGACCCTTCCCTGCAGCAATCGGTAGAAAAGCAAATGCTGTGGTTGCTGTAGCAGCCGCTAATGGCACCCAAAGATGTTTAAATGAAATTAAAGCTGCACTTCTGGGAGCATGACCGCTTCGCCGTCTAAATTTATAGTCTTCAACCATAATAATTGCATTATCAATAAGTAATCCCAGTGCAATTATTATTCCTGTCATGGATGTTTGATGGAGCGGCAATCCCAATAAATTACAACCCAAAAGAACCAAACAAATAGTCAGCGGAATGGTTACGCCTACAATTAAAGCAGACCTAAGTCCCAGCAAGAAAAAGCTTAGCAATATAACAATATTGGTTGCAAAAAAGATGCTCCAAGAAAGATTGTCAAATTTCTGATTTAGGTAAAAGGATTCATCATAGAGCTTTACCACACTTAACTCATCAGGAAGGTTTTTATCATAGGCTTCGGCAATTTTTTCAAGATTATTTACATATAAATCTATCCTTTGCTGAAAAGCTGCATGGACTTGAATCAATATTGCAGGCTGCCCATCTACATAAATTATTTCTTCAGAAGGAATTCTTGGAGTTTTCTTAACGCTAGCAATGTCCCCAAGCCTGACTATTTCCGTTCCATCAAAAGTCTCTATTGGCAAGTCTTCTATTTCTTGAATAGTCCTAAAGTTATCCTTTGATTTGACCAATATTTCACTACTTTGATCTGTGAATACTCCTATAGGTCTTTTGTTATCTAAAGCTTGGACTCGATTTGCTATTTCTTGGAATGATAATCCCATGCTAGAGATTCTTGCATTATCAATCTCAATAAGGACTTCTTCCTCGGTGCCACCAAATAAAAAGGCTTTATCCGTGCCTCCGCCATACGCCAGCTCCAGCCTTAAATCATCTGCCACCCTGGTCATAAGAATTTTTGGTGGAGGACCATCTTCCATCCATTTAATTGCATAAATTAATGTAGCTGGTGGACCACTACTTCTTATTAATTCCGTATCTACATTTCGCGGTAAGTTAACTTTAGCCTGATCAATCTTGTCCTGAACTTCTGACCATGCATCTTCGACAAGAGATGGATCTACATCTTCTTTTAGCTCAACCAAGGTCAGACTGAAGCCATCTGAAGCTGAGGAGACTAATCTTCTTACTTCAAAAACTTCTCTTAATTTAGCTTCAAGTGGCTCTAATACTTGAGTTTCAATTCTTTCGGGAGAGGCTCCCGGATAAATAACCTGAACGTTTGACCATCTTTGGGCAAGCTCTGGATTTTCTTGCCTTGGAACGGAATTAAGAGCAAAAAATCCTGAAATTAAAATAAATATAATTGTTAGAATAAAGACTCTAGGTCTTTCAAGGAATATTTCTATGGGATTCATGGCGGAAATTAATCGTAGATCTTGCCTTCAATTACTTTTGATGCCCCACCCACAATAACTTGCTCACCCGGAGTTAAGGTCCCAGTTACATAAGCAAAATTACCTTCAATATGCAACAACTCAACAAGCTCTCGAACTACCTTTACTGATCCAAAACTATCATTTTCAGGTGCAAGGACAAACAAACTCCATAAGCCTTGGTCAGATTCTGATAAAGCACTAAACGGAACCCAGACTCCTTTTTCTAGGACTAAATTCTCATAATTGAGATAGCCTATCGAACCAGGATTGATGAACTCTTTAAACCTAAAGATTGCTAAACGATTGGTTGATCCTCCAATAGTCATAGGAGCAACACGGGAGAATTTTGCTTTTGCATTTCCACCTTCAATAGTGAATGTATATTCTTGTCCAATGACAAGGTTCTGAATGATGTTGCTAGGTATTGAGACATGTGCCTCAACAGAAGTTGAGCTTACAAATTGAAAGATCATAGCCCCGGGAGAGATAATGGTACCTTTATCAATCATACGATCTTGGATAAAACCATCGTATGGAGCAGTGATTTTAGTTTGAGAAAGTTTTACTTTGAAAAATTCTAGTTCAGATTTAGCTACATCATATTCTGCACTGGCACGATCAAATTCTTGCGCAGAAATAAAGCCGTCTTTTTTAAGGTCCTCAAAACGATCAAGAGCAAGCTTAGATAATTTAAACCTTGCCTCAGCTTGCATGAAATTTGCATTAACCTCTCTGCTATCAAGTTCAGCAAGGACATCGCCCTTTGCAAACCTATCTCCTATGTCTGCATTGATCTTATAAACAATCCCAGGAATTTCAAAAGCAAGATTTGATATTTGAGTCGGAAGTACTTTTCCTGGTATTAATTTAATCTCTTTGTAACTATCTTGAATTTCAACTTCTAAAACCTCCAATGAATCCTGCCCCATCAAAAGAGTCGAAGCTCCAAGGATAAGAAACAAGAAAAGTTTTTTCATAGAATTAACCTATCTTTGTTAGTTGAAACATAGTTATCAAAATTATATTTAAAGAGCTTACTGAAATTAAAAAAGCTAAGAGAGTTTGGTTTTTGTATATCAACTTTTTCATTTATTTGACAAATTTATAGTTAAGAATTAATGTTTACAGCGTAAACATAGTACTAAATGTTTACAGTGTCAACATAAATATGAAATATCATCACGGAAATTTGCGCTCAGAGCTTATCCGTTGTGCGTGCACCTTATGTGAAGAACATGGTCATGACAAAATTAGCTTAAGAGGTATTGCCAAGGAAGCAAATGTCTCTCAAACAGCACCCTATAGGCATTTTGAAACTAAAGAATCGCTGTTGGCTGCTGTAGCTGCTCATGGATTTGTCGAGATGCAAAAATCCATAGATAAAATCATAGACTTATCAAAAACAAACAAGATTTCAAAAAAGACGCTTATTGATGCGATGCTTGCATATCTAGATTTTGCTATAAGCAACAATAATATTTATGAGGTTATGTTTGGGACGGTCATCAAAGATTTTAGAAATTTTCCTGATCTTCATGATGCTGCACTTGAAGCTTACAGCTCACTAAAATCATCAATTAAAAGGTATATTAAACTAAAAAATGATCAAGAATATGATGAAAAATGTGTCAAAATTTGGGCCTTTTTACATGGTCTTGTTGGTTTAAATAAAATTGAACAAAAATTAGAGGATGTTCCAACAACTGATGGAAGCTATGACATGCCAATTGATGCTTTAAGAGCTGCAAAAAATAATCTTGTTCCCTTTATGAATTCTTCAATTGAGGCATTAATTAAAAGCTAATTGTTTTTAACTCTTATTGAAATTATTTTTGATTCAATGCTCGGGTTAAATGGAATGTGCAAATAATTACCAAGAACTAATTGAAGTTGATATTCACCTGGCTCTAAATCAAGGACAGTTTCAGTCTGCCCTTTTCCAAAATGTAAATGATTTTTATCAGCTGGAATTGGTTTTGAATAATCTATTCCTGGACTGTTAACAAAGAGGTGATGGTGACCCGCAAATTCAAGGTCAATGCCTGCAGGCACAACACCAAAATTCTTAAGGCCAAATATAACCTTAAAGGGACTCGAAACAACATCACCATTTTTTGGATGAATGACATATGCATAAGGTTCTGTTTCTTCTGCATGCAAATGAAACAAAGGTAATGCACACAAGGTACATAACCAAAAAGGAAAGAATGATTTTAATAAGTTATAAGTATTTTCCATTTGCATACATCAAAGTGTCAAAGCCGTCATCGTTATGAGATTTATAAACCTCTCCGATTATTATAGTGTGGGTTTCATAATCTAAATATTTTTTAACCTTACAAAATATATTCGATTGAGAGCCTTGCAAAAAAGGGACGCTGTCTAAATTCCAATTTTTATCTTCAAATCTTTGATCTTCTTTTTCTTTGATACTGCAGAGTGTAGCGATGTCTTGTTGATTTTTCTTGAGCAAATTAACGCAAAACTTAGCCTCATCATTTAATAGATGGTCGTGAATTGACGCATCATGATTGACGCATACCAAGATTGATGGGGGTTCAAGAGTTAAAGAAGTAACTGAGGATGCCGTCATTGCATAAGGCTTATCATTTGAATCCTTTGCAGAGATAATACTGACTGAGGCAGCTAAATATCTCATCGATTTTAGGAATTCTTGTTGTAACATTTATAAACTTACTTTTAGAAATATTGAAAACTAATCCAAGCATAAGAATTATCAGTGGTTCTAACAAGGGATTCAAGATAAATTTTAAACCTAGTTCAAAATTAAGGCCTACCAGTGATCGTTTAAAAAAAATTGCTTTTGATTGGGTGCAATTTAATATCCTTAATTCAAATTGCTTGGATTTATTTGCAGGCACTGGAAGTCTTGGTCTGGAATGTCTCTCTCGCAATGCATCAAAGGTTACATTTGTTGATCATACAAATGATCACATCAATAAGATTAATAAATTAGCTGGTCAGCTTAATTATAAGGATAAGTGTGAATGCATTAGAGCTGATGTTTCTGCATGGATGCATAGCAATGAAGAAGTATTTGACCTTATTTTTATGGATCCTCCCTACGAGTTCAAAAATTATGAAATTCTATTAGAAACTATTGCTTTAAATAAAATGCTTTCAAAGAATGGTTTTATTTTTTTAGAGCATGCAGCAAGAATCCCCATTAATATACCCGATACTTTAAAAGCCATAAGAGAAAAAAAAGTAGGAGAAGCAAAAGGACAACTCATTCAATGGAAATAAAAATTGCAACACGAAAATCTCCTTTAGCCCTTTATCAAGCCGAAGCTGTAAAACAAGCAATCATTGATAAGCATCCAGATTGTATTTGTGAGTTGATACCCCTTGATTCTGAAGGTGACAAGGACTTAAGGCCAATTCATGAATTAGGTGGAAAAGGTGTCTTTGTTAAACGACTTGAAGAAGCATTAGTGATGGGTGATGCAGACATTGCGGTGCATAGCCTTAAAGATGTTCCAGCAGATCTTAATGATGAATTCCAAATAGTAGCCACTCTAGAACGGGCTAACCCTTCCGATTCAATTATTTTTAAAGAATCAATAACCCTTGACCAGCTAAAAGATAAATCAATTGTCGCAACCTCATCTCCTAGACGTGCAGCACAAGTCAAATTATTCAATCCTTCTTTGGAAGTGTGTCCAGTTAGAGGCAATATTCATACAAGAATAAAAAAGTTAAAAGATAATGAATTTGATGCATTAGTTATAGCGACAGCTGCTCTGGATAGACTTCAGTTAAATTTAGAAAATGTAGAGAAAATTGATTCATCAGTAATGCTTCCTGCAGCGACACAAGCAATAATTGGAATTGAAGTGGGTAGAGATATAAATCCACAGAAATTAGAAATCATTAAAAGCATTAATCATCATGAAACATACTTTATTGCCTCTGTTGAGAGAAAAATTATTAAATATTTAGAAGGTGACTGTAACTCTGCAATTGCTTTGATTTGCAAAAAAATAAAAGAAAGTACGTTCGAGGTGAATCTTCGTGCGTTTGATCACAAAAGCTTAAAAGTAGAAAAAATTGATATGTGTTTCATTGAAGCTGAATTAGATCAATTTTATTTAGAGTTATTTAATAAAATAGAAGATTTAAAAATCAAAGAATTAATTTCAAATTAATGATTATTAATACCAGACCACACAAACAAGCAAGAAAGCTTAGCTATAAATTAGAAGCATTAAATATTGAACATACTTCATTTCCATTATCAGATATTAAACAACGCAAAAACTTAACATCAGCCGATATTGAGATACTCAAAGATATTCATACTTTTGATGGCATAGCTTTTACCAGTGCCGCAGCAGTAAAGTACGGGATAAAAATTGTTCAAGATTTTATCTCTCTAGAGGAATGCAATGCAAAATTCCTTGCAGTCGGCCCATCTACTCAAGAAAATCTTTCAAACCATGGTCTTAATAGTCTAATCCCTAAAGAATTTCAATCTGAAGGACTTGGACTGCTGATGCAAGATGAGGGATTAAAAAAAGTAATTATTTTTAGCAATTCATGGTCCGAGAAAAGTATCTCAAGCAATGAAGAAACAGAAGTAGTTTATATTGCATCTCATGATTTAGAAATAAATCATGAAATGGTTAAGAATTTACAAAAAGAATTAGAGTCCTCCGAAAACATTGTCTTTATTTACAGCACAAATATTTTTGATGCTCTAACTGCAGACCTTTCTAAAAAGGCTTTATCAAGCACAACATGGATAATTCCATCAACGAGAATAGCCAATCATGTTAGCAAGGTATCAGGTAAGATTGTTCGGGCGAGCAGTGCAATCGATGAAGATATGATTGATGCTTGTATAAAAATTAACTAACTTTTCTTCTTTCCATTTCCACTTCGCATTGCAGCAAAGAATTCATCATTAGTCTTTGTCATTTTAAGTTTCTCTATCAGCCACTCGATAGCTTGAGCATCTTCCATATCATCTAGAAGTTTTCTTAAAATTATCATTCTTTGTAGTTCTTCATCAGTGGTAAGTAAGTCCTCTCTTCGAGTTCCTGAACGTCTAATATTTATAGCAGGATAGATTCTTTTTTCAGCAATGTTTCTTTCCAGATGAATCTCCATATTTCCCGTGCCCTTAAATTCTTCATAAATTACTTCATCCATTTTTGAACCAGTATCTACTAAAGCAGTTGCAATGATAGTAAGACTTCCGCCCTCTTCAAGATTTCTAGCCGCTCCAAAAAATCTTTTTGGTCTTTCTAGCGCATTTGAATCTACACCTCCCGAAAGTATCTTCCCCGAAGCTGGTTGCACTGCATTATAAGCTCTTCCCAGCCTAGTGATTGAATCAAGCAATATCACAACATCTTTCTTATGTTCAGTTAAGCGTTTAGCCTTTTCAATCACCATATCCGCAACTTGAACATGTCTAGTTGGAGGCTCATCAAAAGTACTGGCAACCACTTCTCCTCTTACAGTTCGACTCATGTCGGTAACCTCTTCAGGTCTCTCATCAATTAACAAGACAATTAACTCGACTTCAGGATTATTTTTTGTAATTGAGTGAGCAATACTTTGAAGCATTAAGGTTTTACCTGCTTTGGGAGGCGACACAATTAAGCCACGTTGGCCTTTACCGATAGGAGCAGTTAAATCAATAACCCTTGATGATATGTCAGCATTTGATCCAGTGCCTTGCTCAAGCATTAGTCTACTATTAGGAAAGAGAGGAGTCAGATTTTCAAATAGTATTTTCTTTTTAGCTTTATCTGGTGTTTCTCCATTGATGGTATCGATTTGGACAAGCGCAAAATATCTTTCTTGATCCTTGGGCGGCCTTATCTTGCCTTGAACTTCATCACCTTTTCTAAGCGCAAACTTTCTAACTTGGCTTGGTGAAACATAAATATCATCTGCACTGGTACAGTAAGAATTCTCAGTCGATCTCAAAAAACCAAAACCATCATTAAGTATTTCCAAAACACCGCCACCGAAAATATCACTTCCCTCACTGGCTTGTTGCTTAAAAATCCTAAAAATTATGTCTTGCTTTTTAAGTCGCCCGACATCTTCGATGCCAAGATCGGTAGCAATATCAATTAAATCACTAATAGATTTAGTTTTAATCTCTGATAAATTCATATGGTTTAGTCCTCTGGAAAAGAAAAATTACAATGAATGGTGGTCAAAAGACCGTGATATGCGAATGATAGTAGCTTTTTGCTAAAGATGCAAAATTATATTTCTGCTTGAATAAACTCCAAAAGCTGCTGCTTACTAACTGCCCCGATTTGTGATCCTGCAACTTCACCATTTTTAAAAATCAATAATGTTGGTATAGATCTAATTCCAAATTGAACGGCCGTTTCTCTATTTGCGTCAACATCCATCTTGCAAACTTTTAACTTATCTGAATGTTCATCAGCTATTTCTTCAACTACAGGGGCAATTTGTTTGCATGGCCCGCACCACTCAGCCCAAAAATCTACAAGTACTGGTTTTTCACTATTCACAACTTCGGACTCAAAATTATCATTTGAAACTTCTAAAACACCATTACTCATCTTTTATCTCCTTGGCAATTTGCTTTGCAGCGTAGGTAAGAACTGCATCAGATCCAGCTCTTTTTAAACTTACAATCGATTCTAGCATAACGCTTTTATCAAGCAATCCTTGGCTTATAGCATTCGAAAGCATGCTGTATTCACCGCTCACCTGATATGCAAAAGTAGGCATTTGAAACTTTTCTTTTACCTTGGAAATGATATCTAAATACGGCATACCGGGCTTAATCATAACAATATCCGCACCCTCATCTACATCAATTGCAACTTCGTGCAATGCTTCATCTGAATTCCTTACATCCATTTGATATGTTTTTTTTGATGCACCTGCAAGATTGGTTTTGGAGCCGACCGCATCCCTAAATGGACCATAAAACGAAGAAGCAAATTTTGCTGCATAAGATAAGATAATGGTGTCTTTATTTTTATTTGCGTCCAAAGCTGACCTTATGACGCCAATTCTTCCATCCATCATGTCAGATGGTGCTACGATACTAGCGCCAGCATCTGCAAGTAATACAGCCTGTTTTCCTAAGAGCTCATTAGTTTCATCATTTAGAACAATGTCATCGGCCAATATTCCATCATGCCCGTGAGATGTATATGGATCCAGCGCAACATCTGCAATTGAAATTACATCAGGATATCTTTCACTAAACTCTCTAAGAAAATTAATCAAAAAATTATCTGCTGATAAAGCATATGAGCCGCTTTCATCCTTCAAATCACTTGGTACAACTGGAAAAATAGCAAACGCCTTGATGCCATGTTTAATACTTTCCTCAATTTCTCTAAAAAGCTGATCTTTTTCAAACCTCTCAACACCAGGCATCGAGTTTACAGGGCCTGCATCTGATTTAGAGTTTACTAAGAACATTGGCTCAATTAGATCGTTACTGGAAACAGTATTTTCAGCAACTAAATCTCTTATTGTTTTAGATTGTCGAAGTCTTCTAAGCCTTGTGCTTGGGT
>CACMYW010000012.1:0-24390 GCA_902617955.1 uncultured SAR86 cluster bacterium
TTGAAGTATTTTTTGATTTGAGGCAGCAGGTAACTCTATATCCACATGTAAAAGATTTTTTAAACGCTGCCTCTACAAAGTTGCCACTTGGAATTCTTACTAATGGAAATGCTGACGTAAAAAAAATTGGTATTGATAAATTTTTTAAATGCCACTTTACCTCATTAGATGTTAAGTCAAACAAGCCCTCATCAAAACACTTCAAAAAAGCAGTCGAGTTCTTTGATGTGCTCCCTGAAGAGATCCTTCATGTTGGGGATGATAAAATTGCTGACATAAGTGGCTGCATGAGGGCTGGTCTAAATGCTTTATGGTTTAATAATAAATCTAATGAATGGGACTTAGATCTAGAGGAGCCTCCTCAGATTAGTTCTTGGAGGAACGCACTGGAATATATTGAGCAAAATTATGAATTCTAAAGAGTCTTTACGTGCCCTGGTCAGTGTTATTCAAGAAAAAGTTGAAGAACTGGGTTCCAATAGTCCATCGGATGAACTAGAAAAACTAATTAAATCTAAGTTAGAGCCGTTCCTTGAAAAGCAAGGCTATGTAAGTAAAGAAAAATATGAGGGTGTACTTAAGATTCTGGAAAGCTTAGAAAAGCGTCTTGAAAAACTTGAATCAAGATCAGAAAAATAATTTAAAGAGTATCCAGCATATATTCTACTGCCAGGCCAATTTCTTCTTTTGTACAATCGCTACAAAGCCCTTTTGCAGGCATTCCACCAATACCTGACCAAGCATTATTAATTAGCATGTCAGTTCCTTTTGCTAATCTTTGCTCCCATTGACTTAGCACGGCAAGCATCGGCGCCCCTGCAACACCAGCATCATGACAAGCGGCACATCCGCTTGTATAAATTTGTTCTGCTGAGCGTGATCCTCCAGCTGCAGATGAAGATGCAGCTGCAAGAACTGCCTGACCGCAAGATTCGCCTTGCAAACAAATTGCAACATCTGATGAAAGTCTTGATGAAACAAGCTCATCATATTTTTTGCCATTAAACATAAAGATAACAGCACAAACAACGGTAAGAATTGGAAGTATTTTTTTCATATTACGAGTTTGGTTTTTCAATATTAATTAAATAATCAACGGTTTTGAACATTTCACCTGTCGATCTTTTGACCTGAACTAGATATTTGCCATCAACATACATGATTGGAACAGCAGGAACTTTTAATCTTCGAGATAATTCTACTGATCGCTTAACCTTTTGGTTCACTGAAAAAGAATTCATTTGCTTAAAAGCCTCATCCTCTTGAACTCCTATTTTGGATAAAAAAGCTAGTATTGATTTTTCACTCGATAGTCTGTTTCCCTCTTTATGGATTGCCGTAAATACTGCACTATGGGCTGTATCTCCAAGCTTAAGAGCTTCAATTGTGTAGTAAAGTTTTGCATGAAGCTGATTCCAACCTATAGGAACTTTAGTAAATTTAACATCCTGATCAAGGTCATTTTTCCATTTGTTTACAAATGGTTCAAATGAATAACATGCTGGACAACCGTACCAAAAAACTTCAATGACCTCTACTTTGCCATCTTTTTTGATGGGCAGAGGGTTAGGAATTTTTTGAAAGTCTCTGCCAGCTTGATACTGTGGAAATACATTTACTGAATAAATTAAAGCAAAGATTGAAATTGGAAGTATAAATAAATTCTTCATGCTATTTTCTATAAAGCCCATGCATATAATTGGCAAGAGCTTCAATGTCACCATCTTTTAAGTTAGCTGATGCAGCTTGCATTACGAGAGCATAGTTTCCTGCATTTCTAACTTGTGATCGATATTCTTTTAAGGTGCTAACTAAATAACCTTTTTGCTGTCCTGAAATTTTTGGAAAGCCAGCCTGAACATTTCCTTCACCATATAAAGAATGACAAGCTGTGCATGCTGGTATACCTCGATTTAAGTCTCCAGACCTGTACAATGACTCGCCTAACGCAAGCAAATTAGCATCAGAATCAGCCTGGCCAACGGACGCAGAGCTTTCTGCATAATATGCAGCAATGTCAAGTAATTCATTAGAGCTTAAAGTTTTTAGATAAGGAATAACAGCTGTCATAAGTGCATTTTCTCTCTGGCCACTTACAAAATAACCCAACTGATCATACAAATATTTCTGATTTTGACCTGCCAGACTCGGCCAATCTGTATTAATACTATTGCCATCAATGCCATGACAAGCTGCGCAAGTTGCTACCAATGAAGAGCCGTTTGAAGCGTCTCCAGTTTTAAGTACGTTGGGAATATTTAATTCTGCAGCATAGGAATTAACACCAATGAAAACTAAACTGATAGCTAAAAGTACTTTTTGCATTTTTGATATTTAATAAAGAGAGCCTATTATATGCGCAGAGGCGCCTGCATAAAAGATAAATATGAAAAATCCCTTTAAAAACACAGCCTTTGAATTTGGTGTTCTGAACTATAAATCCATGCCCAATGAAGATTGTGTTGAGGTGCTATTGTCAGGCAGATCAAATGCAGGAAAATCAAGTGCTTTAAATGCTCTGGCTGAGAATCGTAAACTTGCAAGAACAAGCAAGACGCCTGGTCGTACTACAGAAATAAACTTTTTTCGTGTTAACAAAGATCTTAGGCTACTAGATTTGCCCGGTTATGGTTTTGCTAAATCAGATAAGTCAAAAAAGAAAGATTGGGGACCAATGCTTGGTGAATATTTCCAAAAAAGATACTGCTTGAAAGCAGTGGTTGTCTTTATGGATATCAGACACCCTTTAAAGGAAATCGACATCGATATGATTGGTCTTTGTAGGGATTTTGATGTTGAATTTCTCCCAGTATTAACAAAATCTGATAAGGTCTCAAATAATCAAATTTTTAAGGTTAAGCAAGAAGTTCAAAAGAAAACTGGGGTGAAGGAAGTCCTCACTATTTCAACTTTAAAGGATCAAGGAATTAAAGAGCTAAGGACGCGTCTGATAAGCTATTCTCTGAAAGATGAGTGACCTAAGTTTTCAACAACAAGCCTGCACATTATCACTTGAAGATGGGTTAATTGAATACAGATCCTACTTACAAATGAATAATAAAAAACAGCTTAAAGATGCCCCTGGCTCATACGTCATAAGAGATCATGATGTAACTCATGTCATATTTGGTTTAGATACCTCTCTTGAACAAGAATCTCTTCTGGATTCATGGCTGTTTTCTGGGGCCAGTTGGAAATTAAAAGATTTGCTTGCCTATGGAAAGTTGCCAGAATTAAAGGAGCTTAATAAATACCTTGGTCGTGAAGTTGGTTATATCAGACTTATAGGAATGGTAATTTCTTTGATTCCAACGAAGATTCTTATTTGGAAGCGCGCTCGAAGAATGAAAAAAAAATGGCCATTCAAATCCTATGAGGAATATCTAAAGATGAGAATCTGTGATATCAGAGACGAGTTTGGCATAAAAATTTTATTGCCCGAGGAAAGAAAAATAACAAATCCTGTTATTTGGAGTGGTCTTGTTTGAAATTAGATTAATGTGCCTCATTCCAATTGTTTCCAGCTTCTGCTTCAACAATTAGTGGCACCGAAAGGTTAAATGTATTTTCCATGAGGGAAACAATTTGATCTTGATGCTCTTTGGCTTTTGATTTTTTAACCTCAAAAACTAATTCATCATGAACTTGCATAATCATTTTTATTTCATTACTGGAGTCTGAGTCCTCTATCCAGTGATACACATCTATCATAGCCTTTTTAATGATATCTGCAGCAGAGCCCTGTAATGGTCCATTAATCGCTGCTCTTTCTGCGGCTTGTCTTCTAAGGCCATTCCCTGAATTTATTTCAGGCACATGAACTCTTCTACCCATCACAGTTTCAACATAACCTTTTGCCTTGGCTTTATCTCTAATTGACTCCATGTATGCATTCACTCCCTGATATTTACCAAAATAAGAATCAAGGTATTGTTGAGCATCTTGTCTTGAAATTCCAAGCTGACGCGTTAGACCAAATGCTGACATGCCATACATTAAGCCAAAATTAATTGCTTTAGCTTTGCGTCGATGATCAGAGGTTACCTCATCAATTGGAATTGAAAATATCTCAGAGGCAGTGGAGGCATGAACATCGAGCCCTTCTTTGAAGGCTCTAGTTAAATTTGTATCTTCAGAAAGATGCGCCATGATCCTTAGTTCAATTTGTGAGTAATCAGCAGAAATTATTATATTGCCTGGTTCTGCAATGAAAGCCTGCCTGATCTTTCTACCCTCTTCTGTCTTAATGGGAATGTTTTGAAGGTTTGGTTCAGTTGAAGAAAGTCTTCCTGTTGAGGTCACAGCCTGTTGATAAGAGGTATGAACTCTTTTTGTTTGATTGTGAATCATTTTCACAAGACTGTCAGTGTAAGTTGATTTAAGTTTTGCTAGGCCTCTATACTCCAAAATAACTTTTGGAAGTTCATATTCTTCAGATAGTCGAATAAGCGTTTCCTCGTTGGTGGATGGCTGTCCTTTTGGAGTTTTTTTAAGAATTGGTAGTCCAAGTTTATTGAAAAGAATTTCAAGTAACTGCTTGGGTGAATCTAAATTAAACTCCTCTCCGGCAATTTTATATGCTTGTTTTTGAAGCTTATCAATTCGTAATGAAAGCTCTTTGGAATAGCTTTCAAGAAAATTTTGATCGATTTTTACACCATTGGTTTCGATTTTAAGAAGTGCATTGAGAGCAGGTTTCTCAATGGTTTCTAACAAAGTATTTAATGATTTTTCCTTGGCTAATTGGTCTGAAAAATATTTGAAAAGTCTTAAGGTGATATCAGCATCCTCTGCAGCATACTCTGTTGCAATATCTAGATCCACTTGAGAAAAACTAATTCTTTTTTTCCCTGTACCAACTACTTGATCAAATTTTGTTGGCTCATAATCCAAATAATTTTTTGCTAAATAATCTAGCCCATGTCGTGATCCAGTACTATTAAATACATAAGATAAAAGCATGGTATCGGCAAGAAAATCGGTGACGGCAAAGCCATGTCTTCTTAACACCGGTAAATCAAATTTTAGATTTTGACCAACTAACTTTTTTTCATTAGCAACAATTACGGGTCCAAGAATGTCTTCTGCATCCGACAATGAAATTTGATCAGGCGCTCCATCATAATCATGGCCAAAAGGAATGTAACAACCTTCGCCTGATTTAGTGCTTAGGGAGATCCCAAGCAATTTAGTAGTTTTTGTATCCAGTGAATCAGTCTCGGTGTCTATAGCAAAAACATTAGATTTGTTAATTTCTTTACAAACCTTTAAAAGAGCATCTTTGTCTAGTACGCAAACATAATTACTTTTTATTGTCTTAGGTTTTGTTTTATTTTGTGGGGTTGAGATCCAGGCATTAAATTCAAGCTCGATGAATAATGCTTCTAGCTCCTTACTGTTTTCTTCAACTGCAATTAATTTATCAATACTAATTTCAAGATCAACATCCTTTTTAAGTGATACCAACTCAACATTCCTTGCCAAATCGTCTATGGAATTTCTAAAGGATTCTCCAACAGCACCTTTAAGTGATTCAGCATTATCAATTATTGTTGAAATATCTTGATATTCATTCAGCCATTTAGATGCGGTTTTTGGCCCTACCTTTGGAACACCTGGAATGTTATCAGATGAATCTCCAACTAAAGCCAGGTATTCAACAATTTGATTTGGCTTCACATTGAATTTCTTTTCTACCCCTTTTTCATCGAATTCTTCACTGGTCATTGTGTTCATCATCGATACACTTCCGTCTTCGACAAGCTGCATCAGATCTTTATCAAGACTAGAGATAATAATTTCGTATTTTGACTTAAGCTCCTCTGCAAGAGTTGCTATTACATCATCTGCTTCAACTCCTTTAACCTCAATTACTGGTGCCGCCATGAAATTACAAATAGATTTTAATGGCTCAAGTTGTTCAACAAGCTCTTTTGGCATAGGCGGCCGATTTGCCTTATAACTATTTAAAATTTCATGCCGGAAATTTTTTCCCTTTGCATCAAATACAGTAATTATTTTTGATTCTGGATGTTCTTTCTTTAAATTTCTCAACATATTAACAACTCCTTTTATGGCTCCTGTAGGAAGTCCTTTAGAAGTTGTTAGGGGTGGCATTGCATGAAAAGCTCTATATAAATAAGAGGAACCATCAATTAAAAAAACTTTTTTTTTGGATGCCATATTTTATTATCTCACCTGCATAAATTTTCTTCCAACAGATATATAATTTAGCTATCTTAATGATTATTCTGTGGACTATTTAATTAAACATCATAACTTGGTCATATTTTTTATATGCTTGGGCCTATTGATTGGGGCTTTCATATTTGATGCTTTGGGCATTTATCCTTGCCCTATGTGTATTGTGCAAAGATGGTGTTTTGCTTTTGCTGGATTATTTGCATTAGCGTCATCGTTTTCTAGAAATAAGTACTTGAACACACTTCTAATAATTGGGTTGTATGCATTTTTAATTTTTGGAATAGCATTTTCTTCAAGACAAATTTTTGTCCAGAATTTACCAATAGATAAGCTAATGTCTATTGGGAGCTGTGGAATGCCATTTAGTACCATGGTTGAATATCAGGGTTTATTTAATGCTTTAATATTGGCTTATCAGGGCGGACCCTCATGCGCAGAAGATGGGTGGAGATTTATTTTTAACTTTGCTGAGTGGGCGCTTATTGCGTTTTTAGGGATGATCTTTTTAAAAACAATCAGTGCCTTAAAGAAAAGATAATGTAGCAAAACTACATCTTATTGTGTCTGAGATAGCTTTTATTAAAGGTTTTCAAAATTTCTTGACCAAAATATCCTTTTAAAATTTAATCACACTACACATTAATAGACACGAACATTTATCAACCTATAATATTTAAATATGAGTAATGATCAGTCAGCTTTGACCAAAGAATTCAGTTTATCTGCACAAGAGCTCCTTGATAAGGCGATTGAAAATGGTGAAGGTATCATTGCATCTAACGGAGCCTTGTCCGTTGAAACAGGTAAAAGAACTGGCAGAAGTCCTAATGACAGATTTATTGTTAAAGAACCTAGCACGGAAGATCTCATTGATTGGGGTGAGATCAATAAGCCCTTCGAAGTAGATGCATTTAATTTGCTTTGGGATAAAGTTCACTCTTATTTAGCAGAAAAAGATAGATACAAATCTAATGTGCATGTCGGCTCACATGATGAGCACTATATCCCAATTAATATTACAACTGAAACAGCATGGCATAACATGTTCTCGCAATTAATTTTTGTCTGTCCAGATGAATTTAATCCAAAGGAAAAACAGTGTTGGGAAATTTTGAGTGCTCCAAATTTTGAGTGCGACCCTGCAGTCGATGGAACTAATTCAGAAGCAAGTGTGATAATTAATTTTGCAAAGAGAAAGGTCATAATTGCTGGAATGAGATATGCAGGAGAAATGAAAAAAGCAATGTTCTCTGTTCAAAATTTCCTCCTTCCAGAAAAAGATGTTCTGCCAATGCATTGCTCAGCAAATGTGGATGCTAATGGAAAAGTTGCTTTATTTTTTGGCTTGTCTGGTACTGGAAAAACAACCCTATCAGCTGATCCTTCGTGTCACCTTATTGGCGACGATGAGCATGGTTGGTCTGAGGGTTCTGTATTTAACTTTGAAGGCGGCTGTTATGCAAAATGCATAGATCTTTCTGAGGAGAATGAGCCTGTTATTTGGAAAGCAATTAAAAAAGGCAGCATCATTGAAAATGTAATTTTAGATGATCAACTGGTGCCTGATTATGCTGATACATCTCTTACTCAAAATTCACGTTGTTGTTATCCAAGATCTCATGTTGAAAAAGCAGTCCCCACAAACAATGGTCCTGAACCTGAAGTTGTAATTTTTCTGACTTGTGATTTAACTGGTGTTCTACCCCCGGTTTCAATCCTTAGTAAGGAAGCAGCTGCATACCATTTTTTGAGTGGCTATACAGCAAAAGTAGGTTCTACAGAGGTTGGTTCTACATCTGCAATTGAGTCAACATTTTCAACTTGCTTTGGTGCACCTTTTTTCCCTAGGCCTGCTGGTGTTTATGCTGATCTGCTAATCAAAAGAATAGAATCTTTTAATTCTCAAGTTTATTTGGTTAATACGGGCTGGACTGGAGGCCCACATGGTGTTGGTGAAAGATTTAGTATCCCCACTACAAGGAGAATTGTTAATGCTATTCAAGCTGGAGAACTAAAAACCTCAGAAAAAACAATGCTTGATGGTTTAAATTTAGAAATCCCAAATCATATTGAAGGGGTTGATAAGAACATACTCAACCCTAGGCAAACATGGGATAATGCTGATGATTATGATGAGGCTGCAAAAAAACTAATAGCTCAATTTGAAGAAAATTTTAAAAAATTTAACGTTAGACCAGAAATCTCCAAGGCCGGACCTAGCATGTAGGGTTAGGATAAATGACTAGTGCTAACTTTGAAAAAGCACTTGTTGCCCTAAGTAATAGAAAGTTCTTTAAAAATATTTCAATTTCAAGAGGGATAGAGCGTGAGGCTTTACGTTCAAATCTCAATGGAGTTATTTCTAAAACCCCGCATCCTAAATCCCTAGGGTCTGCATTAACAAACCCCTTTATAACGACTGATTTTGCTGAGGCGCTGATAGAAATGGTTACGCCAACTTTTGATACAGTTGAAGGATTACATAGTTTTCTTGAAAATCTGGATTTTTTTGTAAAAGAAAATCTTAATGATGAGATTCTCTGGAACGCTTCTATGCCATGTGAATTAGGTGATGAAAAACAAATACAAATTGCTGAGTACGGTGTTAGTAATACAGGAAGGTTAAAAAACATATATCGGAGAGGCTTACGTGAACGCTATGGCTCTGCCATGCAATGTGTTTCTGGAATTCATTACAATTTTTCTCTCTCAAAAAAGAGCTGGCAAGATTTTTTGAATCAAAATGAATCTAATCAAGCAGAAATAGATAAAGCTTATTTTGGCCTAATTCGAAATGTTAAAAGGAATTATTGGCTTATTGCATATTTATTTGGTGCCAGCCCGATATGCCATCAATCATTTCTCCAAAAAAGAGAGCACGAATTAATAGAAACAAAAACGGATCTTTATGCGGAAACATCTACCAGCCTGAGAATGAGCGACATCGGCTATCAGAGTCTTGAACAGGATAATCTGAAAATTTCATATGATGATTTGGATACCTTTGTGTCAGGTTTAGTTGATGGAATTAAAAACCCATCAAAGAGGTTTGAAAAAATAGGACTCTTTGATAAGCAAAATTATCCGTTACAAATTAGTAATGGAATCCTGCAAATTGAGAATGAGCTTTATGATGTAGTTAGGCCAAAAAGAAAGGTTCTTGCTGGAGAGAGACCAGCAAATATTCTAATGTCAAAGGGTGTCGAGTATGTTGAATTTAGAGGATTAGATATTAATCCTTATGAACCTGTTGGTATTAGCAAAGAACAAATACAATTTTTGGATCTTTTCTTGCTGCATTGTCTGATTAATGAGTCACCTATGCTTAAAGATAATGAGAGTAAGATCATAAAGGAAAATAACAGAGCTGTTATATATAAAGGCAGAGATAAACAAACAACAATTTTTATTGAAGGTAAGGAAATATCAATAAATGAAGCAGCAAAGAATTTACTTGAAGAAATTTTAGCAATAGGCAATGAGATGGCTTTACATGATCAATCTCTAAAAAAATTAACGGAAGAATTTATTCCAACTGTCGGCCCAATATCTAAAAAGATAATGTCAGATATTTTTGATAATCAAAAAACTCATTGTGAGTTGATTTTGGAATTATCAAAACATCATCATGAAAACAAAAAATATAATGATAGATCTCAATTAGATAACTTTGAAAAGGCTTCAAATCAATCAATTGATGAGCAAACGAAACTCGAAGAAAAAGATAAAATTGATATAATCGAATATCTTAACAATTTTAACCAAAGTCTAAGGGGATAGTATGAAGGCGCTTAATTGCATTGAATTAGCTGGTCAGGAAAAATGGTCAGAAACACTTCAATATATCGAAGTTGATGACCCAATCCCGGGCGATAATGAAATTTTAATAAACCTAAAAGCGGCTAGTGTTAATTTCCCTGATGTATTAATGGTTCAAGGCCTGTACCAATTCCAGCCGCCCATGCCTTTCATTCCAGGTGCGGAAGCAGCGGGTGTTGTGGAGAAAGTTGGATCAGGCGTCACTGACTTTGATGAGGGTGATCACGTTTTTGTGATGACAGGAAATGGATGTTTTGCAGAAAAACTAGTTGCAGATCAATCTAGAGTGCAGAAGATCCCAAAAGAAATGGACCTTCAGGTCGCTGCAGGACTTGCCATGACTTATGGAACATCGCTGTATGCACTTAAACAAAGAGCCGACCTTCAGGCAGGAGAAACATTATTGGTTCTTGGAGCAGCAGGTGGGGTTGGTTTGGCTGCTGTTGAGCTAGGCAAGTCTATGGGTGCAAAGGTTATTGCTGCAGCTTCAACACAGGAAAAGGTAGATATTTGTCTTGAGCATGGAGCAGATGAAGGGTTTGTTTATAAATCGGGCAATATGAATAGAGACGAACAAAAAGAGTTCTCAAATAAAATTAAAGAACTTACTGGGGGCATGGGTGCTAATGTGGTTTACGACCCTGTCGGGGGATCCTTTAGTGAGCCTGCTATTCGTGCAACAGCTTGGGAAGGGAGATATTTAGTAATTGGTTTTGCAGCTGGTGAAATACCTAAGCCTCCTCTTAATCTTGCATTGTTAAAAAGTTGTCAAATTGTAGGTGTTTTTTGGGGTGCATGGACGGCAATGTTTCCTAAAGAAAATCAAGAAAACTTTGAAGAACTTTTTGAGCTTTTAGAAGCAGGCAAAATTAATCCTCGTATAAAAGATAAATTTAAGCTTGAAGATTCAGTAAAAGCAATTGCGCACCTAGCTGAAAGGAAGGCAACTGGAAAAGTAATTGTTGAAATCGCATAAATTAACGCTGTTTGGTTTTTTGTTCTTATGCATTTCATGCACGAATGAGTCTGATGAAAAAATGAAAGTAATACATAAAGATAATCCTGACTTTCAAACAGAAGAATATCGAAAGATTTTTCTAGATGGAACTCACAATACCAGAGAGCTTGGTGGGTATGAAACAACAGATGGAAAAAAAGTTAAATGGGGAGTCTTATATCGGTCTGATAAATTATCTGACCTCTCAATAGATGATCAGGAATACTTATCATCGCTGGGTATTAAAAATGTTATCGACTTCAGGTCAAGTAATGAAAAATTTGAAGATCCAGACCTAATTCCCGATGGTATGCGATACATCCAATTACCGATTGAGGCAGACGGTGCCATTCGACCTAAAGTTGAAGCTATGATGAGAGGCCAAGATCAGGGTGATTTGGGCGAATTGCTTGTTGAAGCAAATGCAGAATTTGTATCAAAATACAAAGGTGTCTACAAAGACTTCCTTGAAACCCTCGCAAACGAACAAAAACCCTCTCTTTTCCATTGTACAGCCGGAAAAGATCGAGCTGGATTTGCAGCAGCCATAACGTTGCTAGCTGTTGGCGTCCCAATGGAAACAGTAATAAATGATTACATGAAAACAAATGAATACACCAAAGAATTCGTTGATGATTACTTAAAGAAGATTAAACTTTACTCCCTTAATCAAGCAGATGTAGACCAATTAAGGCCAATAATGGGCGTGGAAGAAAGATTCATTATTGCTGCCATGGATAGAATTGTTGAAGATTACGGTTCAATAGAAAACTTTATTGCTGAAGGGCTTGAAATTGACGACGAAACCCTAGGAAAACTTAAAAATTTTCTCTTAGAGGAATCCTGATTAATAAGCTACTGATTGATAAGTTAGAAGTAAATTCTCTTTAATAAAAGGCGGTCTAAAATAGCCTAAGTATTTTTGATCGGGTCCGATCAAAATAATATTATTCATATGATTATCTAAATGATTTGCATGGCCAGAATGATTTTTCTGTTTGGGTGATGTGACCATGACGTCTAGTTGTGTTGCTAGATTAACCAACATTGGACGAACTGCTACTGCTCCGTAAAAATTTTTATTAAATCCTTTTGCATACATATCGATTTCACTGGGTGTATCGTTTTCTGGATCAATAGAAATTAAAAGTACCTGCTTATCGCTTAAATCCATACCTTTTTCAGATAATGTCAAAAAAAGTTCCCTAATCATGGACATAGAAACAGGGCATTCGTCTGGGCAATTAGTAAAACCAAAATAAACTAGCGTCCATTTATCCTTTAAAAAGTCCTTAGTAATGTTGGTATTAATTGAAGAGATGAATTCAAAATTAGAAATCTCCTTAGGCTGACTAAGTGAATAATAACCGTTCACCAAAAGTTCGCTCCTGGAAAGTTCGCGTGGTGTTGTTAGTTTATTTACAAATAAAGTCAGGACAGTAGCCATAAATAAAATTATTAAAATGATTGAGATCGAAATATTTCTGTTCATAACATGAAATGATCAATTAATAATGCTAAAAAAATAAGAAAAATATAATAAATTGAATATTGAAATGTTGGCATGGCAAGACTATTTGAATCATCAACATACAAACTAAATGCATACCATAAAAAAATTAATCCAAGCACAAGAGCTGAAACTAAATAAAATGCTCCGGACATCATTACAAAATAGGGAAATAGACTCACCAACAGCATGATGATCGTATAAAGAATAATTTGTAATTTTGTAAACGAAATGCCATGTGTAACTGGAAGCATTGGGATATTTTCTTTGGCATATTCATCTTTTCTATGAATAGCTAAAGCCCAAAAATGTGGTGGCGTCCACGCAAAAATAATCAACACCAGCAAAAGAGCGTTAGGATCTATGCTCCCTGTAATAGAACTCCAACCCAAAAGAGGAGGCGCAGCTCCGGCAAGGCCACCGATCACTATGTTTTGAGGCGTTGCTCTTTTTTAAAAAAACTGTATAAATAATTGCATAGCCTATCAATGAAGCAATTGTTAGATATGCTGTCAGCGCATTTACATATCTGTACAAAATGGCATAGCCAATTAAGCCGATGACAATAGCAAATGAGATTGCTTTGCTGGAAGAAATTTCTCCTTGAGGTATTGGTCTTTCACTTGTTCTTGACATATTAGCATCAACTTTTTGATCAACCACTTGATTAATGGCAGCGGCAGAGGCTGCACATAAACCAATACCTATGAGTGAAATTAAAATTAATAATGGATTGAAGTTAGATCCGTTAGTTGCCAATAATGATCCGATTAATGAAGTTATTAGCATCATAAAAACAACGTTTGGTTTACATAGATGATAGTAACTTCTGAGTATGCTCATTTTTTCCAAGCTAGCATATTTATATAGAGAGTTGTTAATAATAACAGTGCTGCGACTAAATTATGAGCAATCGCAATATAAAGTGGTAATACATAAACCACATTCATTATCCCAAGAGATATTTGAGTAAGCAGAACGATTCCTAAAGTCGATGCGAGAGGTGCGGCACTAGAGAACCACAACTTAGAAATTAATATTAGAAAAATAATTGTTAGGAATATTGCTGTTATGCGATGGGAATAGTGAATCGCAACCCTTGCTTCATTATCTAAAAGGCCATAAAGATAGTTTGGTCCAACCTCTTGAGCAAGATTAAATCCAGCTGAAAAATCCATATCGGGTATAAAACTGCCTTGGCAAGTTGGAAAATCTGGACATGCCAATGAGGCATAATTTGTTGAAGTCCATGCCCCAAGAAAAATTTGAATGACCAAAACAAACAAAGCAAGCATTGCTAGATTTTTTAAGTGACCAATTTGAAAGTTTTTGAAAAAATTAGAATTTTTAATGTACAAATAAAAAAATGTGGAAAGAGTAATAAAACCTCCAAATAGATGAGTTGTTACTATGATGGGCAGCAGCTTAAGGCTTACAGTTAAATAGCCAAATAATCCTTGGCAGCAGATGAATATCAATAAAAAAATTGAAATTCTTTTGTTTTGTTTATCTTCGGTTCTGTGGGTTAAGTACACAATAAAAATTGCCAGCAAACCAAGTGCAGCTGCAAAATATCTATGAACAACCTCTGGAATAGCTTTATCTATCTCATAAGGAAATGATGGATATCTTTGCTCAGCGAGAGCAACTTCTGCCTCAGTAGTTGGAAAAAAAACAAAGCCATAACATCCTGGCCAGTCAGGACATCCCAGCCCAGCATCAACTAATCTGGTCCAAGCGCCCAGAGCTATAACCACGAAAGCAAATAGAATTCCGAAGAGAGATACATTTTTTATATTCATATGAGCACCTTTAAATCTTTTAGGATTAACTTTGGATCCATTGAGGCATCAAAAAACATTACTGCCCGACCGTATGGATCTATTACAAAAATTCGAGGGATTGAGAAATAATCTGTAGTATTTTTTTCAATTTGATTTATGAACCCGTCATTTACATCATTAAAAATTTCTATACGCGGAAAATCATCTAATAATTTTGCATTTGGTTGAAAAGACTTTGATTGAACAAAAATTCTTTTAAGCTTGAATATATCTCTATTAAGAGCAACATTTAACTGTCGCATTAAATAAAGTGCATTCTCAAAATTAAGATCATTATTGTAATAAACACCCAGTACCCACTTACCATCCTCAAATTCAATTTCAGATCCGCTCTCATCAACTAACGACCTTGGATCAACTTCAAAATAACTATCAAAAAAAGTTCCGTTATTTTTTGTATTCTCAGGTGAGTACCCAAGGTTAAATGCTAACGTTGATCCAATAATTACAATTAGTGGCGTTACTAATAGAAAAATTAAAAAAATCCGATTATTCATTTTCGTTCCTATTTATTGTAAAAAAATACATTGCTGCAAGGACTATTGTCATGACAAACCACTGAAAAGCGTACCCAAAATGCCTAGTAGATGAAATGGTAAAGGGGACAATTTCTTGAAAAGTTAATACTTCCCGATGATTTGCATCTAGGTGTAAAAAGAAATCTTCGACTGATTCTGAATACTGTTTGCTATAAAAATTTGTGTCTCTTAGCTGGCTAATTTTAGGCCAACTTTCAGTAATAAGATTATCTCCAAAGGTAATATTTCTTTCCGGGCGATAGATTATTCCTGTAATTGTCTTTGATTTAGATGTTACATCAAGGATTGGGGATAATTGACTCATATCCGCTTTTGATAACCACCCTCTATTTACCATGATTAGTCGATCATCCGAAAAAATAAATGGCGTATAAACTTTATATCCTGGTTTACCATCCAAAAGCTGATTGTCAAAAAGTATTTGTCTTGAGGAATCAAACCTTCCCTCAATAGAAACATTGGACCACGTCTGAAGTGATTGAGAATATGGGATGCTCGGTTTATAAGCATAAAATTCTTTTTCTTCTTGTGCTTTAAGGTTACCTTTATAAACCTGCCAAATTCCAAGGGAGAAGAATACTATTATAAAAAGGAAGCTAAAAACTGATAAAGCTGAATTTTTTTTTATTAATTCTAAATAATTCATTATAGGTTTAAGTTACAATCAAATAATGTGGTTGAAGCCTGCTATATTCATCTTAATTATTTTAATACTTCTAAGTTTAACGAGTGGTCTGTTCTTTCTGTTCAAAGACAGAGGTAATAGCAAAGGAACAGTAATAAGCTTGGGTGTTAGAGTATCACTGGCTGCCTTGCTTCTTATATTAGTAGCTTATGGCTTGTATACCGGAGAACTTGGCAACTCAGTGCCGTGGAGCTCTTAAAGTATATAAACAAACATAAATAGCATCACCCAAACAACATCTACAAAATGCCAGTACCATGATGCTGCTTCAAAACCAAAGTGCTCATGAGGGTCTGGTTTAAAGTGATTATAAAAAACTGATCTAATCAGCATCACTGAAAGCATCAAACCGCCCATCATCACATGAAAGCCGTGGAATCCTGTTAGCATGAAGAAAGTTGACCCATAAATTCCAGAATTTAAGGTTAGGCCATAGTGTTCGTATGCTTCGTAATATTCAAGCGCTTGAAGAAAAACAAAAAATATTGCAAGTGAGACGGTAACGCCCAGCCAAATATTAAACTTATTTTTATTTGCAGCCTTTAAATTAATATGAGCCATATGAACTGTTACGCTAGAGCTTAGAAGAACGATTGTGTTCCACAATGGAAGCCAGGTTAGTATTTTGTCCCATCCTGGAAAACTCATGCTTTTTTCAGGAACTGTGTAAGCAGCACCCAGATCTGGAGTGGTCAAAAGCGGCCAAGTTGACTGAAAATTTTCCCATAGCATATTTGCTAACCCTTTTTCTCCCTCGCCACCAAGCCATGGAACTGAAAATGTTCTTACATAAAATAATGCACCAAAAAATGCTGCGAAAAACATCACTTCTGAAAAAATGAACCATGCCATTCCGTAAACAAATGATTGATTTAGCTGAGCACTATCTAGTCCTGCTAAATGTTCTTGAACAACTTTTCGAAACCAAAAGAATAAGGTAGCACCAAAAGATGCCAGCCCAGCATAAAGTATGTACTTAGCCATGCTGTCAGGCTCTCCCAATGCATTGATGGTGCTGGCAGCACCCATAACTAGAATAAATAAAGAAGTCGCAGCATAAATTGGAAACCTGCTCTGCTCTGGTACATAGTATTTTTCGTAAGTGCTCATTTCTAACTCCCCATTGAGTGATGATCTTCACCATGCTCATGCATGTAACTAGCTAATTCATCTAAATTATCTTCGGTAACATCGAAGATTGTGTACGAAAGAACAATATTATTAATATTGTCTGGTAATTCATTATCAAAAATAAGTCTGACTGGTAGCAGAGCTTCTTCACCTGGCTTTAAAATTTGTTGCTCAAAGCAAAAACATTCCAATTTTTTTAAATGTGCAGCTGCATTCGATGGTGCAACGCTTGGAATAGCTTGAGCCACCATTGCTTTGCTGGTTGTATTTTTAACATAGTAGGTGGCTGTGTAATATTTACCAGTTGTTATGTTTATAACCTCATCAGAGGGACCAAAATCCCACGGCATCTGTTCGTTATTATGAGAAACAAATTGAACAGTAATATCTCTACCCTCTGAAATATCGCTTTCGACAATTCTGGATGGAGATAAATCAATCTTTCCATTCAGTCCAGTAACTTCGCAGAAGACATCATAAAGAGGGACCAAGGCAAAAGAAAAGAAAAACATGCCCAGCACTGCAAGTGAAAGCATCTTGATCGTCTTTTTGCCACCCTCGTTCATGATTACTTAACTTCTGGTGGTGTTGAAAATGTGTGATATGGAGGAGGAGAATCAACTGTCCATTCTAAACCTTGAGCTCCCTCCCAGACTTCAGGAGTAGCCTTCTTACCGCCCATAACTGTTCTTACAACAATAAATAGGAAGAGTATTTGAGAAGCACCGAACAAGAAAGCTCCAACAGTAGATACCATATTCCAGTCCGCAAACTGAAGCGCGTAATCAGGAATCCTTCTAGGCATTCCAGCTAACCCAATAAAGTGCTGTGGGAAAAATGTAACGTTTACACCAATAAAAGAAAGCCAAAAGTGCAAGCGACCTAGTCTTTCGTCATACATGTTTCCACACCATTTAGGAAGCCAGTAATATACTGCAGCCATAATTGAAAATATTGCTCCGGGTACGAGTACATAGTGGAAATGAGCGACAACAAAATATGTATCATGATATTGAAAATCAGCAGGTGTAATAGCAAGCATTAGCCCAGAAAACCCGCCGATTGTGAATAGAACAACGAATGCTATTGCAAACAACATTGGTGTTTCGTAAGTTATTGAGCCCCTAAACATGGTTGCAACCCAATTAAAGACCTTAACTCCTGTAGGAACTGCGATTAGCATGGTTGCCCACATAAAAAATAGTTCAGCTGCTAGTGGCATTCCAACAGTGAACATATGATGAGCCCAAACAACGAAAGAAAGAATAGCAATTGAAACCATTGCCCAAACCATTGACGAGTAACCGAAAAGCTCTTTCCTAGAGAAAGTAGAAATTATGTGCGAAACAATTCCGAAGGCCGGCAATATCATTATGTAAACCTCAGGGTGACCAAAGAACCAGAAAATGTGTTGAAAAAGGACTGGGTCTCCACCACCTGCAGCATTGAAGAAACTAGTTCCAAAGTGGATATCCATCAGCATCATGGTTACTGCTCCTGCTAGGACAGGCATAACTGCTATCAACAAATATGCTGTTATGAGCCATGACCAAACAAATAATGGCATCTTCATTAAAGTCATTCCTGGAGCTCTCATATTCATAATAGTTACAATCACATTAATAGCTCCCATAATTGATGAGGCTCCGAGAATATGAACAGAAAAAATGAAAAAAGTAACACTGGGTGGTGCATATGTTGTGGATAATGGAGCATAGAAAGTCCAACCAAAATTAGGTGCCCCTCCCTCCATAAATAAAGATGAAAGCATCATCAAAAAGGCAAAAGGCAAAATCCAAAAACTCAAATTATTCATTCTAGGTAGTGCCATATCTGGCGCACCAACCATCATAGGAACAAGCCAATTTGCTAGCCCTACAAAAGCTGGCATCACTGCTCCAAAGACCATTATTAGGCCATGCAGTGTAAGCATCTGGTTATAAAATTCTGGCTCTACGATTTGCATACCAGGCTGAAATAACTCTGCTCTAATTACCAGAGCCATTGCTCCGCCAATTAAGAACATCGCAAAGCTAAACCAAAGGTATAAAGTACCAATATCTTTATGATTTGTGGTGAATAACCATCGGGTTAAGCCTTTTGCAGGACCGTGATGGTGATCATCATGAGATTCAATAACTGCGCTCATATTTACTTCCTATATCTTAATTTTGTTTTCTTTATATTCGACAATTTCTTTTGGAACAACAATTTCACCGTCTCCTTTTGCATCATTGCCCCAAGCTCTTCTTGTATATGTAATAACAGCCGCCATATCAACTTCAGAAAGTTGATTCGCAAAAGATTGCATTGCAGCACCCTGAACTCCTTCCATCAATATTTCTACGTTGCGAGGTTTATTGTTTAAAACTATGTCGCTGCCTGCGAGTGCGGGAAAGATTCCAGGAATTCCTGCTCCATTCACCTGATGACAAGCAACGCAGTTCATTTGATAAACACCCTCTCCTTTTGCAACTAACTCTTCCATGGTCCAATCTTTCTCAGTGAGCTGGGCAAGTTCAAAGGCTGCCTGTTTTTTTTCTGCTACCCAAAGATCATAATCTTCGGGGGTGACTGCTCTTACCACTACTGGCATGAAGCCATGATTTTTTCCACATAATTCCGTACATTGACCTCTGTATATGCCTGGCTCATCTACAATTGTCCAAGCGGTATTAATAAAGCCTGGGATAGCATCCTGCTTGATTGCAAAATCTGGCACCCACCAAGAGTGAATTACGTCATTTGCTGTGATTAAAAATCTGATTCTTTTACCGGTGGGGATCACAACCGGCTCATCAACTTCAAGTAGATAGTGTTCGCCTTTTGGTGTTTGATTGTAAATTTCGTCTTGGTCAGTGGTTAAGTTGGAGAAAAAGTTAACACCATCTTCTAAATACTTGTATTCCCATTTCCACTGATAACCTACTACTTGAATATTTATATCGCCCTCTTCATCAGCATACATCTTCTGTAATGTATTCGTTGCTGGCACTGCCATACTAATTAAAATTACAAAAGGTATTACGGTCCAAAGTATTTCTAATTTTGTATTTTCATGGAAACTAGCAGGCTCTGGATTTTTCTTCTTTGTATGAGCATACATTGAATAAAACATGACACCGAAGACAAGAACTCCGATGGCAACAACGATCCAAAAGATGAACATGTGAAGACCAAAAACTTCTCTACTAATGTCGGTTACACCCTCAGTCATGTTAAGGGCATTCCATTCTGCAAAAGCTGACTGACTAAAGATTAAACCTAAAAAAAATGTAAACGTACTGATAAAAATTGAACGAATATTAATCATTGTAATCCCTTGTGCCGTGTGCTGAATAAAATAAATTATTTGTATAATCAATTATAAATAAAAATAATGTGAATTTACAGTTAAATATCAATTAATTAACGCTTTACGGACGCTATGATAGCTTCATTTAAAGCTTACTTCTAGAGGGTTTTAAAGGAAAATTTAACGTCAATATTTCTGAGCTTTTAAAGCTTTGTAATTTTGTTTTCTTCTTGTGGGTTTTTGGGTTTAAGCTCCTCGAAATCACAGCTAACACAGATGATTTTTTCATCGTCATAAGTCACTGCAATTCTATCAAGAGCTTTGCATTTTGGACAAATGGCTCCTGCAATGAACTTCAGTTGCTGCTTATTCATAGTATTTCTTTAATAATATTTTTTGTAGTTGGTTTTTTTCCGAACCAATACTCAAAAGAAAGAGCCGCTTGCTCCACCAGCATACCCTCTCCAGAATATATGTACTGAGAGTATTTTTTAAACCAATTTCTTGTTGGTTTGTGAGGATTACCATAACTCAAATCATATAGAATACAGTCTTTAGAAATTTTTAAGTTTTTAAAGAACTCAGGCACTGATGAATCATGGCCAGCAGAAGAACAGTTTATAACTATGTCAGGGCTATACTCGTATTCATGAAGAGAAACAAATTCCCCGAACCGACCAATTAATTTCTTTGCATTTTCTTCGCTTCTATTTGCGATCTCGATACTGATTGGATTGAAATCACTAATGGCCGGGATTATGCTGGCAGCTGAGCCACCTGCTCCAAGTATTAAAACTTTTTTATTTTTAATTGATATGCCTTTTTTGCTTAGGTCATTTACAAGTCCCTGACCGTCAGTTGAATGCAAATATAATGATTCATTGCTTTTCTTTATTGTGTTAGCTGAATGAATTTTATTAACAATATTAGATTTGTTCGCATCAAGCTCAAGCACTTCTTTTTTTAATGGAAGAGTTACGTTTAATCCTAATGCGTTAGGGTTGTCAAAAAATTGATTACAAAAGCCGCTAAGTTCGCCAGCATTAACAAGATATTTCTTATAGCTGATTTTAATATTTAGCTCCTGCGCAAAAATATTATGAATCTCAGGAGACAGTGAGTGCTCAATTGGAGAGCCAACGACTCCTAACTTATATTCCATTTTTATGCATGCCAATCATTTGATAAAAAATCATTAAGTTTTTTGTTCATGGAAATTTGCTTGCTCGTTAATTTGCCTGGCCAAGCAACATTTTGAGGTAGTGAAGCTAGAATTGAGTCTGTTCTTCCCCTTGATTCAATACCAAACTTCGTACCCCTATCAAAAAGCAAATTAAACTCTACGTATCTTCCTCGTCTATATAACTGGAATTCTTTTTCATCTGTAGAAAATTTAGAATTTAATCTTCTATTTATTATTTTTTTATAACTAGTTAAATATGTTTCAAACATATTTGCTAATAAGCATAGTGAGCTTGTTATGTTTTTATGTTTGAAGTTATCAAAGAAGATCCCTCCTATACCCCTCCGTTCGTCTCTGTGAGGAAGATAGAAGTATTCATCACAATTTTTGGCAAATTTTGAATAATAAGTTTTATTAAATTTATTTAAAAAATCTTTTGCGCCTTTATGCCATAACTCAGCATCTGTTTTATATGGAACGTAGGGTGTTAAATCAAAGCCGCCGCCAATCCACCATTTTTTTATTTCTTTTTTATTATGAATAATAAATATTCTTCCATTCATATGACTGGTGGGTGCTTTTGGATTTGATGGATGAGAAATTACAGATAGTCCAGACGCAATAAATTCATCTCCTTTTTTTAAATCTAATGCTTTTGCTTGAGAGGAACTTGGAATGATATTGTCATGAATTATTGAAAAATTTATTGCAGCTTTTTCGATTTTATCTCCAGAAAGAATTATTGTTTTTCCTCCACCACCATTTTGTCTTGACCACTCAGAAATATTTTCTTCAACTGTTTTATTGATTGCTGCAAAATCAGATGATATTTTTGATTGATGGTCCTGAAAAAGACTAACAATCTGTTTGTTTAAATCTGAATCGATCTTCACTTAATTACTCTCTTATTACCTTTTTTGATTTAAGCATAATAATTTTTGATGGCTTAGAAATTCCCCCAAGCCGATGATTAAATAATGCAACTTCATTTGATTTAAAAGTATTGCATATATCCTTAAGATTGTTTGTATATTCTGTACCGGATATGTTTGCTGATGTAGAAATAAAAGGAGCATTAAGTTCTTTAATCAATGCATTTAGATGATAGTGAGTGCTAACTCTACATGCAATATTATTTTTTTCATCTGTAAAACTTTCCAGGCATTTGCTGGCTGATTCTGCTACTAAAGTTACGTGTCCCGGCCATACTTCTCTGATGAACTTTCTATCAATTTTGTCGGACTCAATATGCTCTAATGCATTATTAATGTCGTGAAATAGAATGATGTAATTTTTATTTTTTTTTCTCTGCTTTAATTTATCAATCTTTGTGATCGCAGCTTTTGTAGCGATACAACCTAAACCCCAAATGCCATCAGTTGGATGAATTAATATGCGATTATTTAAAAGCCAGTCAGCGCCCTCTTTGACGTCAACAATTTCTTTCAAAATTAGTTTGTTTCAGAGTTAATCTGAATAACTTCTTCGGTTTGATCTTTTCTAAACTGATCAAACTTATCGCTTAAGTTTGAATCAGCAAGAGATAAAATCTGAACCGCACATAACGCAGCATTTATGGCACCAGATTTTCCAATAGCAAAGGTTGCTACGGGAATACCTTTTGGCATTTGGACGGTTGACATTAAAGAATCCAATCCGTTCATATCACCACCACCCAAGGGTATTCCTAAAACAGGCTTGTGAGTGTGTGCAGCTATTACGCCAGCAAGGTGAGCTGCCATACCAGCAGCAGCAATAAAAATTTTAACTCCTTTGTTTTCGAGTTCTTCAAGCTTTCTAACAACCTCATGAGGCGTTCGATGAGCAGAAAGCACATTAAGATCGTAAGAAACACCAAAATTAGATAAGATTTTTGCAGATTCTTCAACAATTGGAAGATCTGATTTAGATCCCATGAATATACCTACGGAGACTGATTCATTAGACATTATGATTCCTTAAAAAAATATAGTTTAGATTATAAATAAAGAACCTATAATATCCACATGTCTGTAATGAAAATATTAACTTTTCCTGACCCTAGGTTAAGGACAGTTGCTGATCCAGTAGAAAAATTCGACAAAAGTTTAAAAAAGCTAACAGATGATATGCTCGAAACTATGTATTCAGAAAATGGTATTGGGTTAGCTGCAACTCAAGTAAATGTTCATAAAAGAGTTATCGTTATGGATATAAGTGAAGAAAGAAATGAGCCCAGAGTATTTATAAATCCAGAATTTGAAATAAAAAGCAACAAAAGTTTATATACCTTCTCAGAAGGATGTCTTTCTGTACCAGGTTTTAATGAGGAAATTACTAGGCCTGATCAAATAATACTAAAATGGCAGAATCTTGATGGCGATCGATTAGAAGATGAACCAGAGGGCTTGTTAACTGTATGTATTCAACATGAAATAGATCATTTAGAAGGCAAACTTATGGTCGACTATTTATCAACATTAAAGCGAGATAGAATAAGAAATAAGCTAAATAAGCGAATTTAAAAGAATTTCAACGAATTTAATTATATTTAGCAACTTTTAAAAGAATTCAATGGAAAATAAATTAAAAATTGTTTTTGCAGGTTCTCCAAAATCATCTTCGACAATACTTCAATCATTAATTGACAATAGTAAGGTGGAAGTTCCATACGTTATTTCACAAGAACCCAAAAGAGCAAAAAGAGGCAACAAGCTTATACCCACAGAAGTAGCAATCAAAGCCACTGAAAATGGCATTGATTTATTGGAGCCAAGATCTTTGAATGAAATTAAAAAATTAATTACTGGCTTTGATTTTGATTTTCTTCTTGTTGCGGCCTATGGAAAGATTCTACCTGATTGGATGTTGAACGCTCCTGTTTACGAGCCAATAAATGTTCACTATTCTGTTTTACCAAAACACAGAGGGGCTTCTCCAATACAATCAACAATTTTGACAGGTGACACAATGGCTGGAATATCAATAATGAAAATGACAAAGGGATTGGATGAGGGCCCAATTTATAGAAAGTTTAAAATTGATATTAAGGAATCGGATAAGGAAGAGCTTGAAGAAAAACTATCGGTCATCGCAGCTAAAAATATTACTAGTGTTTTATCTGAAATAAAAAACAAGAATATAAAACCAATTGCCCAAAATGAAGATGACGCATCATATTGCAATAAAATCAAAAAAGAGTCT
>CACMYW010000013.1:0-22416 GCA_902617955.1 uncultured SAR86 cluster bacterium
AAGAAAATTTCACCGAAGTTGATAATCAATTTAATGGCTCGATAAAGGTTTTATTCAATGAGTAATCTAATTAACAAAGCGCTTGAACTGATTAAATCTCAGAAAAAATATCATCAGATTATTTTGATTTTTATACTATTAATTTTAGTAGTCATATCATTATCGCAGTTATCAGATATCCAAAAAAATAGAATTTTATTAAAAAACTCTAAAAGTAATTATGTATATGTCGAGAACAAATATAATCTTGTTGAAGGTAGAGTTAGCCTCAATCAATTAATTAATGAATCTGAGAATGTAAATTCGTTATTAATTAATATCTCAAAAAAATATAATTTAGTTAATTTTCAAATTTCTCAAGAGAACGCTCAAAAAATTATCAGGTTTGAAGTTAACGAACTTGGGTTGCTCGCGAAACTTACAAATATTTTTGCTCAAGAAAACTTTATTAAAATAATAAAAATCTCGATCTTACCAAGTAAAAATATATATAAGGTTGAAATCTACTATTCTTAATTTAAATCAATAGATCTAACTTTAAGGTGAAAGTTTTCTTATAGACTTAACTAGAGATTAATTAGTTCTTGATTAGAAATTGATTGCTGTAAAGCTCATGGTAGAGTTTTACAGCAATTGAGTCTGATACTCCCCATTTAGTAGATTTTATACTTTTCACATTTATTCTGTTTAGAACAAATTCATAAATACTCATTGCGTAATCAATTACATCAGCTCTGTCTTCAGAAAGATCATGCTTTGAGATCTTCTCGCTAAAGGTAAGTTTATTTAACTCGTCTTTAAGTTTGATAAATTCTTTTTTTGTAATTTTATCTTGGTTATGTATTTTTAAAAATGATCTTATGTTACCGCCAATCCCAACTACTGTATTAAAGGATGGTAATTTATTTAACCAGGTATTTAGTTTCTTCCACTCATCCGGTCTATCTTTTCTAAGCATATTTCTTACGGCACCAAGTTGAAAAGATTTAATTTTCTTTTTACCATCAAGGTAATAAAAAAATTCAAGACTGCCGCCACCTAAGTCAGCATAAAGTTTAGAATCACTTTTTTTAATTTTAGGATTCAGTGCAATTAACGATGCTTCTTCAAGTCCAGAAATTACCTTTATTGGATGTTCAATTTCATTTTCGACTAGTCTTCTGGCGTCTTCTGAATTTTTTGTATCCCTAAATGCTGAAGTTGCCACAATTTCATAAAACTCTATTTGATTCCTATTAAAATAGTCTTGATACTTTTTTAGTGAGCTAACTAGTTTTTCAATACTTGTTTTTGAAAGCAGGCCATCCACAAAAACATCCGTACCCAATCTTGTTGGCGTTCTAATAGATTCATTAAATGAGATAAAATTTGATGAGGTATCAAATATTTTTGATTTAACAGCATTAGTTCCAATGTCTATAGCAGCTATTTTCATTATTTAAATATCATCAGTATATTTAGTTAGAATCATATATTGATCATAATTAAGATTATCGAATTCAACTCCCTCTAATGAAACTTTGTAATTATTAATATTTTTACTCCACGCAAGAGGCTTTAATAGTTTTTTATTCTCATAATTTGCTTGGTTTAGTAAAAATCTTAATGCACTAAGTCTTGCGATCATCTTATTATTTGCATTTATTACTACCCATGGGGAAAAATTAACTGCAGTCTTATCAAACATTTGCTCTTTGTATAGCGTGAAAGCGTCCCACTTTGTAACAATCCTTTCATCATTAGGAGAGAGCTTCCAATATTTAAGTTCAGATTCTTTTCTAGCTTTCATTCTTCTTTTTTGTTGGTCTTGTGAAAGAGAAAAATAAAACTTAATAATTTCAACACCTGAGTAAATAAGTTCCTCCTCCCAGTTCGTTACTTTTTCCATAAAGTCTCTGTATTGCTCTTCTGTGCAATACCCCATTACAGGTTCAGTTATAGCTCGGGTGTACCAGCTTCGATCAAGGAAATTAATCTCACCTTCTCTTGGAATCGTTTTCTCCCATCTCTTGAACCAATTATTTGATTCCCATTTGGTAGGAATTCCTAGTTGGACATAATTAAAATTTTTTGGAATAAGATGCTGTGCAAAAAACTTAATGGTTGAGCTCTTGCCCGCAGTATCTCTTCCCTCAAAGACAATACATATTCTTCGTTTATTTCTAATGACATCCTCTTGAAGTTTAAGGAGCTCAATTTGCAAACGTCTTTTCTCTAGCGCATAAGCTTTATCATTAAGTTTTGCATATTCTCTTTGATCAAGATTTAAGAGCATTTTTGTATTATATAACCTAATTTTTAGCTAAACTTTAACCAATAATCATTTCACCGAATTGTCACTTTAGTTAGCTAGGATAATAAACATGGAAGCACTATTTTTTTCTCCATTTATCATCTTAGCAATAGCTTGTGTATTAGGTTTTTTTGCAGCGTGGGGAATTGGAGCCAATGATGTTGCAAATGCAATGGGTACCTCAGTAGGTAGTAAGGCTCTGACTCTAAAGCAAGCTGTAATTATCGCCGCAATATTTGAATTTCTTGGTGCTTTTCTTGCTGGTGGGGAGGTTACTTCAACAATAAGAAAGGGCATCGTAGATCCATTACTGTATCAAGATGATGTCAATATATTTATTGTTGGAATGATGGCTACTCTCTTAGCTACTGGCAGCTGGCTCATATTAGCAAGCAGAAATGGTTGGCCTGTATCTACAACTCATTCAATAGTTGGGGCCATCGTTGGTTTTGTCTTAATTACAAAAGGATCAGGTGCAGTTTCTTGGAATAAGATATTTGAAATTGCTTCAAGCTGGATTACTTCACCGTTAATCTCAGCACTGTTGGCATTCTTGATATTTAAATCAGTAAAAATATTAATTTTAGATAGCAAAAACAGATCAAAAGCTGCAGTTAATTTAATACCTATATATGTGATATTGGTTGTTTTCATTATTTTGCAGGTTACATTTAGAAAGGGCTTAGTTCATATTGGGCTTGTTTGGGAGAATAGTGAGATTATCCAATATTCGCTCATTTTAAGTTTGGTTATCGGGATTGTTACTTTCTTATACTTAAGATCAAGATCGTCTGATTTTGGGAGTAAGGCTGGTATTGAGACAGCTTTTTCTTTGCTAATGGTAGTTGCTGCATGCGCTATGGCTTTTGCTCATGGATCTAATGATGTTGCCAATGCGATTGGTCCTCTTGCTGCGATAGCTTCCATTGCTTCATCAGGTGGCGTAATCGAATCAAATGCTACTGTTTCACCACTGATTTTGCTATTAGGTGGAGTTGGTATTGTTACCGGATTAGCTATGTACGGCCATAAAGTTATAAAAACTGTTGGGGAGAAAATAACAAAACTCACTCCTTCATTTGGATTTAGTGCAAATATAGCCACAGCCTCAACAGTGGTCTTCGCATCCTATTTAGGGTTTCCAATTTCAACAACGCACACTCTTATTGGAGGTGTAATTGGAGTTGGTCTCGCAAATAGCATTAAGGAAATAGACTGGAGATCCGTTATAAATATTTTTATATCCTGGCTTATTACAATCCCTGTTGGAGCAATTTTTACGATTCTATTTTACGTCATTTTGAGAGTGCTCTTCGGTGTCTGATTTAGAGAAAAGAATTGCAAACCTCGAAGCAATCAATAGCATTGAAAACTTAAAGCATACATATTTGAATGCATGCGACGCAAAGGATGTGCAAGCCATGATGTTAACGTTTAAAGAGGGCTCATGTCATATCGATTATGGCGAAGTTGGTTTATTCAATAACAGAGAGGATTTAGCAAAATTATTTGAAAATGTAGCTTGTCATGATCATATGGTTGAATCACATCATGCTCATAATCCAATAATTGATTTAATTGATAATCGAAATGCAAAAGGGGTCTGGCAAATTACATATAATTTAATAAACACAAGCGACAATATTATGAATACTCTGCATGGAACTTATGAGGATGAATACATTAATGAAAATAATCATTGGGTTATTTCAAAAACAATATTCAAGGCTAAATCAACTCTTCAAACTGAAATTAAAGATCAGCTAATTAAAGTAATTTTTTCAGGCAAGCCATAAAAGATTAGCTAAATCAGTTAACACCCTTAAAAAGCCTCAAGATTAAAAACGCTATTAGGCCACCAAATAGCTGCGCTATTACAAATGGAAGTACATAGTCAGGACTTATTCCAGCAAAAGAATCTGAAAAGGCCCTTGATATGGATGCAGCTGGATTTGCAAAGGACGTTGAGGAGGTAAACCAGTAAGCTCCACCAATGAATGCAGCAACTGACATAGCAACATTTTCTTTTTTAGAGAGATAAATAATCATCACTAAACCTATGGTGGCAAACACTTCGCTAACATAAATATTTGTACCACCTCTTTGATTGGTAGCGAAATCAATTAACTCTAATCCAAACATATAGTTTGCAAAAATAACACCAAGAATTGCCCCTGCACACTGCAAAATTCCATAGGAAATCAATTCAGAAATTGTTATTTCTTGTTTTAAATACGCAACCATTGAAACAGCTGGATTAAAATGTGCATTACCATATTCTTGAAAAGTGGATATCAAGAAATAAAGTGCAAATGATGTAGCTATAGTATTTGCCAACAAAACCACTCCCTCATTATCTGGTGACAAATTAAAACCCATAATGCCTGAGCCCACCACTGCACAAAACAGAACACCTGTTCCAAGAAACTCAACTAAATACTTTTGCATCTAACTAATCCAGTCCCTTTATTTGTTCATGAATTAAATCTCTTACCTCATTAAATTCTTGCATCTTAAGATCTTTTGGATCAGGAATATTCCACTCTAAATTTTTAGCACCATCAACTATAGGGCATGCATCTCCACACCCCATTCCAATAATGTAATCAAATCTATATCCAAAAAAATCTGAAATTGCTTGTGGATGTCCACTATGAATTATTCCCAATTCTTCAAGCGATTTTATAGCCTTTGGATTAACTTGGTTGGATGGTGCAGACCCAGCAGACCATGCCTGAAATTTTTTTGAATAAAGTGTGTTTGTAATTGCCTCTGCAATTTGACTTCTGCATGAATTTTCGACGCAAACAAATAGGATCTTTTTCATTATTGAGATTTTAAAGATAATTCCAAAAAAAGCTTACTAATTTTAAATCTTTAGTTTTTTAAAGGATATAAGCATGAGAGATTACTTTGTTGTACAACTAAGCAGGTACGCATAAGAGGCTCTTAATGCCTCATTTGTTCCAATTTCATTGAGTTCGTTGTTTTCCTTTAGGTTGAGGGACAACACAGAAATAATAATCTGGGTAATTACTAAAAAAACTCCCTCTTTGTTAAACATGTTTGGAAGTTTATTAGCAGCTTCTATTTTATTGACAAGAAGATTGGAAAGGGCTTGCATTTTAGTACTGTCGATAGGAGGGTTAACCGTGTTTGCCAGTATAATTTTTTGGGCCGATGTATTTTCTTTAAAATATAAATATATCTCGTTAATGAGCTCCTTAAGAGTTTGGTAATGCTCTGAAGAGCTTATATTATAATTTTCTAATTTTTCTCTGAGCTCATTTATATATCTTTCGATTAGAGCAATTTTTATATCATCTGGATGAGGAAAAAATTTATATGTGGATGTTCTCTTGAGATCAGCTACTTTGGTTAAATTAGCGATTGAAAGATCATTAATTTCTCCATACATCAACACATTATGAGCAGTTTCTAGAATTTTATTGACCCTGTTTAAGCTTCTTTGCTGTTTATAAATAATTGACACAATTTAATTATCGACAAATGTTTAAAAAATATCAAATCTATTATTTTTTTATCAAAATATGATTAATAATGAACCTCTGATGAAATTAGATTCACCTATGACAACTTACAAAAACTCAAAAAAAATAGCTATTTCTTTATTAGCTTTTTTTTTAAGTTTTTCAGTCCACAGTGATGTACCGTTTATTATTTTTCCAATTATAGAGACTGAACCAGTGATTTCACCAGAAGATGCAGCTGACGATCCAGCTATATGGATCAATAATGCGGACCCAAAAAAATCTCTTATCTTTGGAACCGATAAGAAATCAGGTATCTATGTATACGATTTGAAGGGCAATCAACTCAGTTACTCTAACCTTGGAAAGATCAATAATATTGATTTGCGTTCCGTTAACGGTAAGTTACATATCGTTACATCTAACAGAACCATGAGCACTTTAGATTATTGGATTTTTGATGAACAAGACCTTTATAAGTACTTTAAATCAACACCATCTAATTCATTTTCTGAATCAATGACACATCACCACTTAGTAACGGGTATGAGCGTTTACGGTGTTTGCATGGGCCTTATCAACAATGATTTAAAAGCAGTTATAACGGAAGAAGAGGGTAAACAAGTCCAGCAGTGGGATCTTAATGAACAAATTAAAACCCATGTGATTGACATCACTCAGTTTGAGAAAGGTAAACCAGTTGAGGGAAATGAAGCTGAAGGCTGTGTTTATGATGATGAAAATGAAACTATTTTCATTTCTAGAGAAGGAGACAAAGGCATTGTAAAAGCTTTCTCAGTGGATGGTTTTAAATATCTTCAGGATGTTGATTCTCGAGCAGGTGAGATAGAAGGTGATCCTGAAGGGATCTCGATCTACAAAACATCTAATAAAGAAGGCTACCTTGTTGTATCTTCCCAAGGTAATTCAACTTTTAATCTCTACAACAGAAAAACCCCTTATCAATATGTTGGTACATTTATGATTTTAGGCGCACAAGGCATTGATGAAGTCAGAGATACCGATGGTATTGATGTGACCTCAACTCCATTACCAGGATATCCTAAAGGAATGATGGTTGCTCAGGACGGATTCAATACCAATCAAAGAGGAAAGCTCTTCAATCAAAACTTTAAATATATTTCGTTTAAAGATGTTCTAGATCAGATTGAGCCTTAATTAAGAGTTCATTGAATCTAAGATTTCCTGAGAATACTCCTTGTAAGTATCAGCAAATTCTTGATGTGTAAAAATCCAAAATTCTTCTTTATCAATTGCTTCGAAAACACGCTCTGCAACCACGCTAGGCTCAAGACCGCTCCTAACTCCTTCAGATAGCATGGTTTTCATGAGTTTGGCATTTTCATCTTCGTCCAAATCATCCTGATTTATTTCAAGTAACGGCCTTTCATTTTCAATTATTTGACTTTGGACAACTCCAGGACATAAAACAGAAACACCTATGTTTGAATTTGCTTCTTTGAGTTCTTCATAGAGACTCCGAGAAAGACCGACTACGGCATGTTTTGTGGCAGTATATGGAGCTAAAAAACCACCAACAATTACTCCAGCCATTGATGCTGTATTAACAATGTGACCTTTGGTGTCAGTTTTAAGCATTTGATCTAGAAACACATTGAGTGCATTCGTTATGCCTAGTAGATTAGTAGATATAATTTTATTCCACATTTCAGGACTGGTTTTCCAGGATCTTCCTTCAATAAAAATACCAGCATTATTAAATAGATAATTAACGTTAATATTTTTCTTATCTAGAGCTTCTTTAACTTCAACCATTTGCTCATAATTACCAACATCAATACAAAATGTTTCTGCTTTGGAACATAATTTTTTGGTTTCATCTAATCCATTTGCATCAAGATCGATCAGAACCACATCATGACCAAGATTGGATGCATGAATCGCAAGATGCCTACCAATCCCACTAGCAGCACCAGTAATTAGTGAGACGGAATTAGGAACTGAGATATCCACCATCGATAGGGATATAGGTTCCTGTTATGTATGAGGACTCATCTGTCGCTAAAAAATATACCAAGCTTGCAACCTCTGAGGCCTGAGCAACACGTTTTAAAGGTATGCGCGTAAGCAAATGATTCTTTACATTTTCATCAACCAGTACATCATTTGTCATAGGCGTCTCTATGACGCCTGGACCAATAGCATTAGCCCTTAGGTTTAAATGAGCATAGTCTTGTGCTACTGATTTAGCTAACCCAACAACACCATGTTTGGTGGCACTGTAAACGGCTTGAGCAGCACTAGCTCTTGATCCCATAATCGATGAAATATTTATTATTGAGCCCTTGGAAAGTTTATTTTCAATGTACGAATTAATGAATTCTCTTGTCACCATAAAAGTACCATTAAGATTAATGCTTACACACTTATTCCAATCATCAATTTCATACTTATGCAGTGGATTGAGAGGGGGGCTTATGCCGGCTGAATTTAGTAAAACTGAAGGAGTAAGATTGTCTTTTGCTAATCCTTTAAATCCATCAAGTATTGAATCATGATTAGTGACATCTACCTCATATATAAAAACATCATTAACTTCTGATTTAAGGCTATTTTTTATGACTTCTTTAGCTGATTTATTTGCATCAAATACAGCAACTTTGTAACCCTCAGATATAAATCTTTCAACTGTTGCTAGACCAATACCGGATGCTCCACCCGTGACCAATGCAACTAAATGATCTTTCATAATGACTCCCCTTGAACATTGACTATAATAACATTTCCATATGCATACAGATCAAGAAATCAATAACCTAATTAATGAGAATGACTTCTTTAAAATCGGTAATGAAGATGTATTGGGTGAATCACTTCCAGTTTTTATTAATCGACCAAAAAATTTAGCTGCATTCATTACACAATCACAACACCATGCTGAGTCTATTTACTTAGAGTATCAAGGTAAAAAGATTTCCTTTGCTGAGCATTATGAACTCGTTGGAAAGGCCATTCACTTATTGAGATCAAAATATAACGTCGGTCCTGGTGACAGAGTTGCCATCTATGCTGCTAATTCTCCTGAATGGATTATCTTTTTTTGGGCAACTGTCTCAATTGGCGGGATAGCCTGTGGTTTGAACGGCTGGTGGAATGGTAAAGAAGCTATCAAGGCGCTAGAAGCTGCATCCCCTAAATTATTGGTTGGTGATGAAAAAAGAATCTCAAGACTTCCATCTCATGATCATCCACAAATTATATTTGAGGAGCTGGTTCTAACTGATTACCCAAATATTGATCATAACTTTCATGATGCTAATGAAGATGATTGTGCTTGTCTTTTGTATACCAGCGGCACCACAGGCACACCTAAAGGCGTCATGACATCTCATCGTTCAATGATTTCAAATACCATGCTGCAACTTTTGCAGGGAGCCTCTGTTGCAGCAAGAAGCTCAAAACTTGGAACAGATTGGTCAGCTAATAAACCTAAAAGTTTAATTACTTCACCTTTATTTCATGTTTCTGGATTATCAGCTGGAGCCGTAACAGCACTGTTTGCTGGAACATCATCTTATCTATATGACGGAAAATTTGATCCTAACAGGATTGTAGAAATCATTAAAAATTCAAACATTACCTCTTGGGGCGGAGCAGTGCCGACCGCTTTGAGACGTGTATTAAATGTTGCTGAAAAAGAAAAAACTAAACTTGAGAGTTTATTAGTGGTAGGGGGTGGTGGAGCGCCCATTCCTGAAGAATTAATTAATAAATCAAAAATAGTCTTTCCAAATGTAAAGCATAATTTTGGATACGGATACGGGCTCACCGAATCAGGCGCAATAACTATAATTAACTGGGGTGATACATTAGATTCAAATCCAACCTCACCAGGTCAACCAATGCCAACTATTCATGTTGAGCTCAGGGATGATAGCGGAGAACTAATTCTTGATGATGATGTTGAGGGTGAAATTTATGTGAAAAGTCCATCTGTAATGCTTGGATATTACGAAAATCCAACTGCCACAGCTGAATCATTAACTGAAGACAGAACCTTAAAGACAGGTGACTTTGCCTACAGAAAGAATGGTCTGTTCTTTATTTCCTCAAGAAGAACTGATCTTATCTTAAGGGGGGCTGAAAATGTTTACCCACAAGAAATCGAACTCTTGCTGGATGCACACCCAAAGGTTATTGAATCAGCCGTTATTGGAATCCCTGATGAGGATTTAGGTCAACAAGTTAAAGCGTTTATCAGAATCAGTGCAGATATTGATACCTCAGAGCTTGAGAAGTATCTTGAGGATAATCTTGCAAAATTTAAAGTACCATCAAAATGGGAAATTATTGATCCACCATTGCCAAGAAATGCTTCAGGTAAAGTTATGAAACATGTTTTAATAGATAAGAATGCTAATAACATGATTATTGAGAATGACTAAATCCGCAGATAAAGAATTATTGCGAGCTTCATTTAAGCTTGAATATCCTTATGAACGATCTCCAGGACCGGTAATTGGAAAATTTTTTGAAGAATTATCTAATGAGGTTTTGGTTGGCACTAAAAACTCTAAGGGTGAAATTTTTGTGCCAGCAGCTGAATTTGATCCAAAAGATTCTGAGCACTTAAGCGAATTTGTTGAAGTCAAAAATGAGGGAGTGGTTCAGTCATATACATGGATTGAAAAACCTAGAGCTCATCATCTTATAAAAGAATCTTTTGCCTTTGCTTTGATCTCCATGGATGGTAGTAATTCAGCCATGCTTCATATGATAGCTAATTGCAAAGAAGATGAACTTGAAATTGGCAAGAGAGTAAAAGTGATTTGGAATCAAGAAAAAACGCAAACCATCAGAGACATTAAATACTTTGAGATTATCGATGACTGAAGAAAAAAAAGATTTTTTTGTTTCTGATATATCACTTAGCTATCAGTATACGGCTGGCAATGCTACAACTAGATTTTTAAATAAAGTTGCAGAAGGAAAACTGGTCGCTCAAAAATGTCCAAAATGTAGTGCTGTATACGTTCCGCCTCGAGGAAGCTGTCCAAGATGTGGTGTTGCTACAGAAGAGGAACTGGAATTACCAGATACTGGAGCAGTAGAATCTTTTACCATTGTTCATATTCCTATTCCTGGTAATCCAATAGTTCCGCCTTATGTTTCTGCAATGATTCGTTTAGATGGTGCTGATATTTCTTTTTTACATTTAATCCAAGAAATTGATTTAGCAGATATTAGGATTGGGATGCGAGTACAGGCTGTTTGGAAGGATAAATCTGATTGGGGCACTACTCTAGAAAATATCAAATGGTTTAAGCCAACCGGTGAAGATGATGTTGATCCTTCAGTATTTAAATTTAAAGAATGAAAGATATATACATACTAGCTTATGCCCAAAATCCCATTGTTGCTGATGCAAAAGCAGCCAATGAAGTTGAGCTTATTATGCCTGTTGTTCATCAGGTTTTTAAGCAAACAGGATTTACACAAAATGATATAGGTTTTACTTGTTCTGGAAGTTGCGACTATTTACAAGGAGCTGCCTTTGCATTTGTTGAGGGTTTGTCAGCTATTCAAACTAATCCACCGATAAAAGAATCACATGTTGAAATGGATGCAGCATGGGCTTTATATGAATCCATTTTAAAGATTCAAATGGGAGATGCTGAAACAGCATTAATTTATGGTTTTGGAAAATCATCACCTGGTGATCTACCTTTTGTAAGTACTTTACAAACTGATCCATATTACATGTCTCCTTTGTGGCCTGATAAAACCTCATTGGCTGCACTGCAAGCACAATTACTTATGAAAAAAGGATTGCTAACAAAGAAAGATATGTATGAGGCATTAACTCAATCTATTTCAAATGCAAAAAATAACCCTAATGCATTAGTTACAGCCATGCCTAGTGAAGATGACTACCTCACAGCTGATTACCTTTCTTCTCCTTTATCAGCTTTTGATTGTGCTCCAATTTCTGATGGAGCATCTGCAATGATTATTGGTACTGAGGAAGCAGCTGCAAAACTTGGACTACAAAAAATAAAGATTTCTAGTGTTCATCATTCCATCGAAACATCGAATTTTGGAGTTAGAGATCTCTCGACATCAGAAAGTATTATTGGGCTTGGAAAAAAAATAAACCTCAAAAGCTTTGAGCTTGACTTCGCTGAATTGCATACCCAATTTACTTACGAAATTCCGTTCATAAGGGGTCTACTTGATCTTGGTAATATAGATATCAACCTTTCTGGTGGCCCATTGGCTGGCAATGTCATGATGGCGGCTGGTTTAGACTCCATTGGTAAATCATTTGAATTGTTAAAAAATAACGACTTTAATAATGGGCTTGCTCATGCATCCTCAGGTCCATGTCTTCAACAGAACATGTTAGTTCATTTAGAGAAAATTAATGATTGAAGCAGCAGTAATAGGAGTTGGTCAAACAAAGTATGAAGCAAAAAGGCGTGATGTTTCTATGGGCGGTCTTGTAAGAAAAGCAATAGATAAAGCCATGCTAGCTGCTGATGTAGATTGGGATGCAATTGATGCAGTCATTTTAGGGAAGGCACCTGATATGTTTGAGGGTGTCATGATGCCGGAGCTTTCACTTGTTGACGCAATTGGAGCAAATGGAAAGCCCTTGTTAAGAGTTCATACGGCAGGTAGTGTTGGAGGAAGCACTGCTGTTATTGCTGCTTCTCATGTTTGTTCAGGCAACTTTGATACTGTACTAACAGTAACTTATGAAAAACAGTCAGAATCAAATGCTACTTGGGCTTTATCACCTAAGTATCCATATTCACCACATATTAATGCCGGAGCAGGAGGATATTTTGCTCCGTATATGAGAGAGTACATTAGAAGATATGATGCTCCTGAAAATATTGGCTGGAAAGTTGCTGTTAAGGATCGATTAAATGCTTTAAAAAATCCATTAGCTCATTTACAAATTCCTGGTATAGACGAAAACATGGTTGCAGAAACTCCTATGCTTTGGGAACCACTTAGATATCTAGAGAGTTGTCCATCCTCAGACGGTGCATGTGCAATGGTAATCTCAAATAAAAAATTGGCTGAAAGCAGGAATGCTGCTTGGATAAAAGGCATGGCTGTTCGTTCAGAGGGAACTTTATCAGCTGGAAGAGATGAGGTTAATCCACAGGGTGGTCAAGATTGCGCAAAAGATATCTATGATCAAGCAGGGATTACTAATCCATTTAAGGAAATAGATTGCGCTGAAATATATGTACCATTTTCATGGTATGAGCCTATGTGGCTTGAAAATTTACATTTTTGTGATTTAGGTGAGGGCTGGAAATTAACTGAAAGAGGCGCTACTGAAATTGAAGGAGACATTCCATTTAATATGTCTGGAGGAGTTCTTTCATCTAATCCCATTGGGGCCTCTGGTATGATTCGATTTGGTGAAGCTTGTCTTCAGGTCACAAATCAAGCTGGTAATCATCAAGTAGATGGTGCTAATGTTGCGATGGGTCATGCTTATGGAGGCGCAGCCCAATTTTTTGCAATGTGGATAGTAAGTAATAAGAAATAAATATGGATAAAAATCATGCAATAGTTGAACAGGATGGGCATGTTCTAATCATTACCCTAAATCGTCCTGAAAAAAGAAATGCCCTAAGTCCTGGGATGTTAGTTACGGTTTATGAAGCTTGGAGACAGCTTGATGAAGATGATAACTTGCGTTGCGCAATCCTAACAGGTGCTGGGGGTACTTTTTGTTCTGGAGCTGACTTGTCAGCAATGAAAGATGGAAATGAAGATTCTGCAATGATGGAAAAACTCAAGGAGATTCCAGACCTGCATTGGCAAGCTCTGCTGAGACATAATCGTCCCAACAAACCTATCATCGCTGCAGTTGAAGGTTTTGCTCTTGCAGGCGGCACTGAGATTCTTCAAGGAACAGATATCAGAGTAGCCGGAAAGTCATCTACTTTTGGTCTAACTGAGCCACTAAGAGGGCTTTTCCCCTTAGGTGGATCAACAATCAGGCTAAGAAGACAAATCCCCTATACTCTTGCTGCAGAAATGCTCTTAACAGGAAGAAGAGTAAGTGCTGATGAAGCGCTCAGATTTGGTTTGATTGGTCATATAGTTGAGGATGGTAAAGCATTAGAGAAAGCAAAAGAAATTGCTATAACAGTTTCAGAAAATGCACCTTTATCCATTAAAGCCATCACTCAATCCCTCAGGGAGTTTGATGGAAGTCTGCATGAATCTGAAGCTTTAGCGAAAGAGCTAGAAATTGGTGAGCCTGTATTTATGAGTGAAGATACAGTTGAAGGATTGACTGCATTCGCTGAAAAAAGAAAGCCTAAATTTAAAGGCAAATGAGTAAATTACTAATAGAGTCTGCAAATGCAGTTCGTATTCTCAAGTTTAATCGTCCGGAAAAAATTAATGCTTTTGATGCAGAACTATGGCAACTTTTTGCTGATGGCTTAAATCATGCTGATCAAGACGCATCAATTAAATCTGTAATAGTTACAGGTGAAGGTGGGAACTTTTCATCTGGAGTAGATCTTGAGAGCATGGTTGGAGAGGGGGGTTCTGACTATGAGCGCCCATTCAATAATTGCATCGATGCTTTAATAAATTTTTCAAAGCCACTTATTGCTGCTGCATCTGGCAGGGCAGTCGGTGGAGGAGCAACAATATTGCTTCATTTTGACTATGTTTTTATCGATGAAGATTTTAAATTGAAGTATCCATTTGCTGAATTAGGATTAGTGCCTGAACTTGGAAGCTCTTACTTGTTATTTGACCAACTAGGCTATCAGAAGAGCTTTGATGTGTTAACTACTTCAACATGGATAAATGCAAAACAATACAGTGATCTTGGTCTAGTAACTGACATCTGCAAGGATCCTCTAAATAAGGCCATAGAAAAAGCAAATGAGCTATCAATGAAACCAACATCATCTTTGGTAGAAACAAAAAAAATTCTGAAAAAGTTTATGCAGCCTTCAATTCAATTAAGTAGAGATCTTGAAGACGCGGCCATGAAAAAACTTTATGGATCCGATGAAAACATAAAAGCTGTCCAAGCCTTTTTTAGTAAATAATAATGTCACTTGAAAAAATCCAGGAATACCTAAGCTTAAACCCTGAATATGCGTGGCTTTTGGTTTTTGCTTTTGCATTTGGTGAATCAATGATCATTACTGGGGCTTTTATACCCAGTGCCATCTTGTTTTCTATATGTATTTACTTGTACAACACAGATATTTTGTCTATTTATATCATTGCCTCAGTGGCAGTAATTGGAGCCCACCTAGGTGACCTAGCTGGATTTTTTCTTGGTAAAACTATCGGTCCTAACATAATTAACTTGAAGTTTTTTCAGAAACGACAAAAGGCCATTAATAGAGTTGAAAATTTTTTGGACAGGTTTGGTCCATATACGGTTATCTTAGGAAGATTTATCCCAGCAATTAGACCTTTAACACCTTTTTTGTTGGGCATCACAGATCTTAATTCAATTAAATTTTATAGAGCTGATGTAGTAGCTTGCTTAGCCTGGGGTATCGCTCTAATATTGTTGGTAATATCAGTGGGAAGTATATTTGAATGATCACATTAATTATTGCAACACTTACTTTGGTAGCCATTTTATTTCTAGTAACTCAGCTACTTAAGGCAAACAAAAATAATACTTTTTTAAATCTTGTTAAAGATTTTCTTGTGGTGACTCTTTCTCTTGGTTTGACCGTCTTGGTTATTTTCGTTGCTTGGCGTCTTTTTAGAATTCTCTTTTAGAAATGGATGATCTTTTTCTAAAAATAATTGATAGAGAGGTCCCTGCAAATATAATCTATGAGGATGAGATTGCATTGGCTTTTGAAGATATTAACCCGCAAGCTCCCACCCACATTTTGGTAATTCCAAAAACTCATATTCCCAAGCTTTCTGATGCAGATTCTTCTCAGAAAGATATTTTGGGGCATTTAATGTGGGTCACAGGTGAAATTGCACGTCAATTAGATATTGAGGATGCATATCGCGTAGTGGTTAATAATGGTGCCAAAGCAGGTCAAAGTGTATTTCATCTCCACTTACATATCTTGAGCGGAAGAGTTTTTAGTTGGCCTCCAGGATGAGCAATCTAGAAGAAAGAATTGATCGATTGGAGTCGTTGGACCAGATTAGACAACTCGCCTCAAAATATGCGGTCTCTTTAGATATGCGTGCACTTGATATGCATGTAAATCTCTTTGTTCCTGACGTTAAGGTGGGCAAATCAGATCAGGGCAGGCAAGCATTAAAAGCTTGGGCTGATAAAACCTTTAGAGATCAATTTAAAGGTACATCCCATCACATAGGTAATCATATTATTGAGTTTTTAGATTCTGATAATGCAATTGGATTGGTCTATTCAAAAAATGAGCACGAAACCAATGATGAATGGGTGATCATGCAAATGCTTTACTGGGATGTGTATTCAAGAGTCGCCGGAGAATGGCTATTTCAAAAACGATTGCCTATGTATTGGTATGCAACCGATTTAAATAAACCTCCAATTGGCAAGAATAAAATGCGATGGCCTAATCAGGAGCCTTATGAGGGCTATTTTCATGATCTATTTCCGACATGGAAAGAATTTTGGGAAGAAAATTACGATCGGTACAGTGATGTGCAGGCACCCGTTAAAGCTAACGAGTTTTTAAAATCTCTTAGAGGTGACGCAAAAGCACCAAATATTAAAGTTAGGTAATTAAACCTGCTAAAATACCCAGCAGTAATACTAAAGCACCAATACCAATCATGAACCCACTAAGATTAATAATAGTTTTTCTATCCTCTCCCATAAGTTAATCATAGAAAACAATGAATCCAGATACAAGATTAGAGTTTCCTATTGATACCGTTCCGAAGAATGGAACTATGTATTCAATTAATGATGAACTCCATTGGGTAAGAATGCCTCTTCCCATGTCATTAAATCATATCAATCTATGGTTAATAGGTTCAAATGATCAGGCAACGCTTGTGGATACTGGAATGTTTTTAGATGACGTAAAGTCTGCTTGGACCGATTTAATAAGCAAAGAAAAAATAGATATAAAAAAACTTATCGTAACGCATATGCATCCTGATCATATTGGTCTTGCAGGATGGTTTGTTAAAAAATTTAATGTACCTTTGTGTATGAGTAGAACTGATTATCTGCAGTGTAGACTTCTTGCTGCAGATACCGGTGAATATGTGCCACATGAAGCAATTGATTTTTATACACAAGCTGGGCTATCTGAAAAACAAATAAAAAATTATATTGAGAGATTTGGCTTTTTTGGCTCCATTATCCATAAACTTCCTGATGCTTATAATCGAATAAAACACGGCGATATGATTTCTATTGCTGGAGATGAATGGCAATGTATCGAGGGAAGAGGCCATACAATGGAGCATATTTGTTTGTTCTCTAAAGCTAAAAATCTACTTATTTCTGGCGATCAGTTATTGCCAAAAATTACTTCTCATGTGGGCGTCTTTCCAACTGAACCTAATGCCAATCCATTAGATGACTGGTTAGAGTCTTGTAAAAGATTGATTGATTTTGTGCCCGAAGATGTCTTAGTGCTTCCTGCGCACGGCAGACCTTTTCTTGGAGCTCACAAAAGATTAAAGACCATCATTAATCACCACGAAGAGTCTTTGAGTAAACTTGAAGAGTTTCTTACCACTCCAAAACGATCTGTTGATGTATTCCCTGTCTTATTCAAACGAGAAATTGATGATAGCAACTTCCTAATGGCTACTGGTGAATCAATAGCTCATCTTAATTGTTTAATTGAGAGAGGTTTGGTTTCAAGAAATATCAGTGAAGGAATTGCATTTTATGAAAGAGTCTAAGCTTTCAATTCCAGCAAAGTCATGGATTGCATATGATGCTGGAAATTCTGCATTTGCTACAACTGTTCTTGCTGCCTTTTTCCCAATTTTTTTTAAAGAATATTGGACGCAAGGAATTGATAATTTAACAGCTACAGCATACTTAGGTTATGGCCTCACAATTTCGAATCTTATTTTGCTTTTTACTGCTCCCATAATCGGAGCAATAACTGATTTCTCGAATGCCACCAAAACATTTTTTATTACTTTAACAATTCTTGGAATTGTTAGCGTTTTATTGCTCTATACATTTGAGGCGGGCGATTGGTTGTATCCGTTAATATTTTTTGGTCTCGCAAACTATTGTTTTGCTGCTGGGAACGTAATTTATGATAAGTTGTTATTGCTGGTAGCTGACCCAGTTGATATTGGTAGAGTCTCAGGATATGGTTATGCAATAGGTTATTTGGGTGGAGGCTTTCTTTTCCTAATTAACGCAATCATGACCCTTCAACCGGAAATTTTTGGTCTAGCTGATTCTACTGAGGCAGTAAAATGGTCATTTATATCCGTAGGAGTTTGGTGGGCACTCTTTTTAATACCAATTATTAAAAATGTTTCAGTTCCAGTTATAGAACCGCAAAGTAACGTCTTACTTAAATCAATTAAAAAAAATATTGCTACCTTGAGTAAAATTAAGGCTGAGAAAAATGTCTTTATTTTTTTAATAGCATTCTTTTTATATATTGATGGTGTTCATACTGTCATGGCTATGGCTTCAGATTTTGCTCTGAATCTTAATCTTGAAAGCTCATCAATAATTATAGGGCTTATCTTAGTTCAGTTTGTTGCCTTCCCATCAACTATTGCATGGTCATATATTGCAGAAAAAAAGGGAGAAAAGAATGTGTTGTATGTAAATATTCTTGGATATCTTGCCTTGGTTAGTTATTCGGTATCTCTCTCTAATGCTACAGAATTTTATGTGATGGCATGCATGGTAGGTTCAATACAAGGAGGTATTCAAGCTGTCTCAAGAAGCCTATTTGCAAAAATTATCCCTATAAAATCAGCAGGCGAGTTTTTTGGTTTTTATAATATGTTTGGAAGGGCAGGAGCATTTCTTGGTCCATTACTAGTGGCAATTTTTGTATCAACTTTTGAGAGTGCTTCTTATGGGTTAATTCCAATCGCAGTCTTATTTGTTTTGGGTGGTCTTTTACTAATTAAGGTTAAAACATGAAGTTACTATCAAAAACCTCAATTATTTTTTACAGCATTTTAGGAATATTTAGTTTATTTATAGCTCGCGGAATAAGAGAGCTATTAGACTATTCTCTTTTAGTCGAGATTATTATTACATCAGTCATCATCATTCCAATGTATATGGTCTGCAGAAAAATCCTTTTGAAGTTTATTTCTTAGCAGCTATTCTTTCTTTAAGTAGATTGGGTTTATCTGTAATGATGCCATCGACACCCAAATCAATAAGCTTATCCATTGTTGCAGCATCATTAATTGTCCAAACATGAACCTTTAAATTTAGTCTGTGCGCAGTCTCAATTAGTTTTTTTGTAGCAAGCTTAATACCGTATTTATATATTGGTATCTGAACGCAGTCTGCTTCAGGTGAGAATTTCTTTAATCCTAAAGAGTGTAATTTTAAAGATAGAATTTCACTTGGACCCATCGATCTACAAAATTTAGGGTAATTCTTTTTAACAAAATCAAGTCTTTGATCAGAGAAGCTAGCAATACATACCCTAGAATGCGCATTGATAGAGTGTAAATATTTCATTGCAGGCTTCATCACCTCATTTGTTTTTAGATCGATATTAAATTTCGTATTTGGGAAAGCTTCCATGCATTCTTTTAATGTAGGTATTGAAAATCGATCAAATAACTTAATTTCATTTAATTCATTTGAGTTCAAATCATTAAATCTTAATTTCTTCCTTATAAATCTATGCAAATCATCATCATGAAAAATATATGGAACTCCATCCGAACTAAGTTGAACGTCTGTTTCAATATATTCACAACCCAAATCAACCGCATAATTAAAACTTTCTATTGTATTTTCATAAGATTCTATCGATCCGCCTCGATGGGCAAAAATCGAACATGCAGGATTATCTAGATAGGAATGCATATTAACGTTTATTCTAACGCTTATTGATGATGTAAAATACATTCCTGATGATAGAAAGTATTTTGCCAGGTTTAGATTTAATGATGATAGGGATGAGTATTGTCTTCTCATTTTTGTTATTACTAATAATTGCAACAAAACTAATGAGTTTGATTGTTGGATCTGTTTTTGATGACACTTCATTAATTAAGAAAGTTGATACCAATGGCCCTGAGATAATTTCTAATCAGGAAAAGCAAATTATTACTGAGGTATTGGGGTTACATAAATCATGACAGACAAGAATTTAGGAATTACTGAAGTTGTATTAAGAGATGGTCATCAATCACTACTTGCAACCAGGTTTAGATATGAAGATATGGAAGAAATTCTTTCATCAATGGATGAGGTTGGTTATTGGTCTGTAGAGTCATGGGGTGGCGCAATATTTGATTCATGTATTAGATATCTTGGAGAAGATCCTTGGGAAAGAATTAGAAAAATAAAATCTATGATGCCCAAGACACAACAACAAATGCTTCTAAGAAGCCAAAATCTTCTAGGCTACAAGCATTATTCTGATGATGTCGTCAACAAATTTGTTGAGCGCTCTAAGACTAATGGCGTAGATGTTTTTAGAATTTTTGATGCCATGAATGATGTTAGAAACATGCAGCAAGCCATCAAAGCAGTCAATAATTTTGAAGGTCATGCTCAAGGCACTATATCCTATACAACTAGCCCTGTTCACGATATCAAGGGATGGGTTGATTTATCTTTAAAACTTCAAGATTTAGGCGCACAGTCATTGGCTATTAAAGATATGGCTGGACTTTTAAAGCCGTATGTTGGTTTTGAACTAGTTTCTTCGTTAAAGGAAGCTCTAGAAATACCTATTCACATGCAATGCCATGCAACCACTGGTATGTCTACAGCAACTGGTATAAAAGCTATTGAAGCTGGATTGGATAATATTGATGTATCAATATCTAGTATGAGTATGACCTATGGTCATTCACCAACTGAATCAATGGTTGCTATCTTAGAGGGCACAACTAGACCAACAAATCTAGATTTATCAAAATTAGAACCAGTTGCCCAACATTTTAAAGAGGTTAGAAAGAGATATCATAAGTTTGAAGGATCATTGCGTGGAGTTGATTCAAGAATTTTAATAAGTCAGGTACCAGGAGGTATGCTTACAAATCTTGAAAATCAACTTAAAGAGCAAAATGCATCAGAAAAATTTGATGAAGTCCTCAGCGAAATTCCAAAAGTAAGAGAGGACCTTGGGTACATTCCACTGGTCACACCTACATCTCAAATTGTAGGAACTCAATCAGTCATTAATGTTTTGAATGGTGAAAGATATAAATCTATTACCAAAGAAACCAGAGGAGTCCTCGCCGGTGAATATGGGGCAACACCAGCTCCGGTTAATAAAGAATTACAAGAAAAAGCGCTTGACGGTGCTGCCGCAATTACATGCAGGCCTGCAGATTTGATAAATGATTCTTTTGATGATCTTGTGGAAGAATTTAAGAAAGTGATTAAGGATAACTCCCTTGATATCGAAGCAAATGAAGATAACACATTAATTTATGCATTATTTCCTGAAATCGGACTGAATTATTTTAAACACCTTGATGACCCAGAATTTTTTGAGCAACGACCTCTTGATATTCATCAGCAATCAAGCAGTTCCTATCTTGTAACAATTGATGAAAAAGAATTTTCAGTAACTATTGATGAGAATAATAATTTTGATATTGCAAAAGGTAGCGCATCAAACATATTACCTAACCAACCCCAGCAAGTTAAACCACAAGCTTCTTCAGTTTCTAGTCAGCTTAATGCTCCATTGGGTGGGAACATATTTAAAATTTTGATTGCGGAAGGTCAAACAGTATCGAAAGATCAAACCTTAATTATTCTTGAGGCTATGAAAATGGAAACCGAAATTAAGTCACCGGCTGATGGAGTTATTTCAAATATACATATTCAAGTTGGGGATGCTGTAGCCCCAGGTGATTTATTAATCGATATTGCGTAAATGAATAATTTTGACATCAACTCACTTTTGAGCTCATTTGGGTTTTTTTATATTACTGAAGGCCAAATGATTATGCTTTTGGTAGGCTTAATTCTTCTTTATCTTGCCATCAATAAGAAATTTGAGCCATTACTCTTGGTTCCAATTGGCTTTGGAACGATTTTATCTAATATTCCAGAAATTGGACTTGCCTACAGTGGCTTGGAAAAAATTATCTTTGAAAATAATCCTGAAACATTATCAAACCTAGCAATGCTTTTAGGTATGGATTTTATTAATGCAGATGTTGTTAATAATCTTGATTTGGTAAGCCTTAGCAATGCTGAGAAGTACGCAGCTGAACTTGGATACACTTCAGGTATTTTGTATAAATTTTATTCTGTTTCTATTGGTTCAGGCATTGCACCACTATTGATATTTATGGGAGTTGGTGCAATGACTGATTTTGGTCCAATGCTCGCCAATCCTAAAACCTTAATTCTTGGTGCAGCAGCTCAGTTTGGAATCTTTGCAACTGTCATAGGAGCCCTTTATCTAAATAATTTTGAAGCATTTGATTTCACTCTGCAGCAAGCAGCTGCCACTGGAATTATAGGAG
>CACMYW010000014.1:0-22164 GCA_902617955.1 uncultured SAR86 cluster bacterium
GGATTTGATCAAAATCAGTGAAATGATTTAAGCATGACAGCTCCACCCATCTAAGATCTGAACTCGTAGCACTAAAACTATCAAGTGAGTTGATATCTTTTAGCCATGGCTTTTCAAGTTTATTCTCAACCACAAAATTAAAAAATTTTTCAGGGAAATGGTTTTGCATTGCTTTATCTATTTCAGCAAATACTCTGTCACCTGAAAGATAGTTTAATTCCCCAGATTCTAAGATTTTCTTAACAATGGCTTTAAGTTGTGGAGTTATTGAAAAATCTGAAATGTGTTTATAACTAAGAAACCTTCCGAGTCTTATAGCTCTTAGCGGGTCTTCACAAAATGCATCGGAAACATTTCTAAGTTTTTTATTGAATAAATCATCCTGACCATTAAAGGACTTGGTGGGTAAGTTATGAATAAAGTTGCGCTGATCACTGGCGGTGCCAAGAGAATTGGCTTGGAAATTGCTAAACTCCTATGGAGTGAGGATTGGGATTTAATTATCCATTATCGCTCCTCCCAGCCTGAGGCTGAACTGTTTGCAAATGAAATGAATGAGCAAAGAGAAAATTCAGTTCAATTGATACAAGCCGATCTTGATAATGCAGAAGATGTAAAAAGGCTGATAGCCCAGACCATCAAATGGCATTCAAGAGTTGATGCTCTTATCAATAATGCCTCCACATTCTTCCCTACCCCGCTTGGGGAAATAAATGAAAACAATTGGGAAAAATTAATTAATAGTAATCTAAAAGCACCGCTTTTTTTAATTGATGGCTTGGCTGATGAGCTCAAGAAAAATCATGGCAATATTATTAATATTACTGATATGAATATTGAAAAAGGTTTGCCTAATCATGCCATTTACATTGCTGCTAAAGCTGGTCTTGAGGCTATTACCAAAGTATTTGCAAGAGATCTTGCTCCTGCCATAAAAGTAAATGCTTTAGCACCAGGTGCAATATTAGAGCCACCAGGTGTTGAATGGTCTGAGGATGTAAAAAAGAAAATACTTAGGAAAATCCCACTTAACAGAATGGGAAATGAAAAAGATATAGCTGAGGCAGTTTTATTTTTAATTAATTCGCCTTATATTACAGGTCAAACAATCAATGTAGATGGTGGGAGATCAATTGGCTGATGGATGATTTATTTTCAGGTACTAAAGCTGTTGATCAGAAGCTAAAATTTGACGAGCAAGGTTTGCATGATTGGTTTTCAAAAAATCTTTCTGAATTTGGTTCCATTGAAAAAATTGAACAATTTAGAGGTGGCCAATCCAATCCCACTTACAAAATTACAACTGCTAATAAAAAGTTTGTTCTCAGAAGAAAGCCACCCGGAAAATTATTACCTTCTGCTCATGCGGTAGATAGGGAATATAAGGTTATAACTGCATTAAATTCTACTGATGTGCCAGTCCCTAGGACATTTGGTCTGTGTGAAGATGAAAATATTATTGGTACATCATTCTTTGTCATGGAATTTTTGGATGGAAATATTTATTGGGATTTACTGCTTGAGGACTTTAATCCAAAAATCAGAAGGGCAATTTATGATAGTAAAAATAAAGTTATCAGTGCATTGCATCAGGTAAATTTTGAATCCATTGGTCTCGGTGATTATGGCAAACATGGCAACTACGTTGCTCGTCAAGTTTCGACTTGGACAAAGCAATATCTTGCATCACAAACCGATGATATAGAAGCTATGAACAATTTAATAGAATGGTTGCCAAAAAATATTCCTGATGATGACGAAACATCTATTGTTCATGGGGACTACCGTTTAGATAACATGATCTTCGATAATAATCACGAAGTGATTGGCGTTCTTGATTGGGAGTTATCAACGCTTGGACATCCCATCGCAGATTTTAATTATCATTGTCTTAATTGGAGAACCCTCCCACAACTTCAAGATGAGAAGTACTGTAAAGAGTCTGGAATTCCATCAGAGAAGGAGTACATGGATATGTATGCCATAAGAACTGGAAAAGATCTTAATAAGCACTGGGAGTTTTACATTATCTTTAATATATTTAAAATTGCCGCTATCCTACAAGGTATCTTAGGTAGAGTTAGGGATGGCACGGCTACAAGCAAGCACGCAGAAGAGAGAGGCATGCAAGTCTACCCTCTCTCTGAAGCAGCCTGGAATAATGTACTTAAAGAGTACGGTTAATCAATCTGTAGTTACTTTTTCTAAGTTTGAGTCATCTTGATTAATGCTGAGCTTGTCCGATATATGTGGTGAAATAATTTCATTAATCGGAATTCCAACAAAATTATATTTTTCGAGCTCATCACTAACAAATTGAATATCATCATCTGCAACAACTAAAATGATATCAATATCTATGGTTCTAGAACTAAATTTTGGTTGGGATCTGTCACGCTTAAGAAGATTTTCTATTTTTTTTAATTTTTTATTTAAATCATCGAAGTCTAGTTTGCTTTTAATGCCTAAAGCGCAGTTGATAAAGTCCTCTCCCTGAAATCCTTCAGAGGGTGATTTATAAAAGTTTGAACAGCTAATTTCTATACCAATATTTTTTAAATGATTAATGGCTGAATTCAGGTTAGAAATTGGATCTATGTTGCTGCCCAAAGAAAGAAAAAAAGACTTCATCTTTCAATCATAATACCGACATCTTTAGAAAACCTTAATGCTCCTGGTTTCGAGAGCCTAAGCTTAACTTTTTTAATGCCGAATTTAGATTTTAAATGATCCACTATACCCTCACCTAAAGCTTCAATTAATTTATATTCAGAGCTCTCAATAAAAGCAATTAAAGATTTAGTTATTTTTTTATAATCCAAAGTATCGTCAATTGAGTCACTTTTACCTGGTACTGAGACATCAAATTCAAAATCCAAATCCATGCTAATTTGCTGCCTAACCTCTCTTTCCCAGCCGAAGATTCCAATGATAGTTTCAACTCTTAGATCTCTTATGTATATCGTATCTTTCATAACTTTAACTCATGCAGTGGCCATCTAGGTCTAATCAATGAAACTAAATTATATGATGAAACCTCAGAATATAATGAGCCGAGATAAGCAACCATTGCCGCATTATCTGTGCAATGTCGAAGAGGCGGATAGTGCAAATTAATATTTTTTTTATCAGCAAGAGAATCCATTTTTGATCTTAGTAGTTTGTTGGCTGCGACCCCTCCAGCCAAGACAATGTCTTTGACAGGATTTTTTGATAAAGCGAAGTCAATCTTTTTAACAAGAATTTCAGTTGCTGACTCTTGAAAGGATGCAGCGATGTCTGCCTGATGCTGATCAGTAATGGTGGATAACTTCTCAACGGCATATAAAACGGCTGTCTTCAAACCACTAAAACTCATATCGCAATCATTAGAGTGAGCCATTGGTTGTGGAAAAGAAAAAGATGAGCCATCTCCTTGCATAGCAATTTTCTCAAGAATTGGCCCTCCTGGATAACCAAGATTTAATAACTTAGCAACCTTATCAAACGCCTCACCTACTGCATCATCTCTTGTATCGCCTAATAATTCATAATCACCAAGCTTGTTGACTTTAATGATCATACTGTGACCACCTGAAACCAATAAAGTAATGAATGGGAAATCTAAATGAATGCCTTGATCAATTTTTGGAGCATGTAAATGAGCCTCTAAGTGGTTAATAGGTACAACCGGTTTATTAAGACTCATTGAAAGACCGTGAGCTAAATTCTCACCGATTAAAAGTGCGCCAATAAGTCCTGGTCCAGCAGTATATGCAATTTGATCGATATTTTTTAGATCGTACTCTGCCGTGCACTGATCCAAAACGTTGATAATCTTGGCGCAGTGATCACGAGATGCAAGTTCAGGTACCACGCCCCCATAAGCTGCATGTAAATCAATTTGAGAATAAACTTTTTCAGCAATTATTTGTGCAGAATTGCTGTCATAAAGAGCAATAGCCGTCTCATCACATGAAGTTTCAATACCTAAGGTAACCATAATTTTTTCTTTGCAATAGTATGCCAAAAAGCATAAACTACGCATCTTAATTATGCCTTCAATCAAAATAAAAGATACAGAATACTTTGACGTTGGTCTCCGAAAATTTAAACGTGCTTGCGAAAAAGCAGGAATTGTTCCTGAAATTCGTAAACGTGAATTTTACGAAAAGCCAACTGAGATGAGAAAAAGAAAAATGGCTGCAGCAAAGAAACGTGCTCATAAATCCAATAGAAAATTCTCTTTTTCTCGTCAAAGGTCCTACAGATAATTGCCCTTACTAGATCAAATCAATCAAGACATTAAAAGCGCGATGCTTGAAAAGCGCGTGCTTGAAAGAGATACGCTCAGAATGCTACTTGCTGAGATTAAGCGGTATCAAATTGATGAAAAGGCTGAAGCAACCGATGAGGTTGTGCTGACAATTATTAACAAGATGGTCAAACAACGAAAAGACTCTATTGAACAATTCACAAAGGGTGGTCGGGATGACTTAGCTTCTAAAGAGAAAGATCAATTAGAAGTCATCAAGCAATACCTACCAGAGCAGCTTTCTGAAGATAAAATTCGTGAAATTGTTGAAGCTGCTGTTAACTCAACCCAAGCATCCTCTATGCAAGATATGGGTAAAGTTATGAATGCCATCAAATCTGAATTACAGGGCAAAGCTGATATGGGGCTTGTAAGTCAGATTGTTAAGACAGCACTTTCTAGTTAGTGTTTGTAGGCCGAAGGTAGATCCCTTTTATCTGTATACCTTTCTGTTAGTCTAGAAGCTCGAGTTGCTAAACTCAATTCATTACCATTGATAATGACCGTAGTAGGATATGCTGAAGGTTCCAATGGATCATCACTCCAAATTACTATATCTGCAAAATTTCCCTCTTTAATTGATCCTCTATTTTGAATATTGAAAATCTCAGCAACCGTACTTGTCATGCCTGCGATGCCTGCTGAATAATTCATACCATGAGCAACAGCATTACCCGCACCCTGCCTCATCAAATGATAATTATGGCTCCTTTGTGTGCTAAACATTACTTTGATACCGGCATTACTAAGAATGCCGCCCAGCTTAATATTTGAAGCTAATTCATCGAATGAATCTGGAATGTTATCCATAGGATCAATAATAACTGAAACCCCTGATGCCTGAATTTGATCTAATACCAATGGTGCTTCTTCAACACTCATTAAAACTAAATCAAGATCAAATTCTTTTTTAAGACGCAATGCCTGAAGTATGTCTGATGCTCGATTCACCTCTAGAACCAAAGGTATTTCTTTATTAACCACTCTTGCTAGAGCTTCAATATCTTGTAGCTGCATATCTAAAGAGCTTGCAAATGTAGTTTCCAGCAAATCTTCTAACTCAACCCCATCTTTATTTTTTGCTAATTCAAACATTGACTCCATGATCTGAATAGTTTCAGCTCTTGAGCCGCCTGTTGCACCAATTCTTGAATACATTGCTACATCCGGATCTCCTGTGATTTCTAAATTCCCATCAAGTAAGAAGAAAGATCCCATTCCCTTAAAAATGTGGTTTGAATATCCGGGGGTGGAAATCGAAGATGTAACACCATTACTTCTATTCCATGGAATCAGTGTGGAGTGAGGATTGAAGGCATTGAAGACACTGAAGCCTGGTCCAAAAAAATCTGGTTCATCATCATTAGTAACATCTAAGGCATTAATCTCTACTACCCCCAAGTTACTTATGGGCGAAATAAGTCCTGGAGTAACTGGCTTCCCTCTTGCTTCTATGACTTTAGCCGATGATGAATTTAAAAACTTACCAACTTCTACTATTTTATTATCAGTAATTAAAACATCGCCTATGAAACTATCGCCTTGTCCATCATGGATTTGACCTGACTTAATCAAAATTGAGTTAGCAGTTAAATTAAAAGATAAAAATACTACAAATAAGATTAATCGATTCATAATGATGCCCTCTCATCAGATGGATTGATAATACCTAAGTCAAAATCAGTAACTGGCTGTGTTTGCTTTTCTCCTCTAACAAAAGCTTCAGCCCCATCAATAAATACATATTCCGCCAACGCATAAACACTAAATGGATTTTTACTCCATATAACTAAATCGGCATCTTTCCCAATCTCAATAGTGCCTGTTTGATCCAAAATTCCGGCTGCTTTTGCTGGATTGCTTGTAATCCATTTAATTGCACGAGCCTTGCTGATTTCATAGCCAGCTCTTAATCCAGCAGATAAAGCTTTTGCAGCCTCTTGATTGAGATGCTGAATACCAACCTCATCATCTGAATGTACGATGGCACATCCTTTGCCACCTCTTGCTTGATCTACAATAGCAATATTGGCTGGAACCATATCGTAGGCCTCATGTTTGAATCCCCACCAATCAGCCCATAAAGCCCCACAAATACCCTCATCTGCTAGCAGATCAGCAATCTTATATGCCTCAACAGCATGATGAAATGCAGTAATTTTATAATCAAACTCTTTCGACATTTCTATCATCATTGCCATCTCATCAGCTCTGTAACAATGATTTTGAACCAATATTTCTCCATCAAGTACACCAGCAAGAGTATCCAGTTCTAAGTTTCTTTTAGGCGGATCAATAAGCTCCTTAGCTTCATCTGATTTAGAGGTGTATTCATTTTTTCGTCTTTGATAGTCAGACGCATTGATCCAAGCTTTTCTATAACCTGCCATATTTCCCATTCTGGTTGAAGGTGCTGACCCTCGATTACCATAAACTCTCTTTGGATTCTCACCACAAGCCATTTTTAAAGAGTGAGGTGCACCCGGGAATTTCATGTCATGAATTGTATTTCTTGGTATGTTCTTAAACGTTGCTCCTCTTCCACCCATTAGGTTAGCCGAACCTGGAAGAACATGAAAAGCTGTAACGCCGCCTTTTAAGGCAAGAGAAAATTGAGGATCTTGTGTCCAAACAGAGTGCTCGGCCCATACCTCTGCTGTTATTGGGCTGGTTGCCTCATTACCATCTGAGCTTGTTCTTACGCCTGGAGCAGGATAAACCCCCATGTGAGAATGAATATCGATAATACCTGGTGTTAACCATTTGCCCTTAGCATCAATAATCGTTGCATTGCCATCTACAATATCTTTCCCTATCTCTTCAATAATCCCATTATCAAAAAGCACATCAAAGTTTGAAAACTCATTGCCGAGACCATCATAAAGATTCACAGACTTAATTAATGTTCTCTCCGATGCAAGTGGCTTGTAATTAGATTCAAACGGATCCCTATCAAATGAAGTAGATTTAACTGCAGCATCAACCGTGCTGGATTGAGATACTTCAATGCCCTCTGAGCATGAGTAAATTAGAAGCATAGAGAAGGCTAAAAATAAATGATTTTTCATACTAATTAATTCCAATGAATGATTAAAGAATTATAAAGGATATAATGCTTCTCATGAAAAGATCAAATGACAGAGCTTTTGACCAGCTTAGAGACGTCAATGTTGAAACAGGCATCATTAGTAATGCCGAAGGATCTGCATTAATTAAGTTTGGAAATACTCATGTGATTTGCACGGCATCAATTGAAAATTCTGTACCCAGGTGGATGAAAAATAGCAATGAGGGATGGATCACAGCTGAGTATGGCATGCTTCCAAGATCAACTCATGAGAGAATGGGAAGAGAGGCTGCCCGAGGAAAACAAAGCGGCAGAACACAAGAAATTCAGAGACTTATCGGTAGATCTCTTCGACAAAGTGTGAACTTGGAATATTTAAAAGATCACACCATCACAATAGACTGTGATGTGATTCAAGCTGATGGGGGAACCCGCACTGCCTCAATTACCGGAGGCTGTATTGCTTTATTTTCTGCAATTCAAAATAAATTAAAGGATCATAGGGCTATAAAAAAACATGTGGCTGCCATTTCCATTGGCCTCCTTAATGATCAGCCTATTTTAGATCTTGACTATACAGAGGACTCTTCAGCTGAAACTGATCTTAATCTAGTCATGGATGAAGATAATGGCATCATTGAAATACAAGGTACTGCAGAAGAAAAACCATTTTCAAATGAGCAACTTGAGCAGATGTTGGATATTGGGAAAAAAGGCATTAGCCATTTGATTGAGCTTCAGAAAAAATGTCTCAATTAAAAAATTATCAAATTAACTTTATTAATGAAGCCATGCGTGTAGGCGCATTAGAATTTGGAACCTTCACCCTAAAATCTGGCAGACAAAGTCCATATTTTTTTAACGCATCAAAATTACTTTTTGATGCAAATATAAACATCATCATCGAAGGATTTGCTCATAAGTTTTTAGAATTTGGTTCGGACATCAACCAATTGTTTGGGCCTGCCTACAAAGGCACAATTTTTGGAAGCATGTTGGGCATGCATCTCAAAAAAACCAACCCTTCATTATCACTTTGTTTTAATAGAAAAGAAGTTAAAGATCATGGTGAAGGTGGGATGTTTATTGGTCAAAGTCCCTCTGGAAATGTTGTGGTAGTTGACGATGTACTTTCAGCAGGAACTGCCGCCAAGGAATCCATCGATTTAATTTTAGAAAATGATGCGACACCGTCTGGTATCTTGGTTGGGTTAAATAGACAGGAAAAAGGTACATCAGCTCAATCTGCAAGCTTTGAGCTAGAACAAACCTACAACCTTAAAGTCCTCTCTGTAATTTGTCTTGATGATTTAATAAGGTTTCTCAAGCAAAGTGATCAAGCAGAATTTATTGATAGCATGGAAAGCTATCGGGATGAGTGGGGAGCCTAGATGTTCACGGGTATCGTAACTGAACAAGGTGTTGTTTCGTCCATTAAATCGAATAGGGGCTATAGCTCAATTTCAATTAAATGTTCAAAAAAATTTCTAAAAGGGTTGAAGAAAGGAGCCAGTGTTGCAGTCAATGGAGTTTGTCTGACTTCAAAAAAAGGTAGTTCTGAGATGCTCCAGTTTGATGTAATTGACGAAACTCTGTCCTTAACAAACCTTAAGCAGATTAAAAAGGGTACAAAGGTTAATTTGGAACGCTCAATGACTGTAAAAACTGAAATTGGTGGCCACTTATTGTCAGGCCATATTCATTGTGAGGGCAAAATATCAAAAATAACTAAAGTTTCAAATCAAACTAAAGACATGTTAATCACCCTTCCATCCAAGATGATGAAATATATTTTTTACAAGGGATACATTGGCATCAATGGATGCAGCTTAACCATTGGAAAAGTGAATAAAAATTCATTTTTCATTCACCTGATTCCTGAAACATTAAAAATTACAAACCTAGACGAATTATCAGAAAAATCAAAAGTTAATATTGAGATCGAGCAGAGTACTTTGATTACAGTTGAAAGCGTTGAAAAAATTATTGCTCAGAAAAAAGTTTAGCTAAAACTGCCATTCTGAGACCAACACCGTTTGCTACTTGATGTGAAACCTTGCAATTATCTAAATTAGCTATTTCTTCATTAAACTCTATCCCATAGTTAACTGGACCCGGATGAAAAAGAAGAAAATTCTCAGCAGCATTTTTTAGCCTTTCTTTAGTCAATTGGTATTTACTTACATATTCTGCATGATCAATGCTTAAAGTATCTTGCATTCTTTCTTTTTGAATTCTTAATCCCATTACTAAATCGGAGTCCTTAATGACAGAATCCATGTCAGGATCAAATTTTCCAAAATCAGAATCAATAAAATTAGTACATAATTCAGGAAGTCCAGAAAATCTTAAGGTCTTACAGCCAAGCTTTTTTGTTAATTCAACAAAAGATTTTGCAACTCTTGAATGATCAAGGTGACCAATAATTGAAATGTTCATTTGAGATATTTCTCTATTGAATTCCTTGATTGTTAATAAGTCAGTCAATGCCTGGGTTGGATGAGATTCTGCTCCTGCTCCAGCGTTTACAAAGCAGAGGTCAGGATATTGATTTGCAAGATCACTAATTATAGGTTCTGAATGCCTAATTATAAAAAGGTGTACTCCCATTAAAGCTAAAGTTTCAATGGTATCGCTAACTGATTCTCCTTTGACAATTGATGAAGTATCTGGATTTATGTCTATAAAGCTGGCACCAAGGTTCATTAATGCTATTTGAAATGAAGATTTCGTTCGGGTACTTGGTTCAAAAAATAATAATGCTGCCTTTTTATCTTCATAAATTGGCTCTTGATTAAACCCTCCTAAATCAGATCTAAATTGAGAAGCAAGCGAAACAATGTCTTCTATTTCTTTTATATTTAGAGATTTAATATCGATTAAATTCATTTTAATTTGGTATTACTAAAATGGCATCGATTTCTATTTCTGCATCTAGAGGTAGTTTTGCAGCCTGAATGGTTACTCGAGAAGGATATGGTGGATTCATCCTGGCTTCCATAATCGAATTTACCTCACCAAATTTTGATAAGTCTGATAAGTAAATTGTTATCTTGACTGCATGATTGAGATCTGAATCAGCTGCCGCAGCAATTGCTGTTAAGTTATCGAATACTTTATTAACTTGATCTGAAAATGATGAATCAACTAATTCTCCAGAGGCATGATCAAGAGGAATTTGTCCAGAGATATAAACTGTATTCCCTGCTTTTACAGCTTGATTGTATGGCCCGATCGCAGAAGGTGCATTTTCTGTTTTAATAATTTGTTTTTTCATTTTTGCTCTTTGCATCGTTGATGATCCTCACACAACTATTTACAAATTTCTTTGATCTAATTTTTTTCATCAAAGCCTGAAGATGCTGTAAATTGAGAACATCGCCCTCAAACATGAACTCTGTAAATTTAGTATCAAGATCCCTGGTTCTAGCATTGGATATGTTGATATTCATTTTTGCAAAGACTGAAGCTAAATCCGCCAAGCTGCCAGGACGATCTTCACCAACTATCTTAATGTGTGCTCGATAGTACCTCTCTTGCCGGTTATCTCCCCAAATGGCTGAAAAGAACCTTGAGGCGTCATCTCGATTCTTTGAAAGCTGTCGGCATCTTGAATGGTGAATCACAATTCCCCTGTCAGTATCTGTATGAGCTTTAATGGGATCACCATATACGGGCATGCAGCACTTAGCATAAACAACGGTAACGCCCTCAATATTGTGATCTTCAAGTATTAATGATCCAGAAACTTTGTTTTTTGAGCCCTTAGCCTGAACTTCTTCAAAAAATTTCTCAGCAACTATTGCGCCTGTTTTTCTTCCCAATCCAAGATCAGTTAAAAGATTATTTAATGAGTCAACACCGAGCAGCTTAAGAACTCCTTGTAGTCTGCTGCCACGATAGTCTTCAAGACTTAGCCCACTTCTTGCAAGTTCAGATTCAAGCATTACTTTACCGGCTTTCCTAGCTTGAGATATTTTTTGCTGTCTCAAACTTGATCGAATGGCACTTCTGGCTTTGCTTGTGGTAACAAAGTTAAGCCATGCCGGACTTGGCTCAGCATCTTTGGAAACTTCAATCTCTATGCTCTGTCCGCTTTCTAATTGAATATTCAACGGAGCATACTTTCTATTAACTTTACATCCAATAGTTTTATTACCAATATCTGTGTGGAGCTCATAGGCAAAGTCTATTGGGGTTGCGCCATTTTTTAGGTTAAGAATATCTCCGTCGGGGGTAAACACATATACTTCGTTATTAAAGAGATCAGATTTTATTGTTTCAAAAAACTCATTTGAGTTTTTGGCTTCTTTGTCATAATCAATTATGCTTTTGAGCCATTTACGAGCCCCGAGACCCTCTGAAGCATCAGATTTCTCTGTTTTATACGCCCAATGTGCGGCAACGCCATTTTCTGCAATCTCAACCATATTTTTTGTTTGGATCTGAACTTCAATTGGAATGCCCTCAAGGGCAATGAGGGTTGTATGCAACGCCTGATACCCATTACTTTTTGGAATGGCCACATAATCTTTAAAACGGTTTTCAATGGGTTTATAAAAATTATGTACAATGCCCAAACTCCTGTAAGCATCATCAACAGAATTAACAATTATTCGAAAGGCAAAAACATCTAAAATTTCTTTAAACGGTCGTTTGCGATATTTAATTTTTCTGTAAAGACTAAAAAGACTTTTTTGTCTTCCTTTTACCGTTGCCTGCACTCCATTATCTTTTAATTTTTTCTTAATTTCCTTTTTAAGTTTGTAAACAATTCTTTCACGGCCCCTTTTTGCATTTTTAATTGCTGATTTAAGGAGTCTTGCTCTCATTGGATGCAAGCATTTAAAAGCTCTATCTTCGAGCTCTTCTCTTAGAGTTTGCATTCCTATTCGTATGGCTATGGGTCCATAAACATCTAGTGTCTCGATGCATTTTTGAATTTGCTTATCTCTTGGAAGAAAATCAATTGTTCTCATGTTGTGCAATCGATCGCATAACTTAACTAAGATCACTCGTATGTCTTTGGACATAGCTAATGCCATTTTTTGAAAACTACCTGCATTCCTCTCGGCAATATTTTTAAAATCCATTTTATTAAGCTTGCTGACGCCATCAATAATGCTGACTACATCCTTGCCGAACATTTTTTCTAGAGTGGTTTTTTGAACATCGCAATCCTCTAAAACATCATGCATGAAGCCCGCGCATACAGATTCAAGATCAACTTTTAGGTCCAGTAAGATAGAAGCCACTTCTATAGGATGAGAAATATAAGGAGATCCGTCTCTTCTAAGCTGACCTTCATGTGCCTCAAGCGCAACACAATAGGCTAAATTAATTTTTTTAACCTCTTTTTTATCGAAATATGAAGAAGCTTTTTTAAATATGTCCTGCGGAAGTCTTACTAGATTTGATTGATCTGGATTATTAAGAACTGAAAGGTTGGTGGCTGCTAATTGATCGCTCAATTAATACTCCGAGGTTTTTTCATTACCCCACTATATCATCCTTTGGTTTCTGCCTGTCTAAAGAGAATTCATCAAGCAGCATATCTTCTTCAAGAGTTTTTTCTAAGATTTCGTTATTGATTAACCCTTCTTCAATTTCTCTTAAAGCGACGATTGTAGGTTTATCATCTTCCCACTCGACCAGAGGTTCACGACTAGTTGTTGAGAGTTGTCTTGCACGACCAGAGGCCAATAGAATTAATTCAAATCTACTGTGTACTTTGTCTAAACATCCTTCAACTGTAATTCTAGCCATAATTTACCTTGGAGGCGTATTTTAGTGTTTTTATGTTTATGAATTCAATAGTTTAGTTAAAAACAATTCTTTTTTTGAATTCATTGGAAAACTGTCTTCCCCAGTAATTATTCTTGCAAGATCATTGCAACAATCCTCAAAAACATCATTGATCAAGATATGATCGTAATCTTTACAACTGGGTATTTCTTTCATTGCATTTGAAAGTCTTAACTCAATGCTTTCTTTGGAATTTGTGCCTCTCTCATTCAGTCTTTCAGTTAGAGATTCAATACTTGGCGGTAACAAAAAAATAGATTCATGAGGAAAGTTGGTTGATTTAATTTGCTGAACGCCTTGGACATCTATCTCCAGGATGATATTTATCTCCTCAGCAATCTTTGTTTCAACGAAATCTTTCGAAGTGCCATAAAAATTTCCATGTACTAATGCGTGCTCTAAAAAGAAATCATTGCTTACCTTATTTTTAAAATCATCTTCGCTGGTAAAAATATAATAATCTTGACTGCCACCCCTTTTTTTTCGGGTTGTATGGGAGATTGAAAGTTCTACATTGAAATTTTTAGAATTTAGATTATCCAATACTGCATTTATAAGCGAAGACTTGCCTGTTCCTGAGGCTGCAGATATAAGAAAAAGTTTGGCTTTCATTGAATGTTTTGTGATTGCTCTCTTAATTCCTCAACAAGAATTTTTAAATTTATTGCAAGTTTCTTTGCTCTAGAATTATCAAGCTTAACTGATAAAGTATTTGCTTCTCTGAATAATTCTTGCAGCATAAAATCAATTTTTTTTCCATGAGGGCCATTTGATTTAAGAATCTTATTGATTTCTTTAATATGAAAACCAATCCTGTCTAATTCCTCAGAGACATCTTGTTTCATAATCTGCAAAGCAATCTCTTTTTCAATTTCCTCACTAGGATTATCTAAAAAATGATTAAGCCTTTCTTTAACATTTTTCTTCCTTTGCTTATTTATTGAGGGGATCATTTTTCGGAGTGAAGTTTCTATTGAAAGAATATTTTTAATTTTAATATTCAAAACTTTTAATATTTTATTTCCCTCACTCAATCTTGAGTGTCTTAAGTCATCTATGGCTTTATTTATAACTTTTGTTAAGTGCACGTCACTAATGGCAGAATCTTCAGACAATGAAACAGCACCAGGAAAATTTTTAATATCACTAAATTTAAGGGTAGCGGTTTCAAGATGCTTTGACTTTTTAATTTCCTTGTTAAGCTGCGCTAGTACTCCATTATTTATAGAAAGCTTTGGACTAATTCCTCCAAGGATATTTAACCTAACATCAAATTGCCCCCTGCCAAAAACAGATTTAAGTTTTTGATTGAGGTGCTCTTCTACTGAAAAGGATTGTTGAGCTGACTTGAAATGAATATCAATAAATTTGCTGTTGACTGATTTTATCTCACAAGATATTTCAAAATTTTTATTGCTAAGTTTTGAAAAACCGAAGCCGGTCATACTCTGTATCATAGATTGATATTATATATTTTTATCCATCAAGCAATTTACTCTTTAATAAATTTGATATATCTAATTGCTTGCCAGGATTATCGATACGAAAAAAATCATCGAAGTTTTTTTCAGGGAAGAGCATTTTAAATCGTTCTTGAGCAAGCACCGTCGGTTCGCTTACATTAAGCAACAATAAATCTGTTTTGTTGATACTAAAATTCATAATTATCCTAGCTGCCTGATCCCTGCTCAGCCGATTAAGATTTGCACTTATTGGAATTAGCTTGTTCTGAAAGTCATCCACTTGTTTATAAAAAATTTTATCCTTCATTTCAGGATCATATAAACCAGATAATCTAAAGATTGTCTTTTGCGATGAATTGATCTCATTTAAATAGATCGCTTCGCTTTCTAAAAGGCTTTTGGCTCTAAAATCTTCTGAATTAATATTGCTAAGCTCATTAATTGGCTCTTCTGAGTCTTGATAAACTCGTGTGGATGAAATTAATAATGACTTTTTAAACGATATATTTTTTACTAACTTAGAAATGAGATTCATGCCCTCCTCATAACCTTTTTCATAGCCCGCCTCATCAAATGATGTTGGGGTTAACGTGATGATGAGACAGTCATAGTTTTTAAGAAGGTCAATTTTTTGAGAAGAATTTTTAAACCAATCTAAGGAGTGGTATTGATCAGGGACAATTCTGGGTTTGAGTGATCGAGAAATCCCAGTTATCACAAGATCGTCCTTACTAATCGAAGCTAGACGAGAACCCAGATCTCCATACCCAATAAATAAAATATTCTTTTTCATTCTTTTAAAGTGCTTATATTAAAAGTATTATCCAGTTGTGGCTAATTCAGAGTTACAAAAGCTAAATGGTGTTGGTGCTGCAACGATTTCTCAGCTTAATAGTTTAGGCCTTTTCACAATTCAAGACCTATGTTTCCATTTGCCAAACACATATCAAAATAAGACAAAGGTTACGCCTATTTCAAATCTAGATATTGGAGAGGAAGCACTAATAGAAGGAGAAGTTATTTCGGTGCAAGCAATATATCGGCCTAGAAAAATGTTGGTTGCAAAAATTAGTGATGGTTATTCTTATCTCAATCTAAGGTTATTTTATTTTCATCCAAGTCAAACACGTCAATTTCAAAAAGGCTTAAGCATTAGATGTTATGGCAAAACCTCATTAAGTAAATATGGTTTAGAAATGATTCATCCCGATTATGAAATAAATCAAAAATTGCCACCGCTTCAAAAAACACTCAATCCAACATACCGAATATGCAAAGGGATAAGTCAGAATAAAATAAAAAAATTTATCCAAGAAGCAATTAAGGTTTACGACTTTGAAGATGAAGCAATTAATTTAAAACATTATGGTGATGATAACGCCTTGTCCATAAAGGATGCCTTAGAAATCATTCATAATCCAAGTGCTGAAATTCCTATCGATGATCTGATTCCAGGAGGAACGCATCCTGCAAGAGTTAAATTGCTTAAAGAAGAATTAATTGCATTTCAAACCGGAATGGTTTCTTTACGATCAAAAATGAAAACAAGTAAAGCAGAGCCTTGCATTGAAAATGGGAGTTGGCGCGAGGACTTTCAATCAATGTTTCCGTATGAGTTAACCGCTGCTCAGTCCAGAGTTGAAAGCGAAATAAATAAAGATCTTATTAAATCTGAGCCCATGATGAGATTGGTACAAGGTGATGTTGGCTCAGGAAAAACTGCGGTTGCAGTTCTTGCAGCAACAAAAGCGTTAGATTCAAATTTTCAAGCTGCATTTATGGCGCCAACCACTCTGCTTGCCCAACAACACTTCGAAAATATAAAAAATTTTTTTCCAAATCATATCGATGAAATTGAACTGCTGACGAGCGGTCTTACTAAGAGCGTCAGAAAAAAAATCCTTGAGAAAATTAAATTAGGAAAAATTAAATTTATTGTTGGCACGCATGCAATCTTTCAGGCAGATGTTGAGTATTGCAATCTTGCATTGGCAATAATTGATGAGCAGCATCGTTTTGGTGTGAACCAAAGACTTGCGCTAATAAAAAAAACAGAAAATCAGAATATCCATCCCCATCAACTCACTTTAACAGCAACCCCCATACCAAGAACTTTATCAATGAGCATTTATGCCAACATGGATGTTTCAGTTATTGATGAAATGCCGCCAGGCAGACAACCAATCATTACTTCGATGCTGTCAATGCAGTCTAAGGAAAATCTTATATCTAGAACGAGGGAGGCAATCTCTAAAGACAGTCTGATTTATTGGATATGTCCTCTGGTTGAAGAATCTGAAACATTGGACTTAAGTTCAGTGACTCAAACCCATGAAATCTTATGCGATGAATTCGGTGAGGATAAAGTTGGTTTAGTGCACGGCAAGCTTTCAAAAGATTCAAAAAATGAAGAGATTGATAAATTTAAAGATGGGAAAACAAAAATTCTTGTTTCAACAACGGTGATTGAAGTCGGAGTTGACGTTCCTGATGCTGACATAATGATCATTGAGAATGCAGAGCGGTTCGGTCTTGCACAGTTGCATCAACTTAGAGGAAGAGTTGGTAGAGGGTCAAAGCAAAGTTATTGTATTTTGTTGCATAAAGATAAACTTAATGAAGTTTCCTCAGAGAGATTGGATGTACTTTGTCAAACTCAGGATGGTTTTAAGATTGCGGAAAAAGATCTTGAAATCAGGGGTCCAGGTGAAATTATGGGCGCACAACAAACTGGAATAGTTCCCTTTAAATATGCCAATCTGATCAGAGATAGCAGGTATCTTGAGGAAACAAAGTTAATTGCTGAAAAAATCTTTAATGAGGATAGGCAGCTTGCAAACAAGCTAGTCAAAAGATGGGTTTCTGGATCAATGGCCTATGCTGATGCATAAAAAATCCCAGCAAAAGCTGGGATCTTAAATTTTTTAGGCTTTCTCTAAATGCTTAGTAATGGAGCAATAACTAAGCTGACAATTGCCATTACGTTAATAAGGATATTCATTGACGGGCCTGAGGTATCCTTAAAGGGATCTCCTACAGTATCTCCGACAACTGCAGCTGCATGAGTATCAGACCCTTTCCCGCCAAAGTTTCCCTTTTCAACAAATTTCTTCGCATTATCCCAAGCACCTCCGGCGTTAGCCATCATTAATGCCAAGGAAACACAACCCAGCAAACCTCCAGCCAACATTCCACCTAGGGCTTGTGCGCCAAGGCCAAACCCTACTATTGCTGGCATAGAAACAGCAATGACACCTGGAAGCATCATTTTCTTAAGAGCTGCTGTTGTTGCAATTTCAACACACTTTTCAGAATCAGGATCTGCTTTGCCTTCCATCAAACCTTTTATTTCTTTAAATTGTCTTCTTATCTCATTGATCATTTCAAATGCGGCGTCACCCACTGCAGTCATGGTAATTGAAGAGACTAAGAAGGGAATGCATGCACCAATGAACATGCCGACAAGTACAATTGGATCAGAAAGTGAAAGCGAGAATTCAGGATTATTTACAGTTACAACAGCTGAAAAAGCAGAAATAATTGCAAGAGCTGCCAAAGCAGCTGCTCCAATTGCAAACCCTTTTCCAATAGCGGCAGTCGTATTACCTAATTCATCTAACGAATCAGTGATATCTCTTACTTTTTTACCCATGCCTGACATTTCAGCGATTCCACCAGCATTGTCCGCAACAGGTCCATAAGCATCAATTGCCATGGTAATACCAACAGTTGCAAGCATGCCAACTGCGGCAATACCAACACCATAAACATCAGCAAGACTGGTTGATACGAATATGATGGTAGCAAGAATTGCGATCGGGATTACAACTGACTGCATGCCAACTGAGAGCCCTGAAATCATGACTGTTGCTGATCCAGTCTCTCCTGATTTAGCTATCTTTTCGACCGGCTTTCCACCTGTATAGTACTCAGTAATTAATCCAATCAATACCCCACCTACGGCTCCAGCGATAACACACCACCAAACATTCATATCTACACCAGGAAATGTATCTATTAAAAAATAAGCCATGGCAACAAAAATTACTGGAGCCAATAAAGTTCCAGATCTAAGCGCACTGGCTGGTGCTTTAGCAGATTGAAGCTTAACGATAAAAATTCCAATAATTGAAGCGATGAGACCAGATGATGCCAAAGCCAATGGCAACATCATCATATCTTGTGAGCCTAGGGTATAAGCTATTGCTATAGAGGCAATCATGGAACCACAATAGGATTCAAAAATATCAGACCCCATTCCAGCGACATCACCAACATTATCACCAACATTGTCCGCAATAACACCAGGATTTCTTGGATCATCTTCAGGTATCCCTGCTTCAATTTTACCTACTAAATCTGCACCCACGTCAGCACTCTTAGTGAAGATTCCCCCGCCGACCCTTGAAAATAATGCGACCACTGATGCACCCATGCCAAAGCCTTCTAGTGCGTGAACATGATTTGCGGGAACAAAAAAGTAATAAAGGGCACCCAGACCAATCAAGCCTAAGGATGCTACACATAAGCCCATCACTGAGCCCCCATAAAAAGATACTGATAATGCAGCAGCTGCTCCGTCTTTTTTGGCAGCTGTAGCTGTTCTAACATTTGCTTTGGTAGCAGCATACATACCTATAAAACCAGCAAGTGAAGAACACGCGGCGCCAACTATTACAGCGATTGCAGAATACATTCCAAGTCCAAGCCATACCAAGCCAACTAGGATCACAATGAAGATGAGTAAATATTTATATTCAGTCTTCATGAATGCTAGGGCCCCTGAGTGGATCTGGTCCCCAATTTTTTTAACTTTTTTCTCTCCATCCGGATACTGCATTACTAAAAGATATACTACAAAGGCTGCAATAAGACCAACGATTCCAAGCACTGGAGGTATTAATGTATTCATGAACGGTTCTCCCTAAAAGTGGCAAATTTTAACAAAATATCCCTTAAAAAGGTTAATTAGTTTTGGAGAATTGCCTTCTCATCAAGTTTATTTTCAGACCTTGCTACGATGCAAGCAACGGTTGCATCACCAGAAATGTTTACAGCCGTTCTGATCATATCCAAGACTCTATCAACAGCAAGAATAATTCCAATAGCTTCTAAGGGAAGATTGAACTGCTGAAGAATGATTACTAATGTGATAATCCCAGCTGATGGAACAGCTGCAGTACCTATTGAAGTAGCTACAGCTAGCAAGACAATTTGAATGTATTGAAATAAGGTTAAGTCAATCCCAGAGATTTGTGCAATAAATACGGTTGCTAGTCCTTGCATGATAGCAGTACCATCCATATTTATCGTTGCTCCAACAGGAACAACAAATGAAGCAACATTTTTATCCACACCCAAATCCTGTGAAACTGTTTTTAATGTAACTGGAATGGTGGCAGCACTTGATGATGTAGAAAAAGCAAACAAAATTGGCTCTTTCATTTTCTTAAAGAAAGCAATGGGATTAATTTTTGCTAAATACTTAAGAAATAGAGAGTAAGTAAATAGTGCGTGAAAAATTAGTAATGAGATCAAAAGAGCAACATAAACAAATACATCTTGAAAAATATCTAGACCATCAGTTATTACAAATCTTCCAATCAAACAAAAAACACCTATTGGTGCAAAAGACATAATCATGATGACCAGCTGCATAAATACTGTGTTAAGTTTTTCAAAAGCACTGCTTAAATTGCCGGTCAGATGATTGGTCTTATTTAATGCTATGCCAAATAAAATACTAAAAAAGACTATTGCCAGCATTTGATTTTCGACAAAGGCTTGAAAAATGTTCTTTGGAAATATGCCTACGATTGTGTCATAAAGTGATTGGCCTCCCGGAAGAGATTCAATGCTTGTTGGCATTACAGCAGCATAACCGGCACCAGGCTGAAAAATAGCTCCAACCACTAATGCTGTGCTTACAGCTATAGCTGTAGTCAACAAATAAAGTCCAATAGTTTTTAAGGATATTGGACCGAGTGTGCTGGTATCTGAGAGTGATGAAATGCCAGAGACAAGTGAGAAAAAAACCAATGGCACTACCAAGAGCTTTAATAGATTTAGAAAAATGTCTCCGCCTAAACTAAAAATGTATTGAGCAACAAAATTCTTTAACTCTTCGGGTATAAAAGAAGAATAATAAAAAAAACTAGCAACCAAAAAACCAAACAGCAACCCTAGAAGAATATTTCTGGTTAGGTTTTTTGGAGTTTCAATCATATTTCAACCATTTCAAAATCTTCTTTCCCTACACCGCAATCTGGGCAAAGCCAATCAGAAGGAACATCATCCCATCTTGTACCTGGTTCAATCCCATCGTCTGGCCAACCCTGCTCTTCGTCATAAATTAAGCCACAAACAATGCATTCCCATTTTTTAAATTCCATAGTCGATCCTTAAGTATTTGAAAAAATAAGCAGGCTATAATATCAGTTTAACTGAATGAATTCATGCATCCTAAACGAATCTCAAAATGGGTAGTTAAGCCTTTTGTTTATTTTATGGGTAGCAATAATATTCAAAGAGCTTGGCTCTTTGAAACCAATTCAATCACCGAAAGAATCAAACGCAATCATTCATTTGAACTTAAACTAGTAAGTGAGCATACCGAGGAATTAGATTATCTGGATAAAAGGATTGTTGGCATTGTGCAAAATGAGTCGACGGTTCGAAGAGTTAAACTCTTTGGGGATGGAAAAGAATTAGTTTTTGGTGAAAGCATTATCCCTCAGGAAACAAAAGAGCATGGCTTTGCTGGACTTAAAAACCTTGGCTCTCAACCATTAGGTGATCTAATTTTTACCAGCAAGAAATTTAAGAGAATGCGAGTCTTATTCGCAAAATTTGAATTTAATAATAAAAAATACTGGGGAAGAATAACTGCTTTCAGGGTTAATGGTTATCCAATGTCAATTAAGGAGATTTTTATAATTGATTAATTTTGTAAAAGGCTCAATAGCTCTTTGCAGGCTTGATAAGCCTATTGGAATTTATCTTATTTTTTGGCCTGCACTGGCAGCAGCAGTGATCTCAACCGACGTAATTTCAAACCTTGATGTTCTGGCAATTATTTTGATTGGAAGCATTTTAGTAAGGTCAATTGGTTGTGTAATAAACGATATCTTTGACAAAGACATTGATAACAAAGTTGAAAGAACAAAATCTAGGCCCCTTGCATCTAGTCAGCTAACAACTCTAGAAGGATGGATTATCTTTTCAATCCTAGCCATATGCATCATAGCCTTATTGATCCAAACAAACCTTCAAACCGTTATTGTCAGTTCCATTTTTGGATGCATGATTATTCTATATCCCTTGATGAAGCGTTTTTTTCTTGGTCCTCAATTATTCTTAGGGATTACCTTTAATCCCATTTTTATAGTGCACGCCATAACTGAATCAATAACTTTGGGATCTTTTATATTCTTCTTTGCAATCTTCTGTTGGGTTGTCGCTTACGATACTTACTATGGCTTATGTGACATTGAGGATGATAAAAAATTAGGTATTAACTCCACTCCTATTTGGTG
>CACMYW010000015.1:0-19489 GCA_902617955.1 uncultured SAR86 cluster bacterium
TAAATCATTTAGTTTCGATATTAAATCGCCTCCAGCAGCAGTTTTAATCAGGAAAGCCTTGAATATTCCAAAAGGTAGCGGGGTTCCTAACTTAGAGAAGGTTGGAAAAATTACACGTGCTCAATTGGAAGAAATTGCCAAGGTAAAGGAGAAAGATCTTAATGCAAATTCAATGGATCAGGCTGTAAAAATTATTGCTGGTACTGCCAGAAGCATGGGCGTAGAGGTAGATATTTAATGAGCAAGAAATCTGTAAAAATTAACGAGTTAGTTGATATTGAAAAGTCATACTCTTTTGAGGAAGCTTTAAGTGTCTTCCAAGAAGTTAAATCTAATAAGTTTGATGAATCTGTTGATATAGCAATTAATTTAGGCATTGATGCCGGTAAATCAGATCAAAATGTTAGGGGTTCTGTAACTTTGCCTAATTCTTTAGGTAAGCAAGTAACTGTTGCAGTTTTTGCTGATGCCGATCAAGCAAATGAAGCAAAGGAAGCGGGTGCCGAATTCATTGGCATGGATGATTTGGCTGAACAATTTAAGAAAGGCGAATTATCTGTTGATGTGGTTGTTGCAACACAGGCCTCAATGAAAGTGGTTGGCCAGTTAGGTCAGGTACTTGGGCCTAAAGGACTAATGCCGAATCCTAAAAGTGGCACTGTTACGGACAAGATTGGTGAAGCGGTTAAAAACGCAAAATCTGGACAAGTAAGATTTAAAACTGATAACGGAGGAACGATCCATGGATGTATTGGTAAAGTTTCATATTCCCCAACTCAGCTCGAAGAAAATACTAAAGTTTTAATTGATGAGGTTAAAAAACTTAAACCTGCCTCTGCTAAAGGTGTTTACATTAAGAATGTATCGCTCAGTAGCACAATGGGGCCCGGTGTTAAGTTAGATACTTCAAATATTTTATAAGTTTAGAGCTTGAAAAAGCTCTGATAGTTGCGTTGTATACGCAGCCGTCAAAGACCGTAGGTGCGAAAGCTTAATTTCCTACGTAGGTGGTGTGCATTTCGTTTATGCGATTTGTCACCTTACAGCCGAAAGGCACAAAAGGAGAATTGCTGTGGCTTTAACAAGAGAAGAAAAAGAGAGAATTGTTTCAGAAGTTAAAGAGGTTGCTGATAAGGCTTCATCTTTAGTTGTGTCTGATGCAAGAGGACTCAAAGTCTCTGAACTTTCTGAAATAAGAAAGCAGGGTACAGAAGCAGGCATTCACATTCAAATTATCAAAAATTCATTGGCTAAACTTGCCTTTGAAGGAACTGACTTTGGGTGTACAAGTGAAACCTTACAAGGACCCTCACTGTTTGCTTTTTCTTTTGATGAACCAGGCGCAGCAGCAAAGCTTTTAAAAACTTACGCTAAAAATTTTGAGGCGCTAGAGATTAAAGCTTTGTCTGTTGAAGGTCAGCTTTTAGGTGCTGAGCAAATTGATGTATTGGCAAAACTTCCAGGTAGAGAAGAAGCCATCACTTTAATTGCTGCAGTTCTGCAAGCCCCTATCTCAAAGTTTGCAACACTTCTTAATGAGGTTCCAAGCAAACTTGCGAGAGTGCTTCAAGCAGTTCATGACAAAAAACAGGCGTCAGCCTAAATTAAAGGAGAAAATATAATGGCAACTTCAAAAGACGATATTCTAAAGGCAATCGAAGAGATGTCAGTAATGGATCTTGTTGAGCTTATTTCAGCCATAGAAGAAAAGTTTGGTGTTACTGCTGCTGCAGCAGTTGCAGCTGCCCCAGCAGCCGCGGCTGGAGATGCAGGTGGTGATGCTGCAGAAGAAAAAGATGAGTTCGACATTGTTCTTTCTGCTGCTGGTGATCAAAAAGTTCAAGTGATCAAGGCGGTTAGAGCTATTACTGGATTAGGCCTTAAAGAAGCTAAAGATCTAGTTGATGGAGCACCAAATACTCTCAAAGAGGGTGTGAAAAAAGAGGAAGCTGAAGAGATGGTTAAGCAGCTTACCGAAGCAGGTGCAACAGCAGAACTTAAGTAATACATAAAATATACAAGGGCAGCATATGTCATATAGCTATACAGAAAAGAGAAGGATTAGGAAAAACTTTGGCAGATTACCTAAGGTAATGAGATTGCCTAAGCTTATAGAGACTCAGTTAAATTCTTATGCTGAGTTTTTACAAAGCGATGTGCCTGCAGACAAAAGAAACAAACAAGGTCTGGAGGAAGTCTTCCAAACTCTTTTTCCCATCACTAGCGTATCTGGCAACGCTGCACTTGAATATGTGTCTTATGAATTAGGCAATCCTGCATACACTGTCCAAGAATGTTTGATTCAAGGATTAAGCTACTCTGCTCCTTTAAGAATCAAAGTCAGGCTTGTGATCTATGATCGCGAGACTAATTTTGAAAAAGTTAAGGATGTAAAAGAGGGCGAAGTCTTTATGGGTGAAGTTCCATTAATGACAAATGATGGTTCTTTCATTGTTAACGGAACAGAGAGAGTAGTAGTTAACCAATTGCATAGATCGCCAGGCGTTTTCTATGATCACGACAGAGGTAAAACACACTCATCAGGAAAGGTACTTTACTCAGCACGAATTATTCCTTACAGAGGCTCTTGGCTAGATTTTGAGTTTGATGCTAAAGATATTTTGTTCTGCCGCATAGATAGAAGGCGTAAAATTCCTGCAACAATCATCCTAAGAGCTCTCGAAATGAGCTCAGAAGAGATTTTACATAGCTTTTATGATGTTGATGAGTATGAAATTACCAAAGATGAGGTTTCTACCAAATTAATACCTTCCAGATTAAGAGGGGAAACTTTATCAGTAGATCTTAAATTGAGAACCAAGGTCATCGTTGAAGCTAACAAAAGAATTACCGCACGTCACATAAGAGAATTAGAATCTTCAAAGATAGATGTTTTAAAGCTCTCAAAAGACTATCTCATTAATAAAGTAACTGCCAAAGATGTTATTGATTCAGAAACTGGTGAGGTCTTGTTACCAGCTAACTCAGTTATTGATACACCTGCACTTGAGCTTCTTGATAAGCATAATATAAGTAAGCTTTCATGCCTATATATAAATGAACTTGAAAGAGGCCCATACATTTCAAACACTCTAAGAAATGATCCTACCTCCAATAGGCTGGAGGCGCTGGTAGAAATTTACAGGATGATGCGTCCAGGTGAACCTCCTACAAAAGATTCTGCCGAGCAACTTTTTCAAAATTTATTCTTTAACGCTGAAAGATATGATTTATCTGATGTTGGAAGAATGAAGTTTAATCGAAGACTTAGTATCACAGAAGATAAAGAAAATCCTGGCATCCTTGATACTGAAGATATATTAAATGTGATGAAAGGCATTGTTAATATTCGTGATGGTCATGACATAGTTGATGATATTGATCATCTAGGAAACAGAAGAGTTAGATCTGTAGGTGAGATGACTGCAAATCAATTTAGAGTTGGGCTCATAAGGGTTGAGAGAGCGGTTAGAGAAAGACTTAGCATGGCTGAAGCAGATGAGCTAGGACCGCAAGACCTTATTAATGCAAAACCGGTAACCGCGGCAATAAAAGAATTTTTTGGTTCAAGTCAGTTATCACAATTTATGGATCAAAATAACCCCCTTTCGGAGATTACTCATAAAAGAAGAGTATCTGCCTTGGGGCCTGGTGGTTTAACTAGGGAAAGAGCTGGATTTGAGGTTAGAGATGTTCACCCCACTCATTACGGGAGACTTTGTCCTATTGAGACTCCTGAAGGACCTAATATCGGCCTGATTAATTCGTTTGCATGCTATGCACGAACAAATGATTACGGTTTTATTGAAACCCCTTTCCGTAAAGTAGTTAAAGGCAAAGTTACTCATGAAATAATTTATCTCTCAGCGATTGATGAGGCCGAGCATGTTATAGCCCAAGCAAATGCTGCTTTAGACAAATCAAATAAATTTATGGATGACCTGATTCCTGTCAGATACAACGGAGAATCTAGTCTTATGTCATCTGAAAGAATCGACTTAATGGATGTAGCACCTCAACAAGTTGTATCAGTTGCAGCATCATTAATTCCATTCTTAGAGCATGATGACGCAAATAGAGCTCTTATGGGCTCGAACATGCAACGACAAGCAGTACCGGTGCTAAAGCCGGAAAAACCTCTTGTGGGTACAGGGTTTGAAACTGTAGTTGCAGGTGATTCAGGTGTATGTGTTGTTGCAAATAACAATGGTGTGGTTGAAAGTGTCGATGCTGGACGTATTGTTGTTAGGGTAACTGATGCTAAATCGAATGATTCTGTTGATATTTACAATCTAATTAAATATACCCGATCAAATCAAAACACATGCATCAATCAGCGTCCGTTAGTCTCTGTTGGGGATAAGGTAGTTGCTGGAGATATTCTTGCAGATGGCCCTTCTGTAGATAATGGTGAATTGGCGCTAGGTCAAAACATTAGAATTGCTTTCATGCCATGGAATGGCTACAACTTTGAGGATTCAATATTGTTATCGGAAAAAGTTGCAAGAGAGGACAGATTTACATCAATTCATATTCAAGAATTGACTTGCATTGCAAGGGATACCAAATTAGGTTCTGAAGAAATAACTGCTGATATTCCAAATGTTGGTGAGGGTTCTTTAGGAAAGTTAGATGATTGTGGAATTGTTTACGTAGGTGCTGAAGTAAAAGCTGGTGATATATTGGTCGGTAAAATTACTCCTAAAGGTGAGACACAGCTTTCGCCTGAAGAAAAACTACTACGTGCTATATTTGGTGAAAAGGCTTCAGATGTAAAAGATTCTTCACTTCGAGTTCCTTCAAGTACAAATGGAACAGTTATAGGAGTAGAAGTCTTTACTCGAGATGGTGTTGAAAAGGATGAGAGAACAAAGTCCATTGAAGCTGACCATCTAGCAGATGCACAAAAAGATTCCGATGACGAAATCAGAATTGTTAATCAGGCAACAAAAATTAGATTAGTTGACTTAATTAAAGGCAACAAAGTTGTTAAAGGAACTGGCTTAAAGAAAGGCTCAAAGCCAGATGCCTCTGATCTTTCAGAGCTAGAGCTTGATTCATTATTGTCAGTAAGAACTGATAATGAAAATGCGAACACAAAAATCGAAGATGCTGAAAAGCAGTTAAAGAAACATCTCAAAGAAATTAAAGAAAAGTTCGAAGAGAGAAAGCAAAAAATTACTCGCGGGCACGATTTAGCACCTGGTGTTATCAAGATTGTTAAAGTTTACATGGCAATTAAAAGACGCATTCAGCCAGGAGATAAGATGGCTGGTCGTCATGGCAATAAAGGAGTCATTTCCGAGATTATGCCAATCGAAGACATGCCATATGATGAGCAGGGTAATTCTGTTGACGTAGTTTTAAATCCTCTGGGTGTGCCCTCTAGGATGAATGTTGGTCAGGTTCTAGAAACACATTTAGGTGCTGCGGCAAAAGGCATCGGAGAAAAAATTAATCTCATGATGAATGAAAATGCTAAAGCTGATGAGCTTAAAAAATATTTAAACAAACTTTACAACAGTGATGCAGCTATTAAGGAAAACTTAAACTCATTATCAAACACTGAAATTATGACGCTTGCTGGAAATCTTAGGGATGGAATGCCAGTTGCTACGCCAGTCTTTGATGGTGCTAAAGAATCACAGATTAAGTCGCTTCTCACCGAAGCAGGTTTGGATGAGTCTGGTCAGATCACCCTTTATGACGGAAGAACAGGCAGGAAGTTTGAAAGACCGGTAACCGTAGGTTACATGTATATGATTAAACTGAATCACCTTGTTGATGACAAGATGCATGCCAGATCTACTGGTTCATATAGTCTTGTTACTCAGCAGCCTCTAGGCGGTAAAGCACAGTTTGGTGGGCAAAGATTTGGTGAGATGGAGGTATGGGCGCTCGAAGCTTATGGAGCAGCTTACACACTTCAGGAAATGCTTACAGTTAAATCGGACGATGTTTCTGGTAGAACGAAGATGTATAAAAACATTGTAGATGGAAATTATGCTATGGATGCAAATGTACCTGAGTCATTTAATGTTCTTAGTAAAGAGATAAAGTCCTTAGGAATTAACATTGAACTTGATTCAGAAAACTAGGAGAAAATTTTGAGAGATTTATTAAACTTATTAAAGTCTAACCAAGAAGATTTTTCTTCTATTAGTGCAGGCCTAGCTTCTCCTCAAATGGTGAGGTCATGGTCATTTGGTGAGGTCAAAAAACCAGAAACTATCAACTATAGAACCTTTAAGCCTGAACGTGATGGCTTATTTTGTGCAAAGATTTTTGGTCCGGTTAAGGACTACGAGTGCGTTTGCGGAAAATATAAGAGAATGAAGCACAGAGGTGTAGTTTGCGAAAAATGTGGTGTAGAAGTGACGCTGGCAAAAGTAAGACGGGACAGAATGGGGCATATCGAATTAGCAGCTCCTGTTGCTCATATCTGGTTCCTTAAATCATTACCATCAAGAATAGGCTTGCTATTAGATTTAACTTTAAGAGAGATTGAAAGAGTCCTTTATTTTGAAAGCTACATCATCACTGATCCAGGCCTAACAGAACTAGAAAAATGCCAAATCCTAACAGAAGAAGAATATATTGAAGCATTTGATGAATATGGTGATGAATTCACAGCTGGTATGGGGGCTGAGGCTGTTCAACAACTGCTTCAAGAAATAGATTTAGATGAAGAAATTAAGATAATAAGAGAAGAAGTACCTCAAACAAACTCTGAAACTAAGCTAAAGAAGCTTTCAAAGCGTTTAAAGCTGCTTGAGGCCTTTAAAGATTCTGGTAATAAGCCTGAATGGATGATCATGAATGCATTGCCAGTTCTTCCACCTGATTTAAGGCCACTCGTCCCTTTAGAAGGCGGGCGATTTGCAACTTCTGATCTAAATGATTTATACCGTAGGGTAATTAATAGGAACAATAGGTTAAGAAGACTCCTTGAGCTTGGTGCTCCTGACATTATTGTAAGGAATGAGAAAAGAATGCTTCAAGAGAGTGTAGATGCGCTTCTAGACAATGGAAGAAGAGGCAGAGTCATTACCGGCACCAACAAGAGACCACTCAAATCATTGGCTGATATGATCAAAGGTAAGGGTGGAAGATTCAGACAAAACCTCCTAGGTAAGCGAGTTGACTATTCTGGTAGATCTGTGATCGTAGCTGGTCCTAATTTGAAACTTCATCAATGCGGCTTACCAAAGAAAATGGCCCTTGAACTATTTAAGCCATATGTCTACGGCAAGCTTGAACAGAGAGAGTTAGCTACAACTATTAAAGCTGCTAAAAAGTTGGTTGAAAGAGAGACCCCAGAAGTTTGGGAGATACTTGAAGAAGTCATTAGAGAACATCCTGTTCTTCTGAACAGGGCTCCAACTCTCCATAGGCTAGGCATCCAAGCTTTTGAACCATTGTTGGTTGAGGGAAAAGCTATACAGCTTCATCCATTAGTATGTGTTGCTTTTAATGCTGATTTTGATGGTGACCAAATGGCGGTTCATGTTCCGTTAACAATTGAAGCACAACTTGAGGCTAGGGCTTTAATGATGTCAACAAATAATATTTTATCTCCTGCAAATGGAGAGCCAATCATCAACCCATCTCAAGATGTTGTCCTGGGTCTTTACTATATGACTAGAGAAAAAATTGGTGCTGCAGGATCTGGAAGGGTATTTAGTAATCCAGATGAAGTTCTTAGAGCTTATGAATCTGAGACCATAGATCTGCATGCAAAGATTAAAGTAAGAATTACAAATGCTGACAAAGGAAAGTTTCTTGAAGAGACAACAGTTGGAAGGGTTTTGATCTGGAGGATTACACCTATTGAAGTTGGCTTCGATAATGTTAATAAGACATTAGATAAAAAACTCATTTCAAAATTAATTGATATCTCTTACAGAAAGGCGGGATTGAAATCGACTGTAATTTTTGCTGATCAGTTAATGTACCTTGGATTTGATTATTCAACCCGATCCGGTTCATCTATTGGTGTAGATGATTTTGTTATTCCAGAAGAAAAGCCTTCAATTATCGATTCAGCTGAGAAAGAAGTAAAAGAAATTGAGAGTCAGTTTTCTTCAGGCCTTGTAACCCAGGGTGAACGATATAATAAAGTTATCGACATTTGGTCGCGCGCAAATGAAAAGGTTGCTAAGGCAATGATGGCTAAGATTAGTACTGACGTTGCTGTGGATGAGGATGGAAAAGAAGCTGAACAGCCATCATTTAACTCTGTATTTATTTACGCTGATTCTGGAGCTAGAGGCTCGCCTGCACAGATTAGGCAGTTATCAGGTATGAGAGGTCTTATGTCAAAGCCTGATGGATCAATTATAGAAACCCCAATTACTGCAAACTTTAGAGAGGGTTTGTCTGTTCTTCAATACTTCATTTCAACTCATGGAGCTCGTAAGGGCCTAGCTGATACTGCATTGAAAACTGCAAACTCTGGATACCTTACTAGAAGGCTTTGTGATGTTGCTATGGACTCTGTTGTAATCGAAGAAGATTGTGGAACTGATCAATCAATTGTAATTTCATCAATAATAGATGGAGGTGAGATTATTCAGCCTCTTACTGAAAGAATTCTTGGTAGGGTCATAGCTGAAAAAATTACCGACAAAGATGGAAAAGAAATTTTCCCAGCTGGACACATGATCGATGAGGATTCTATTCCGGTTATTGATGATCTCAATTTAAGCTCTTTAAAAGTAAGATCTCCAATGACCTGTGAATCAAAATATGGAGTCTGTTCTAAATGTTATGGGCGTGACCTTGCAAGAGGTCATTTAGTTCATAGAGGAGAAGCAGTTGGGGTTGTTGCTGCCCAATCGATTGGTGAGCCTGGTACTCAATTGACAATGAGAACATTCCATATCGGTGGTGCTGCATCAAGCTCTTCAGAAGATAATGCTGTAGTTATAGAAAATAAGGGCGTAATCAATTTTTCTGATGATATTAAAACAGTTACAAATAAAGATAAAAATGAAGTTGTTATCTCTAGAAATACTTTAGTTACTTTAAGCGATGATCAGGGGAAGCTTGTTGAAAAACATAAAATCCCTTATGGATCTACCTTATTTGTAAAAAATGGTGCAACCATTGAGCCTGGAACAAAGGTTGCTGGATGGGATCCATATACTCGCCCAATTATTTCTGAAGTTAAAGGAAAGATTAAATTCACAGACATAGTTGATGGAGTAACTGTTAGAGCTAAAACAGATGAACTTACTGGAATGAGCAGCGTAGAAGTAATTGAAACCTCTGAAAGACCCTCTGCAGGAAAAGAACTAGCCCCTTCAATATCCGTAGTTGATGGTCGAGGCAAAGTTTTAACTATTGGTGATCACAAGGCTCCTGCAAATTACACGATGCCTGCCAAGGCATTAATTAACCTCAAAGATGGAGGATCTATTTCTGCTGGTGAGGTTTTAGCTAGGATTCCCTTAGAAGGCTCGAAGACAAAAGATATTACCGGTGGCTTACCAAGAGTTGCAGATTTATTTGAGGCCAGAAAACCTAAAGATGCAGCGGTTCTTGCAGAAGAATCAGGTCTAGTTTCTTTTGGTAAGGAAACCAAAGGTAAAGTAAGGCTCGTAATAACTCCAGATGGCGCAACTAAAAAAGCTCAGAACGTAGAAATGCTTATACAAAAACATAGGATTCTTACCGTGTTTGAGGGAGAGCAGGTTGAGAAGGGAGATATTATTTCTGATGGACCCTTAAGTCCACATGACATACTTAGATTGCGAGGAATTCCTGAACTCACCAATTTCATAGTCAATGAGATTCAAGATGTTTATAGACTTCAAGGGGTTTCTATAAATGATAAACACATTGAGACTATTTTGAGGCAGATGCTCAGAAAGGCTTTAATACTTGATGGCGGAGAAACAAAATTCATCCAAGGAGATCAAGTTGAATACTCTGACTTAGTCGAAGAAAATGAAAAAGCTAAAGATGCTGGCAAGCAAGAGGCTTCTTTTGAAAGAGTTCTTCTAGGTATTACAAAAGCCTCTCTAACAACCAATTCATTCATCTCAGCTGCTTCTTTCCAAGAAACAACACGTGTTCTTACAGAAGCTTCCGTGACAGGTAAGAAAGATGTATTAAGAGGATTAAAAGAGAATGTTGTTGTTGGTAGGTTAATTCCTGCAGGTACTGGTATGGAGTACCACGACAAGATGCAAAACAAAAAAACTTCAACAGAAGAAGAGTCAATGCTTACTGCTGATGAAATCGAAGCAGCATTAAGACAAGAACTTCAAGAAACTGAGGAATAATATTGACCATGTACTCACTCATATATACAATCGCGCACAGTAAATAATTATGGCAACAGTTAATCAATTAATCAGAAAACCTAGAAAACCAAAAACTAGGAAAACAGACGTTCCTGCGCTTGAGAACTCCCCACAAAGAAGAGGAGTGTGCACTCGGGTTTATACTACTACTCCAAAGAAACCAAATTCTGCTTTAAGAAAGGTTTGCAGAGTTAGATTAACTAGCGGCTATGAGGTGACCTCTTACATTGGTGGAGAAGGCCATAATCTTCAGGAGCACTCAGTTGTCCTTATAAGAGGCGGAAGAGTTAAAGATTTGCCTGGTGTTAGATATCATACTGTAAGGGGCTCATTGGATACATCAGGTGTAGCAAATAGAAAACAAAGACGCTCTAAATATGGGGCAAAGAAAGGTAAATAATAATGCCAAGAAGACGTAGTCCAGAAAAGAGAAAAGTTTTACCTGATCCGAAATATAAAGATTTAGTTGTAGCCAAATTCATGAATCACATCATGAAAGATGGAAAAAAATCAGTTGCTGAAAAAATTGTTTACGGTGCTTTTGATAGCATTGATCAAAAGATTAAGACTGATCCAATAGAGATTTTCAAAAAAGCCTTAGAGGAAGTTGGGCCCGTAGTAGAAGTCAAATCCAGAAGAGTAGGTGGTGCTACATATCAGGTTCCAATTGAGGTGAGACCTTCAAGAAGACAGGCCTTAGCAATGCGATGGCTTGTGGATGCTGCTAGAAAAAGATCAGAAAAATCAATGCCTCAACGTCTAGCCGGAGAACTCTCAGATGTATCTGAAGGAAAAGGTTCTGCTGTTAAGAAAAGAGAAGACGTTCACAAAATGGCTGAAGCTAATAAAGCTTTTTCACACTTTAGATTTTAAAACGAGACCAAGATATGGCTAGAACTACTGAGTTAAATAAGTATAGAAATATTGGTATATGTGCCCACGTGGACGCAGGTAAAACAACAACTACTGAGAGGGTACTATTTTATACAGGTCTTTCACATAAGATCGGTGAGGTTCATGACGGTGCGGCTACCATGGACTGGATGGAGCAAGAACAAGAAAGAGGTATTACCATTACCTCTGCCGCAACAACTTGCTTTTGGTCGGGGATGGAGCAGCAATATCCAGAACATAGGGTTAATATCATTGATACACCTGGACACGTCGACTTTACTATTGAAGTTGAGAGATCTTTAAGGGTTCTTGATGGAGCGGTCGTAGTATTTTGTGGAACATCAGGAGTCGAGCCTCAATCTGAAACAGTTTGGAGGCAAGCTAATCGATATAAAGTTCCAAGAATTGTATTTGTAAACAAAATGGATAGAGCTGGTGCAGACTTTGAAAGAGTTGTAGAACAAATTCGTGACAGACTAAAAGCTACTGTAGTTCCGCTTCAACTAAATATCGGTAGTGAAGAAGAATTTAAAGGTGTTGTTGATTTAATTAATATGAGAGCTATCTATTGGAACGAATCTGATCAGGGACTTACATTTGATTCAAAGGAAATACCTGAAGAGTTAGCTGCTAGGTGCAACGAACTGCGAGAAGAAATGGTAGAAAATGCTGCAGAAGCAAATGAAGAGCTCATGGAAGCTTACTTAGAGTCTGGTGAATTGACAATTGAGCAGATTAAAGAAGGCCTTAGAATTAGAACAATTGGTAATGAGATTGTACCTGCACTTTGCGGAAGCGCTTTTAAGAATAAGGGTGTGCAAGCTGTATTAGATGCAGTAATTGACTTTTTACCTGCTCCAGATGAAGTTGAAGCAATTAAAGGTACTCTTCCCGGTGAAGAGGAGATTGAAGCTTCTAGACAATCATCAGATGAAGAGCCCTTTTCAGCACTTGCATTTAAAATTGCAACCGATCCATTTGTTGGAACATTAACTTTTATTAGAGTTTATTCAGGCGTTGTGTCCGTTGGAGATTCGGTAATTAACTCAACAAAAGGCAAAAAAGAACGTATTGGAAGAATGGTCCAGATGCATTCTAATAACAGAAATGAGTTAAAAGAGATAAGAGCTGGTGATATTGCAGCATGTATTGGTCTAAAAGATATTACAACAGGTGATACGCTGTGCGATGGGTCAAATGAGATTGTATTAGAGAGAATGGACTTCCCTGAACCAGTTATTTCCGTAGCTGTTGAACCAAAATCTAAAGCTGACCAAGAAAAAATGTCTATTGCACTTGGAAAGCTAGCCCAAGAGGATCCATCATTTAGAGTTAACACTGACGAGGAATCTGGGCAAACAATTATTTCCGGAATGGGCGAGCTTCATCTTGATGTATTGGTAGATAGAATGAAAAGGGAGTTTTCAGTTGAAGCAAACATTGGTAAGCCTCAGGTAGCATACAGAGAAACTATTAGAGAAGCCGTAGAGATTGAAGGTAAATTTGTTAGACAAAGTGGAGGTCGAGGACAGTACGGCCATGTTTGGTTGAAATTAGAGCCTCTCGGGCTCGATGATGAGTACGAATTTGTTGATGAGATTGTTGGTGGTGTTATACCTAAAGAATATATACCATCGGTTAACAAAGGCATTCAGGAGCAAATGCAAAATGGTGTTGTTGCCGGATATCCATTGCTTGCCTTAAAAGCAACCTTATATGATGGTTCTTTTCATGATGTAGATTCAAGTGAGATGGCTTTTAAGATTGCTGGATCAATGGCTTTAAAAGAAGGTGCTTTAAAGGCAAAGCCTGTTCTGTTAGAGCCTGTGATGAAGGTTGAGGTGGTTACCCCAGAAGAACATATGGGTGATGTGGTTGGTGACTTGAACAGAAGGCGAGGAATTATTCAGGGTATGGATGAGATTCCTGCAGGAAAAGTTGTTAGGTCAGAAGTACCTCTTTCAGAGATGTTTGGTTATGCAACGGATGTTCGCTCACAAACTCAAGGAAGAGCTAGTTTTTCAATGGAATTTCTAAAGTATGCTGAGGTTCCAAACAACATTGCAGAACAACTAAAAACTGCATAAATAAACAACAATTTAAAGTTGACATATAGCCCTTAGGAAGCCTAGAATACGCAACCTTTGCGATATTAGAAAGAGATTGTATGGAAGATCAGAATATAAGAATACGCTTAAAAGCTTTTGATTATAGGCTGATTGATGCATCTGCAAAACTTATATCAGAAACTGCAAAGAAGACTGGAGCTGTAGTCAAAGGACCAATCCCTTTGCCAGTTAAAAAAGAGAGAACTACAGTACTGATTTCACCGCACAAAGATAAAGATGCAAGAGATCAGTATGAGATTAGAACATATAAAAGGTTGATGGATATTGTTCAACCTACTGATAAAACGGTTGATGCTCTAATGAAGCTTGACCTTTCATCAGGAGTAGATGTTCAAATTAGCTTAGGCTAATTTGAAATTATTAACGCAATAGCGGCCATAGAGGGTAAAGCCCCGTAAGAAGGAGATTAAATTGAGCATAGGCTTAATTGGAAAAAAAGCTGGAATGTCGCGTCTTTTTCAAGAAGACGGTACATCAATTCCTGTAACTGTTGTTTCTGTTGCGGGAAATTTCGTTACTGATATTAAAACATCTGATAGAGATGGCTACAGTTCTGTAGTGATTTCTAAGCAATTTTTTAAGAAAAAGAAACTCAAAAAATCGCAAGCTGAATATTTCAAAAAACATAATGTTAACCCAGGAAAGCTACATGAGTTCCGCACATCTGATGTTGATGATCTTAAAGTAGGTTTACATGTTGATGCCTCTGTATTTGAAGCTGGCCAAAAAGTTGATGTTACTGGTACATCTAAGGGTAAAGGTTATGCAGGTGTTATAAAACGGCATAACTTTAGAATGCAAGATGCCACACATGGTAATTCATTATCACATAGAGCCCATGGATCCACTGGTCAATGTCAAACACCTGGGAGGGTTTGGAAGGGTAAGAAAATGTCAGGACAAATGGGTAATGTACAAAAAACTGTTCAGAACTTAGAAGTTGTTCAAACTGATATTGAAAATAACTTAATTTATATCAAGGGAGCTGTTCCTGGTCCAACTGGGTCGACGTTAAAGCTTTCTCATTCGGTTAAAACATCATGAAGCTTAATTTAGTTAATAGTGAATCAAAAACTGATATCAGTCTTCCGGAGTCAGTTTTTGGAAAGGATTTTAATGAAGATTTGGTTCACCAGGCAGTAGTTACTTTCTTGGCAGGCGCGAGACAGGGATCTCACAAGCAAAAAACTAGATCTGAAGTTCGCGGTGGTGGTAAGAAACCTTATAGACAAAAAGGAACAGGAAGAGCAAGAGCAGGTACCATTAGAAGTCCAATATGGCGTGGAGGCGGTGTTCCTTTTGCTGCAGTACCAAGAGATTACTCTAAGAAGATTAATAAGAAAATGTATAGAGCTGCTATTCGCTCAATACTTTCAGAGCTTTATAGACAAGAAAGAATAATTGGTCTAGCTAAGCCTACACTAGAGGCTCCTAAAACCAAGGTGATGGCAAAAATTATAAAAGATGCCGGTCTTGATAGCGTACTAATCATCCTTGATGAAATGGATACAAATATATACCTATCAGCAAGGAATATCCCTCATGTAGAGGTAGTAACTGTCAAAGAAATTAATCCCGTTGTGCTTCTAAGGTCTGACAAGGTTGCAATCACACCCGAAGCACTTTCATTAATAGAGGCTTGGGTAAAATGAATCAAGAAAAAATCCTTACATTAATTGATTCTCCTTACATTACTGAGAAGGCATCAAAGCTTGCTTCTGAGAAAAATCAGGTTGTATTTAAAGTAAATATTAATGCTAATAAATTAGAAATTAAGAAAGCTGTTGAAAAACTATTTAATGTAGAAGTGAAATCAGTCACCACTTCAATAGTCAAAGGCAAAAATAAAAGAAATAGGTTTGGCACCTATAAAAAATCTAACTTTAAAAAAGCGTTTGTCTCATTAAAAGAAGGTTCAGAAATTCAGTTTGAGGGTGTTAACTAATGGCAATTATTAAAGCAAAACCAACAAGTGCTGGAAGAAGGTTTGTTGTTTCTGTTAAGTCAGATCTTTATAAAGGTAAGCCTCATAAGCCATTGCTTGATAAAAAATCAAAAAATGGTGGCCGAAATAATAATGGAAGGATTACCGTTCGTCATCAGGGCGGTGGACATAAACAACATTATAGAATTGTAGATTTTAAGAGAACAAAGGTTGATGTCCCTGCGACAGTTCTAAGAATTGAATACGATCCCAATCGATCAGCTCACATCGCATTAATTCAATATATTGATGGTGAAAAATCTTACATTATTGCGCCATCTAAATTAAAGATTGGAGCTTCAATTTCATCATCTGAAAAAACTGAAATCGCTCCAGGTAATAGCATGCCTTTAAGCAACATACCTCTTGGTACAAATGTTCATTGTGTTGAGATGAAGCCAGGAAAAGGAGCTCAAATTGCAAGATCAGCTGGAACCTCTGCAAGAGTTGTAGCAAAAGAAGGTATCTATACAACCTTGAGGCTGCAGTCAGGTGAAATGAGAAAGATTCTTTCTGAGTGCCGTGCAACAATCGGGGTTGTCTCAAATCCAGAAAACAACTTAAGATCTTTGGGAAAAGCTGGTGCCAAGAGATGGAGAGGAGTTAGACCAACTGTTAGAGGTGTTGCTATGAACCCAATTGATCACCCTCATGGCGGTGGTGAAGGGAGAACATCTGGGGGTAGACATCCTTCAACTCCATGGGGTGTTCCTACTAAAGGTTATAAAACTAGAAAAAATACTAGGTCTGATAACTTAATTGTACGAAGAAGAGCTAAGAGGAAATAGTCATGCCACGATCGTTAAAAAAAGGACCCTTTATTGATATCTCGCTTCAAAAGAAAGTGGATCAAGCAATTGCTGAAAACAGCAAGAAACCAATTAAAACTTGGTCAAGACGGTCAATGATTTCTCCGTCAATGGTTGGATTAACAATTTCTGTTCATAACGGAAGACAGCACGTGCCAGTCTTCATAAATGAAGATATGGTTGGGCATAAACTAGGAGAGTTTGCAATAACACGAACATTTAAACTTCATTCAGGTGATAGGAAAGCTCAATAATGGATACAAGAGCATATTTAAAAGGATCAAGACTTTCACCTCAGAAAGCAGGATTAGTCGCTAATGTGATTAGAGGTAAATCTGTCCAAGATGCAATGGACTTTTTAACATTCAGCAAACAAAAGGCTGCATCTGTTATTAAAAAATTACTTGAATCAGCAATTGCAAATGCCGAAAACAATAACAAGCTTGATATTGATACATTGGAAGTCAAATCCATTATGGTCAATCAAGGAATGAGGCTTAAAAGAATGAGGCCCAGAGCAAGAGGTAGGGCTGATAGGATCATAAAGCCAACCTGTCACATTGAAATTATCTTATCGGATCAGGAGAAATAATGGGTCAAAAAGTTCATCCAACAGGTTTTCGTCTTGGTGTTGTAAAAAAACATAATGCCAATTGGTACGCCAAAGGAAAGACCTTTAAAGAAAATCTAATTGAAGACTTGAAAGTAAGAGATTTTTTAAAGAATAAGCTTAGGTTTTCGTCAGTAAGCAAAGTTGAGATTGACAGATCAGCTCAAAATTTTACTGTTTCAATTCATACATCTAGGCCCGGAATCATTATTGGGAAAAAGGGAGAAGAGATTGAAAACATCAAAAAATCTATAGAAAAAATTGTAAATCGCCCTGCTCAAGTTCAAATAAAAGAAGTAAGAAAACCTGATCTTGATGCAACCATCCTTGCTGAAGGTATCGCACAACAGCTCGAAAGAAGGGTGCAGTTCAGGAGAGCTATGAAGAGGGCAGTCCAGAGTGCGCTTAGACAAGGAGCTAAAGGGGTGAGAACTGAGGTCTCTGGTAGATTAGGTGGAGCTGAGATCGCAAGAACGGAATGGTATCGAGAAGGCAGGGTGCCTTTGCATACTCTCAGAGCGGATGTGGACTATGGAACTGCAGAAGCTGCAACTACATATGGAATTATAGGTGTCAAAGTTTGGGTTTATCGTGGGGAAATTATGGAAGACCCATTTAAAGCGGAATTATAGGTATTAGAAAATGTTACAACCAAAGCAAACAAAATTCAGAAAAATGCATAAAGGTCGTAATAGAGGCCTTGCTCAAAGTGGTAACACCGTTGCTTTCGGTAAATATGGCTTAAAGGCTTCTACTCGTGGCAGGATTACTGCCAGACAAATTGAAGCTGCAAGGCGAGCCATGACACGTTATATCAAACGTGGAGGAAATATTTGGATTAGGATTTTTCCTGACAAACCAATAACTAAAAAGCCTCTTGAAACTCGAATGGGTAAAGGCAAGGGTAACGTTGAGTACTGGGTCGCTCTAGTTCAGCCAGGAAAGATGTTATATGAAATGTCAGGGGTTGAAGAAGAAACAGCTAGAGAAGCATTTAGATTGGCTGCTGCAAAGCTCCCTGTAAAAACTACTTTTGTACAGAAATAAATTATGGCTAAAGCTAAAGAAAAATACATTGAAACCTTAAGATCACAAAAAGTTGATCAGCTTGAAAAAATGCTTCTTGATGAGAGAGAAGCTCAGTTTTCTAATAGGATTAAGCACAAGACAGGCCAGTTGAATGAGAGTCATTTATTGAGAGAGTCAAAGACAAAAATTGCTCAAATCAAAACTGTTATTAATGAAAAAAATAATGAGGAAACAAAATCATGAGCTCGAATGCAAGACTCTTATCTGGTGTTGTTGTTAGTGATAAAGCAGATAAAACAATTACAGTTAAGGTAGAGAGAAAGGTTAAACATCCTAAGTATGGAAAGATTATTAAACGATCTACTAAGATTCATGCTCATGATGAAAGCAATTCAGCAAAGATGGGCGATGTTGTCACCGTCCAAGAATGTAAGCCTTATTCAAAAAATAAAACTTGGTTACTAATTGATTCTGCGACTGCCAGTAATGATAAAGCTGTTGAAGCTGAAGAAACTCAATCAAATGAGGAGCCTTCATCATGATTCAGATGCAATCTATCCTTAACATTGCTGACAACAGCGGAGCCAGAAGCGTTATGTGCATCAAGGTGCTTGGAGGCTCAAAGCGAAGATATGCAAGAATTGGGGATATAGTTAAAGTTGCTGTTAAGGAAGCAATTCCTCAAGGTAAAGTTAAAAAAGGCCAAGTCGTAAATGCCCTGATTGTTCGAACAAAAAAAGGCGTTAGACGAAGAGATGGTTCATTGATTAAATTTGATGAAAATGCTGCTGTTTTACTTAATCAGCAACAAGCACCTATAGGTACTAGGGTCTTTGGTCCTGTGACGAGAGAGCTCCGTTCAGGGAATTTTATGAAAATATTATCTTTAGCACCTGAGGTTTTATAGACATGTCTTCACTACATACAAAAACTAAGTTTATAAGCGGTGATGAAGTAGTAGTAATTGCTGGGAAAGATTTGGGTAAAAGAGGAACTTTGCAAAAAATCCTTAAAGGTAATAAAGCTATTGTTACCGGCTTAAACTTAGTAAAAAAACATACAAAACCTAACCCTCAAATGGGTGTTACCGGAGGTATTGTTGAACAAGAAGCAGCCATTGCTATTTCAAACTTAGCTATTTGGAATCCAAAAAAGAAAAAAGCCGATCGCATTGGATATGAAATTAAAGATGATGTAAAAACAAGAATTTTTAAATCAGACAACTCAAAAATATAAACATGAACTTAAAAGAAACTTTTAACAAAGAGATAGTACCTCAACTTAAAGAGACTCTTGGCTTAGATAATGTTATGGCTGTTCCAAGGGTAACAAAAATTGTTGTAAATATGGGCGTTGGTGAGGCTGCAATTGATAAGAAGCATCTTGAGTCTGCCCAGAATGATTTGCAGGCAATAACCGGCCAGAAGCCAGTTGTTACTAAGGCAAGAAAATCTGTTGCTAGCTTTAAAATTAGAGACGGCTGGCCTATAGGTTGCAAAGTAACTTTGCGCGGCAAACGTATGTATGATTTTTTAGAAAGACTTATACATATTGCTATTCCAAGAGAAAGGGATTTTAGAGGATTAAATCCAAAATCATTTGATGGGCAAGGGAACTTCAGCATGGGAATCAAAGAGCAAATTATTTTTCCCGAAATTAATTATGATCACATTGACAAAATAAGGGGCATGGATATTTGCATTAACACTTCTGCAAAAAATAAA
>CACMYW010000016.1:0-17722 GCA_902617955.1 uncultured SAR86 cluster bacterium
AATGAGGGCAGCAATTGCCTTTAATGATTCCAAGACAGTCTAAGAGTTTTAGTTCTGCATCCCAAGAATCTGTAATCCCTTTTTCAAACCAACAAATTGCCCCAGCACTTACTCCAGACATAATCTTCCCATTTATATATGCCTCTTTAAGTAACTTATCAATGCCCCATTCTCTCCAGACAGCCAGCATACTTTTAGTATTCCCACCACCTATAAAAAAAATATCTTGACTGGAAAATAATGTTTTTAAATCAGGAGTCCTTTTAAATAATGATAGGTGATTTGGGTTACATGAAAGTTTGTCAAAAACTTTGTAGAAGTTATTAATATAATCAGGTGGCTCTGCACTAGCGGTTGGAATAAAAAGGATATTTGGATTAGATTTTGAGGATTGATCTAAAATATACTGTTCAATATGATTCTTATTTACAGTCCTTCCAAACCCTCCTCCACCAATTGCAATAATTTGACGCATCTAGTTTCTCCAAATGAAAAAATATAAATATATCATCATAGGTGCAGGAAGTGCAGGTTGTGCATTGGCAAATCGCTTATCAAAAAATCCTGACTGTAATGTATTGCTTCTTGAGGCTGGGCCAGCTGATAAGAGTACGAAGATAACTATGCCAATGGGCGCCAGTAGTCTTTTTAAGGATAAAAAATTTGGTTGGTCTTATGAGTCGTTAAAACAAAAAAATTTACACAACAGATCAATTAATTCACCAAGAGGCAAGACCTTAGGTGGATCAAGCTCTACTAACGGCATGGTGTACATAAGAGGTCAAGCCAATGATTACGATAAATTTTCTCAGAATGGATGTTACGGCTGGAGTTATGCTGAATTATTACCTCTGTTTAGATCAATAGAAAATAATCAAGAGATAACAAATCAATTTCATGGAAATTTTGGAGATGTTTGGGTTGATAAACATAATTATTCATTACCAATATCTAATCAGTTTATTGAGGCAGTAGAAGAAGCAGGAATCAAAAAGACAAACGACTTTAATGGCTCCAATCAAGAGGGTGTTGGTTATTATCAAGTTAATATTAAAAATGGTAGACGCTTTAGTTCAGCTGACGCGTTTTTAAAACCTATCAAAGACAGGCAAAACCTTGAGGTGCTTTGCAATGCCCTCGTCCACAAAATAGTTATAAATAATCATAAAGCTATAGGAGTTATTTATTCAATTAATGGTAAGAGGCTCACAGCTATGTGCGATTCTGAAATAGTTTTATCAGCGGGCTCAATAAATACACCAAAAATATTAAATCTTTCAGGAATTGGTGATCCTAGGGATTTAAATAAAATTGGTATCGAACCGCTAATACCTAATAAAAATGTTGGGAAGAATTTGCAAGATCATTTAACAGTCAATATTTCAGCAACCGTTGATGGTTACAGCACTTTTTATGAGGAGTTAAGAGGAATAAACGTTATCAAGCATCTTATTAATTATTATAGAAATAAGCCCAGTTTATTTTCTTATGCAGCTGCCGATGTGGGAGTATTTTTTAAGCTTGATGAGAATTCTGAAAATCCTGACTTTCAAGTTCACTTTGCACCTGGAGCTGGTGAATATCATAAAGATGGAAAAATACGTCCCATTCATGGGATAACTGCATCTGTATGCCAACTAAAACCCTTCAGCAAAGGATCAGTTAAGCTTAAAAACTCTGACATTTTTGATAGCCCAATTATTGATTATGGATATCTTAGTGATGAGCGTGATACAGAAATTCTATTAGAAGGCATCAAAATTGTAAGAAAGTTCTTTAAAACCAACATCATGAAAGAGCTAAATGCTAAAGAAATTGCACCCGGTGAGGAAATTACAAATAATGATATGCTCAAAAATTTTTTGAAAAGCACTGCTTTATCTGTCTATCACCCTGTTGGTACATGTAAAATGGGTCTCGATTCATCTTCAGTTGTTGATCCAGAATTGCGAGTTCATGATGTTAAAAATTTAAGAGTTGCTGATGCATCAATTCTTCCAGAATTAATATCAGGAAATACTAATGCAATCAGTAATGTAATTGGAATTAAATGCGCGGATATGATTTTAGGAAATCAAGCGTCTTGAGCAGTTGGCCTGATTACTATTTCATTTACTGAAACCCCATGATCTTGCTCTAGTGCATATTTAATTGCATCAGCTACCTTTTCAGCTGGCTGAGCAACAGCTCCAACACCTCGTTTAATTAAAGCTTCAAGCATTGATTCATCTTTTATGCTGCCGGCTAGTTCAGTTTTGAATGCCCCAGGATAAATACATGTCACTTGAATCACTCCTGAAGATTCAATTCGAGTGCCTTCAGAAATAGCCCTTACTGCATATTTTGTTCCAGAATATACTGCGCTACCCGGCATAACTCGCTTTCCTGCAACTGAAGATATATTGATAATTTTTCCATGACCTTGGTTAATAAAATGTTTGTAGACAGCATTGGTGCCATATAAAACACCCTTGATATTCACATCTATCATTTCATCCCATTCATCAGTTCTTCCTGCTGAGATTAATGATAAGGGCATAATTCCAGCATTATTAATAATTGCATCTACTCCATCAAATGTATCAATTGATTTTTGCACCAACTTATCAAGATCGTCTTTTTTCTTAACATCAGTAATCTCATAGGTTGATAAATCTCCAAGTTCTGTAACCAATTCCTCAAGTCTATCTTTTCTTCGAGCGCCTAAAGTAACTTTGCACCCCTGAGCAACAAGAAGCTTTGCGGTTACACTGCCAAACCCAGAACTTGCACCCGTAATAACTACCCGCATATTTTTTAGATTACTCATAATTTATCTCCTGTTATGAAATTTTATTAAACGTTTCTTCCATTTATCAGTATATAAAGAAAACTCATTGTTTTTTATGTGAAACTCTTTAAACAATAAATCTCTATCAACCATCAAAATAACTAAATCTTTTATTGTGGTTTGGAACATAACATTATGAGCGTTAGCATAAGCTGAGCATTGAAGGAAATAATCTTCGATCCAATCTTTTCGTTTAAGTTTTTTTGCAGTCTTAAAATCAATAATTGCAGGGCTTCCTTTATAAATACCTATACAATCTGCTGTACCAGCGTAGAGTCCATCTAGAATCAAGCCACTTTCCAGGCCCCAAACTTCATCAATACCATTAAGACAAGATGAAATAAACTTTGATGAAATTGATTTAGCAAGATAACCACTTCTATCATCGGTAAATTCATCCCAGGACTTTCCAAGTAAATAATTCTCAATAGCCTCGTGGACTGCGCTTCCTATTAATGTACTTTCTTGAACAATTGCATCAGCTTGTTCAGGGCCTACTTTTCTTCGCCATTGAGTAATACCTGATTTATCACCGGTAGCGTCTAATACAGTTGTTACAGAGGGAACTAGATCATCATTTGCATCCTTATAAAAACGCATTTCATTTTTTTCAACCCTCTCTAGAGCAGGATAAGAATATTTAAAGGTCATTATTAATTGATCGATGAACCCCCATCAACGGAAATGATTTGACCGGTAATGTAATTAGAATTTTGTGATAATAAAAATACGACAGCATCACCAATGTCTTCAGGTTCACCAATACGCTCCAGTAAGATTGATGATTCAAGATATTTTTTTGCATTTGGTTCAGCTTTAAAATATTCCCGGACACCTGGAGTATTTATTGTCCCTGGAGAAATTGCATTAACCCTAACATTCCTTCCACTTAATTCTTTGGCTACGGATTGAGTTAGATTATTTACAGCAGCTTTTGCAGCTGCATAAATAGAGTTAAAAGCATAGCCTCTGATAGCTGAGTTGGATGAGATATTAACAATACTTGATGTTACTTGATGGTTATCAATATAGTTAACTTGGCAAGTTAATGCTTTCCATAAAATGGTAAAACTTAATTCTAAAGTTGCCTCAACATCTTTTAAATCATATTCATGAAAAGGACCCAAACCTTTAGATGCAGCAGCACTGTTGCAAAAACCATCGATAGGACCTAATAAGGTATGAGTTTTTTGTATTGCTTCAGCAAATGAATTCATTTCAGTAAGGTTTGCAATCAAGGGAAGTGTTGCAGATGGATATTTTTTTTCTAATTCAAATGCGGCATCATTTAATTGATCTTCATTGAGATCAATCATCGAGACTTTTCCACCTGCTTCAAGAATTGATTTACAGATCCCAAGGCCTATTCCTTGAGCAGCTCCAGTAACTAGGTAGGTTTTATCTTTGAGAATCACTTAATATTTAAATAATCTAGAACGTCATGATAAACAATATTTTTGGTGGCTTCATTTAAAATTTCATGCCGCATTGCATCATAAAGTTTTAAATTGCAATTAGATATTTGTGCAGATAACAATTCATATAATTTTTTAGGACCAGAACCAAAACTACCTGCTGCATCTTCTTTACCCGATAAAATCAATACATCTAAGTTGGGATGATATAAATGAAGTCTATTTTTATCAAAAATTCTTTTGAATCCATACAATAAATCACCCCAAAGTGAGTTTGAAACAACAAAACCACATAATGGATCAGCGACGTACTCATCAACACTATTAGTAGAGTATGACAGCCAGTCTGATTGAGTTCTTGGATGTTTAATACTCTTATTAAAACCTCCAAATACTAGCTTATGCATCGTATTACTATAGTTATTTCGACCCCTCATCAAATTACTGAACTTAAGAAATAATTGTTGAAACAATAAAATAGATCCGCTTGGAACTGAAGACCCAGAAAGAATGTAATTTTTTATGGGATTCCCTGACTGAATTGAATCTAGTGTGATGTATGAACCCATGCTATGTCCTAATATTGAAAATGTATGATCAGGATACTTATTGATAAGAAAGTTTGATACTTTAATAAGATCATTTACGACTAGACTCCAACCATTTTCTTTTCCAAATACACCCAGCGGATCCAATGCGGTAATTCTATTTCCATGACCTCTATGATCATAAATGAAAACATTAATACCATTAGAATTTAAAAAATTTATAAAATCTTTATATCTTTGTTGGTGCTCAGCCATCCCATGATTTATCAGCACAGATTTTTTTGAATTCTTGGAATAATATGCTGATAAGAGAATTTTGTTGCCCTCATCACCAATGACTTCTAAATATTCATTAAACATATAAAATACTATACTAAAGCAATTATTCTTAATGCGTATGAATAATATTTATATATCAGGAACTGGGCTCTGGATTCCACCTTACGGCATCACAAACGATGAATTAATGGAATCCTACAATGCATACGTAAAAAAATTCAATACTGATAATTCAGAAGAAATTGCATCCGGGGCCATAAAAGAATTATCACCCTCCTCATCAGAATTCGTTGAAAAAGCATCTGGAATTAAACATAGGTATGTCATTGAGAAAGACCATGCACTTGATCCAAATTATATGAAACCCCTAATACCAGCCAGGGATATTAATGAATTATCCTTATTAGCTGAAATAGGTGTCAAGGCTGGTAAGGATGCTATGAAAAATGCAGGTGTAACAGCAGATGATATTGATGCAGTCATAGTTTCAACAGCAAACCTTCAACGTGCATATCCAGCAGTTGCAATTGAAATTCAGAATGAACTCGGAATTGAAGGGTATGGTTATGACATGATGGTTGCATGTAGCTCTACAACATTTGGAATAAGTAATGCGATGGCAGATATTACTGCAGGTAAAGCAGAAACTATATTGGTCATTAATCCAGAAATTACTACCGCTCATAACAATATGAAAAGTCGAGAATCACATTTTATATTTGGTGACGTTTGTACAGCATCAGTGGTTCAATTAAATAGTTCTTCGAAAAATAAATTTAAAATATTGGATACTAAACTAAAGACAGTTTTTTCAAATAATATTAGAAATGAATTCGGATTCATTAATCATATTGAAAATAAAACTTATCAAGAAGATGAGCTCCTCTTTAAGCAAAATGGTAGAAGTGTGTTCAAGGAAGTCTGTCCTATGGTAGTCCAATTAATTGAAGAGCAACTTAATTCACTGAATCTCACAACTGATGACATATCTCAATACTGGATGCATCAAGCCAATATTAACCTAAATAAATGGATATTAAATAAACTGCTTGATGGTGAAGTTGATGAAAAAAGAGCTCCAAATGTTCTGGATGAATTTGGAAACACAGGGTCAGCTGGATCATTGATTGCTTTTCATAAATTTAATCATCTTGAGAAAGGCCAAAAAGGTTTAATATGCTCCTTTGGTGGCGGATACTCAATCTGCTCAATAATCATAGAAAAAGGATAATTTTTTAATTACAAATAACTTATAATCAAACCATGGCTGAATACGATGCTGTTATTGTCTTTCTTGTTGCAACCTTATTTGTAGGAATTTACATCTTTAACGAAGCACGGCCAAAAGGCTCAAGATTAATTTCTAAGGTTCTTGGTCCTTTTTCAAGATTTTTTAAATAGTTTGAATATTTTTAAATCTCCATTGGTATTGCCACTACTGACTTTTATTGCATTTTTAGTTGGCTCCTCCGCTAATGCCTTCATCAATCAGGATGATTGGTACCTATCCTTGAATAAGAGTGAATTGAATCCTCCAGGATATGTTTTTGGAATCGTGTGGCCTATCTTGTATACCCTAATGGGTTTTGTAAGCTACTTTAATTCCAAATTGATTTATAAATTATTTTTATTTCAACTTTTTTTAAATGCAATTTGGTCATGGATATTTTTTTATTTTCAAATGCCAATTTTTGCATTCATTGACATTATTATTTTGATATTTGTAAATCTAATAATACAAATACGCTTATTTAAATTTAACTACCTATTTGGTGTGCTGTATTTACCTTATCCATGCTGGTTAATATTTGCAGCATTTTTAAATATAAATATTATTATTCTTAACTGAAGATGCCAATGACCAGACCGGTCATACAAGAGGCTAAGGTTGCACCAATGAGAGCTTTGATAGAAACCCTTATCAGATCTGCTTTTCTGTCAGGAGCCATGGCCCCCATCCCTGAGACTAATATTCCTACTGAAGAAAAATTAGCAAACCCACATAATGCATAAAGTGTAATTAGTTTAGATCGGTTAGATAAAGCACCCTCCTCTAAGCCTGACAATTGTGCATAAGCAACAAACTCATTCAGTGCCGTCTTAACGCCTAATAATTCTGCCGATATCATCACCTCATCAAGCGGAACTCCCATCAACCAGACAATTGGATAAAAAATGAACCCTAGTATCATTTGAAGCGAAACTTCTCTTCCGGAAACCGGGGGAAGCAACCCTAGAACAGAATCAACCAAGTATACCAACGCTATAAATACAACAAGAATAGCGCCAACGTTTACTGCTATATCAACTCCATCTCTAGTTCCCCTGGTGATGGCATCCATTGAGGATTCATAGATACGTGGCACTTCTCCCTCAGAAAAATCAGTTATTTCATTTGATGGAATCATGATATTTGCATACATGATTGCTGCTGGTATAGATAAAACTGAGGCAGTAATTAAATGCTGTATAAGATTAATATCACCAAACTGTATCTGAAGCATTGTCACTAAAGCTATCATGATTGATCCTGATACTGTGGACATGCCAGCTGTCATCAGAATGAGTAACTCTTTGGAAGTCATTTTAGATAGATAAGGTCTTACAAGTAGAGGTGCTTCAACTTGTCCCATGATAATGTTCGCAGTTGCTCCCAAGCCAATGGGACCACCAATATTAAAGAGCTTCTCAAATACCCTTGATATGGCCCGAATAACAATGGGTAAAATTTTCCAAAACCAAAACAAGGCTGTTAAAGATGAAATTACTATGATTAAAGGTAAAATCTTAAAAGCGAATATTAATTCTTCACCCTCCCCAAGTGAGAGGTACCCAAAAACAAACTGAGTTCCAGCATTGGTTGCTTCTTGCAGCTTCTCAACACCTGCTGAAAAGTATGAAAAAATATTTACTATAAATGGAATCTTTATCAGTGCAAAAGCAAGGGCAATCTGGAAAATAATCGCAATGAGGATACTTTTATAGCTTATTTGCGATCGATTATTGGAAAAAGGAATCGCTAGTATCGTTAGCCCAATAAACCCTATAATAATCTGAAATATGAAAGGAAATTCCATATTAATATAGACCTATAGCCCTGATTCTTTCCTCTAAAAAATCATGAGCTGAAATAGATTCAGGTGAATCATCAACAATTGATTCTAAGGTAACATTGGGTGATGGATGTAGAAAAAAAGGAATACTGTATCTGGATTTAGGATTTTTTTCTTGATAATCCATTACTCGATGGGTTGTACTTTTAAGTTGATCTCTTGTTACTAACTGCATCATATCACCAATATTACACACAATATTTTTATTTGATGGTGGAACCTTTATCCAATTACCCGATTTATCTAATACTTCTAGCCCTGGCTCTTTAGCACCCACCAAAAGTGTTATAAGGTTAATGTCCTCATGAGGTCTAGCCCTCATTAGATTCTCGTCAGAGCTAACAGGTGGATAATGAATAAGCCTTAAAACTGAATTTCCATACTCAACCCATGGTTTAAAAAAATCTTTTTCTTTATCTAATATGTAAGCAATCGCATCTAGGACAGTGATTCCAAGTTGATTGAGCTCGCTGAATAAAGCCTCAAGTCTTGAAGAAAAATGATCAATCTCTTTGACTGAGATATTTTTATGAATACGTGTATCGAAATGTTGATCGATTTTGGGTCCGTGATGCCAAAATTCTTTAAGATCAGCAATATTCTCGCCTAATGCAGTTTCTTTTCCAAAAGGTGTATAGCCCCTGGCACCGCCATTTTCAGGGAATGCATATTTATTTTTTGTGGTCTCAGAAAGATTAAAAAAATCTTCAGATAATGAATATATCTCCTCAAGAAAATTTTGATCTATTGAATGGTTGCTGATAGAAAAAAATCCGTGATCTCGCAGTGCATTGTTTAAATTATCAATTTCATTTTGATCTCTAGAAGTTAGCGCTTCAAGATCTAATACTGGTATCGACATAGTTTCAGTATATAAAAAAAAGGGGTGCAAAAGCACCCCTTAAAAAGTTATAGAGATTTAGAAATTGAAATTATATCTAAACCCTAGTTGAGCTCTCCATAAACTTGCATTATTTGAAGTTCTTACATTTCTAAGATCATCTTTTGATCCATTATCGTAATACCTCGCAGGAGATAAAATGTACTTACTAAAGTCTTCTGTCATTTCAACATCGAAGATATTAGTTGTTCTGGTGTAGTAAGGATATTTATAGACACCCATTTCATCATCAAGTAAATTCAACAAGTTCTGAATACCTAGAGTGATTACAAACTCGTCATTCTTTCTAAACCCTGGAAGTACCTGAGTAATCTTAAGGTCTAGAGAGGTAACCCATGGTGAATTTACCGTTCCTTTAGGAGCAATGCCTCCACGATATGGATTTAAACCCAGATCACGAACTGCTTGCATTGCCTCTTGTGCAAATTGGCCATCAGGCGTAGTACATGAAACCCAGCAAACAAGAGGATCATTTATACCCGCGGGCACATAGGTTAAGAAGTTAGCATCATCATCTTGCAATGAGTCATCTAAACCAAAACCCTCTCTTTGATAGTTAGCAGGATTTTTAGTTTGTGTTTCAAAAGTAACTGAGATTGGATAACCCGAACGTCTTTCAGCAAAAAGTGCAAAAGTTGTTGGTTTATCAGCACCAAAGAAGTAATGGGTAGATTTTAGCGTAGCAAATAATCTATGCTCTGTTTCATAAGGACTTGGCCCAGGAACAGCATTATTTGGATCTTGCTGAGGATTTCTACCATAACTTGAGTTAGGAGTAGTTGACGGTGCGGTATTAATATCGTTTACGTTTTGAGTGGTATAACCAATCGTCACACTACTATTATCGTCATTAAAACTCTTTGATCCACTAAGAGTGAAAATATCAGCACCAGATCCACCCTGAGTGTAGAGCCCTGATTTAAAGGCACCGTAGGTTGTCATATTGTAAATAGGTCTTCCATCTGGAGCCTTTAATGTTGGCACTGCAGGGTAACCATTATTAAGAGGATCCCCAGTATTTAATGCTTTGTAAATTGGCTGATCATAGACTTTCTTAAGGTAAGAAAACTGAACAAACCAATCATTAACCATTTTTTCATAAGTAATGTTCGTAACCTTGTTTTTAGGCCATTCAAAACTTGGAGCAGCAGTAACAATTACTGAATCTCTAAAATCAGCCGCAGCAATTGTGTCTTTGACACACTGTGGTTGAGTTGCTGTTACAAGTGCTGGATTGCTTGTAGGATCACAAGTTGCGGTTCCACCACGTGGGAAAGAAGCAGTTTGCACACCATTGTTAGAATATACATTTGACATCCAGACAAGTGGGAATCGAGTGGAATAAGTTCCATGCAATACTTTTAACGCACTTCCATCATCAAATTGATAATCTAATCCAAGTCTCCAAGTGGTGATGTCATAACCTTGATCAAAACCATAGTTTTCAAACCCGTATGCATCTTTAAATGCTGATGCTTTTGGTGGCGGTGAACCATCAATCTCATCATGTCTTAAACCAATTGTGGCAGTTAAATTATCTGATAATGTAATTTCATCTTGAATAAAGAAGGCTTCAAAAGAATAATCAAATGAAGCAGCGCCACCTAACTCAGTTCCTACTCGAGAGTTACTTGCGCTATAACTGGATGCATTCTTATCCAAGAAGTCTTGATAACTATCAAAAGAATATGATCCATCTTGGAATGCAATAAACACATTATAGACATCCCATGTTTTTTCTTCATAACCAAAAGTAAGGGTATGGTCATCTTTGATATAAACACCCTTAAGCTTTAGAGTTTCAGCTGTTGTAGCAAGCGCATTAGCACTTCTAAAAGGATCAACACCAAGATAGATATCATTCATTCCAAAGGCATTTTCAATGTTGAAATTAGCTACATTACTACCAATAGGTGAATTTTGCCCAGTAATAGTTTCTTTAGAGTTAAAGAGAACCTCTGTGGTAAAAGTATCAGTCCAGTTTGAAACAAATAATATACCTTCAGATTCTGTTTGCTCAGGCTTTAGGTATTCGTTAGAAGGAAAATAGTAACTAGTTGCTCGCCTGTTTGAACCTCTGAGAGCTTCCGAATCGGTCTCTCTATAGTTAACTTGCAGTCTATGAATGTCTGATAGATAAAAGTCTAATCTGACAGTTGTGTTTTCATTAACAGAAGTATTCGATGAAGTATAAAGCAGAGGATCAAAACCATAGGTGCTAATGGTGTCAGCTCTAATTTGTTCAACTTGCGCCAATGTGATGTTTTGACTGAAAGGTGCCCCGGAACCAGCAGGACCCCATTCTATAGGAGTTGTTTTGTCATTTTCTTCATAAGCTACAAAGAAGAATGCTTTGTCTTTAATTAATGGACCACCAAAAGCAAAACCTTCAGAGGTATCATCAAAAGTTTGATCAATTTTTCTTCCGTCCACTTCGTCACCGATGTATGAGTCGCCTCTATCAAATGAATATACGGAGCCTTTGAATTCATTGGTTCCACCTTTTGAAACTACCTCAATAACACCACCCTCGAAGTTATTATATTCAACTGAAACTGGTGCAATACGAACATTAATCTGATCAATGGAATCTAGAGTGATTGGATTGTTTTGCCCAGGATAACCATTAGCATTGAGTCCAAAGTCATCATTATAAGATGCGCCATCAACTTTAATATCATTGGTTCTGTTACCAGACCCAGCAATACTAAATGCAGCATTCTGTTCATCTTGACCATCATTTAAGACAACCATTGGGTTTAATCTTATGAAATCTTTTAAGTCTCTAGTAACTGAGCTAAATTTCTCTACATCGTCAGCCGTGATTACAGTAGAAAGTCCAACATCTTGTCCAAATCCATCAGTTCTTTGTGCAACGGTTACAACTTCTTCAAGTGATTCCAAAACCAGAGTCACTCTTGAGGAGTCACCCACTGTAAGTGAAATATTAGATAAAGAAGCAGCCCCACTGGGTGATGAAGCATCAACAGAATACGGACCACCCGGACGCATACCATTAATGGTAAATCGACCTGAACTGTTAGTTGTTCTTGTTGTCTTAGTATTAGTTGGTTCAAATGTAACAACTACATTTGCACCAGAAACTGGAGAACCACTTGAGTCTAAGACTGTACCGCTTAGATCAGATGTAAGTTCTTGAGCATTAACAAAAATAGTTAACGTGCAAAGAGTTATTAATGAAAAAAGATTAAATGATCGCATAGAGATTTCCCCTCGGTTAGTTTTTATATTCTAGTACTTAAATAACTATTTTTAAAGTAACAAGTTTGTGACAAATCTAGATAATTATTTGATCATCTCCAAAGTAGCTTTTTAAGCATTCAGGGATAAGAATTTTATTTGATTTTTCATCAAAACAATTTTCAATAATTGCTATTAGCGTTCTGCCAACTGCAAGCGCCGAGCCATTCAGAGTGTGTAAAAAGGTACTTGAATTCTGATCTTTGGATCTAATTTTTGATCTTCTGGCTTGAAAATCTAGAAAATTTGAACAAGAAGAAATTTCTCTATATTTCTCTTGATTAGGCATCCAGACCTCCAGATCATAGGTTTTGTAAGAACTAAATCCTAAATCACCAGCACAAAGTTGAACCACCCTGTAGGGTAAATCAAGTTTCTTAAGAAGACTTTCAGCATGATTAAGTATGTCTTCAAGTGCTTGGTCAGATTTTGCAGGTTCTACAATTTGAACTATTTCTACTTTATCAAATTGATGAAGACGGATGAGTCCGTTTGTATCCCTTCCATAACTCCCTGCCTCAGACCTGAAGCATGGAGTATGCGCTGTCATTTTAATTGGCAACTCATCGGAGCTAATAATTTTTTCTCGATGTAAATTTGTTAAAGGTACTTCAGCAGTTGGAATAAGGTATTGATCATTTTCGAGCTTGAATAAATCTTCTTCAAATTTTGGCAGCTGCCCAGTTCCTTCTAGTGCATCATAATTAACAATATAAGGTACATAAAATTCTTTGTAGCCAGCCTTGATTGCCTCATCAATCATAAAAGCAGAGATTGTGCGATGTAATTTAGCAATGCTCCCCGATAAAACCGAAAAACGTGAGCCACTTAACTTGTTTCCTAGTTCAAGACTGATTTCAGAGGTTAATTCAAGATGCGATTTAGACTTTAAAACTTTGGGTTTAGAGTGCTCTCTGATTACTTTATTAGCAAACTCATCTTTGCCATCAGGAGTATCATCGGAGACTAAATTAGGTATCTCCATTAGCATATTCGATAGTTTGAATTGAATATTTGATAATTCCTTTTCAACCTGTGAAAGTTGATTCTTTATATCATCAATTTTTTTACTTAACTTGTCTGTTGATTTGCCTTCCTTTTTCAGCAAGCCAAAATCTTTTGATAATTTATTTTTTTCTGACTGAAGATCTTCGGTTTTTTTTTGAACCTTTTTACGAAGACTGTCTAGATCTTCAAAAGTTTTAACATCTAAACAAAAACCTCTTTTTTTAAGGTTGTTCTCACAAAAGCCTATATCCTCTCTTAGCAGTTTTATGTCTATCATGTCTTAAATAAATAATAAGCTAAAACAGTCGCAATGATACATGAAAGTACTGTCAATGTTATGTAAGTTATTGCAATAAGGTATTTTTGATTGATTAATAATTCTAAGGCCTGAGTAGAAAACGCGGACATGGTGGTAAAAGATCCCAACAGTCCAATAGAAAAAAATAAAAACAATTGAGATTTTGAATCCATAATTGCAATTACAATCCCAATGATAAAGCAACCTATAACATTAACCATAAGAATATTGAGTGGGAAATATGACTCAGTAGGCTCAAGTTTGCTAGCAATTAAATATCTAGTAAGTGCGCCGATTGAACCCCCTAAGGCAATCAATAGATAATTAGTCATGTAAAGCTAGGATTACTTCATGGCGATAATCTAAATTATCGAAGTAATTAATTTTTTTTAAAGCATTATTTTGTAAAAAAAATTCAAGTTTTTGATTTTGTTCATTTAGTGTGAACATGTTATCAATCATATCAATATTGAGCTTCTTTAATTCTTCATAATCAACTTTTAGAAATACATTTAACAAACTACTGTTAATAGCGTTAATGGGTATTAATTGAGTTTGATCTAAATCATGATCAATGTGTTCTATATTTTTTGCATCAACTTTATATGTTTCTCTAAATGGTGAAGAAATAGAAACAATCAGCTTGTTGTCTGCGCGTACTATGGTGCCCACAGATTCTTGAATAGCTTTATTATTTTCATAGACAATTTCTTTAAATTGATAATCCTTAACTAGTGCCTCCGCCAAGAGCTTAATATCAGAATTAACATCTAAAGTTAGGATGCTCAAAAAAATTAATAGTGTTTTCATATTATCTCTTTGGAACAAGTACCTCTCGAGTTCCATTCGTATTCATCTCTGAAACGAGCCCAGCGGCCTCCATTGCTTCAATCAATCTTGCAGCTCTGTTATATCCAATTCTTAGCTTTCTTTGGACAGAGGAAATTGATGCTCTTCTGGATTCAAGAACAAAATTTACCGCCTCATCGTACAATTCGTCATTCTCATCTGAGTCAGGATTTGTATTTTCATTTGACCATCCTGGTATTGGACCAGTTTCTTGTAGCTCTGAAGTAATTTCTTCAAGATAATCTGGCTCAGCTCTTGATTTCCAGTCATCGACTACTCTATGCACTTCATCGTCGCCTACAAACGCACCGTGAACACGAACCGGCACTCCCTGTCCAGCTGGAAGATACAACATATCACCGTAGCCAAGTAATTGGTCGGCACCCCCTTGATCTAGAATTGTTCGAGAATCAATTTTTTGATGAGACCTGAAAAGCTATCCTCGTTGGTATGTTAGCTTTAATTAGGCCAGTTATAACATCTACCGATGGTCTTTGCGTCGCTAAAATTAAATGAATTCCTGCCGCCCTAGCCTTTTGTGCAATTCTAGCTATAAGATGTTCTACCTTTTTTCCAACCAACATCATCATATCTGCAAATTCGTCTACAACAACAACAATTGATGGTAGCTCTTCAAGCTCTACATCACTATCCTCTATTAATGGGTCTAATAAAGGTTTACCTTTTTCCTTGGCTTCTGATACTTTTTTATTAAATCCCGAAAGGTTTCTAACGCCCATTTCAGACATCAGTTTGTAACGGCGATCCATTTCTGCAACACACCACCTCAATCCATTTGATGCATCGGTCATATCAGTTATAACAGGAGTTAATAAATGAGGGATTCCATCGTAAACCGATAGCTCAAGCATTTTTGGATCAATTAATATTAAGCGGACATCTGATGGATCAGATTTAAACAACAAACTCAACAACATAGCATTAATTCCAACTGACTTTCCTGAGCCAGTTGTTCCAGCAACCAACATATGCGGCATCTTAGCTAAATCAACCACTACAGATTTGCCCGCAATATCATGCCCCAATGCCAAAGATAGAGGCGAGGATGAGGTTTGAAATGTATTTGAGGAGAGAATTTCGCTTAAACGGACCATTTTCCTATTTGTATTAGGAATTTCAATTCCAACCACAGATTTACCTTCAATGACCTCAACAACACGCACGCTACTGACTGCCAAAGACCTTGCAATATCTTGTGCAATGTTTGTTATTTTACTTGCTTTCGTCCCAGGTGCAGGTTGTATCTCAAACCTAGTAACAACCGGTCCAGGAAGAACAGATACTACTTTTGCCTCAACCCCGAATTCATCAAGCTTAGCTTCAAGTAAATCTGCTAACTGATTAAGCTCTTCTTTGGTTAGTGAGTCACCGTCATCCAATGCTCTATCCAGAAGGGCGGTATTTGGCATTGCAGTATCAATATCATCATTCTTTTTCTTATAAACCGTAGTTGATGTCTTGATTACTGGTTTTTCTTTTGGTGAATCTAACTTAGAATCATTTTTATCAGAAGTAATGGGCTCAACTTCTGATTGTTTTTCAACCACGATACGTTCTTTTGCTGCAATATTTTTTAATTTTTTATCTTGAACTTTTATATGCCTAGGATTGCTTAGCATCTTTTTTACATGCATAAAAGAATTAACAATTAAGCTACTAATAAATTTAAGTAGCTTAATATTAATATTTATAAGCGACGTTAAACCTAAAGAAAGTAATCTAAATCCTTTAACAATAAGCTTAGATATATGATTAAAAACAATGGTGATTATACTTATCCAAGAAAATGCCAATGCAAAAGAAAAGCTTGCTAATCCAAATACCACAATAAAAATCAGGGCTCCGTATACGCCAAGATATCTAGATAGAATATCCAAACCAAAATAACCAATAATGCCTCCGGCAGAAAGCTGAGGATAGTTATCTCCACTCAAAATATGTTCAAAGAACAGACAAGACATAACCAATAAGACTAATGAGGAAGTTATTCTGAGTGATTTGTTGCTCTGAAATCTTTTTGGAAAAAATAATATATTAACAATTTCATGAACCATCAAAATTACTAATAAGTAAGATGATGCTCCTAATAAAGAAAACAAGAAATTTGAAAGATGAGCTCCAATTAAGCCTCCATAATTTTCTATGACTAAATTCTCTGAAGCAGTGGATGCAAGTACTAAATCGTTAGCGTTAAAAGTAACGAGCGATACAAAAAAATATAATGTAAATGCAAGCAGAACAAATGAAAAAATAGATGTTAATGGCGTTTGCAATGATGAATTAGAGTTCTTAGCCATAACTTAAATAGTAAAGATTATATTATGGATTAAACAGATTTTATTAACACCTTAATTTATAATTTTAATATGTCTAATACCCATAAAAAATTAATAATCCTTGGTTCGGGCCCTGCAGGTTATGCAGCGTCGATTTATGCTGCTCGAGCTGGACTAAATCCTGCTCTAATTACTGGTACCGAAGTTGGCGGGCAATTAACCACAACTACTGAAGTTGAGAATTGGCCAGGAGATTCAGATGATCTTCAGGGACCAGAATTGATGGAACGAATGCAAAAACATGCCCTTAAATTTGATGTCGAAATTATTAATGACCATATTCATGAAACCAATCTAACAGACGAAATCAAGACCCTGAATGGTAATTCATCATGGTCATGTGATGCATTAATTATCGCCACTGGTGCAAGTGCAAAATATTTAGGTATACCCTCAGAGGAAAGATTTCTTGGTAAGGGTGTATCTGCATGCGCAACATGTGATGGCTTCTTCTATAAAGATCAAGAAGTTGCGGTTATTGGTGGCGGAAATACTGCCGCTGAGGAAGCGCTTTATTTATCGAGAATATGCTCAAAAGTTCATCTGATACATCGTAGAGATGAATTAAGAGCTGAAAAAATACTACAAAACAGAATTTTTGATTCAGATAACATCACAATACATTGGAATTCTCAATTAAAAGAGGTCCTTGGAGATGAAATGGGTGTTAATGGAATGGTTATAGCAGATAAATTAGACGATAAAAAAATTAGCCTAAGCGGCGTTTTTATTGCAATAGGTCATTCCCCAAATACTGGAATCTTTGATGGTCAATTAGATATGGACAATGGATACATTATTATAAAATCAGGTTTATCAGGATCAGTTACCGAAACCTCAGTGAAAGGTGTCTTCGCGGCAGG
>CACMYW010000017.1:0-17644 GCA_902617955.1 uncultured SAR86 cluster bacterium
ACGGCAGATTTAATTGATTCATCATGATATTTAACGTTGTGATGCTGCTCATACAAAGGTTTTATTCCTTTTAGAATTGCTATTGAGTCATCTATATCAGGCTCATTAATATCTATCTTTTGGAATCTCCTTGATAACGCTTGGTTTTGATTAAAGATACCTCTAAATTCTTGAAAAGTAGTTGATCCAATACACCTAAGACTACCCTTACCTAGAGCGGGTTTAAGAAGGTTTGATACATCTAGAGAGCCCCCAGATGCTGATCCAGCACCAATAATTGTATGTATCTCATCTATGAATAAAATTGATTTATCCTGACCCTCTAAAAACTCAATAACCTCTTTTAATCTTTTTTCAAAATCACCTCTGTATTTAGTTCCAGCAATTAATGCGCCTATATCCAAGGAGTATATTGTGTAGTTTTGTAAATAGTCAGGTACTTTTTTATTGATCACAAGGTGTGCCAATCCTTCAACAATTGCAGTTTTACCAACACCAGACTCACCTACCAATAACGGATTATTTTTTGTTCTTCTGGCTAAAATTTGTATAAGCCTACTGATTTCTTCCTGTCTTCCAATCAAGGCATCTATTTTTCCTTCAGAGGCTTGCTCATTGAGGTTTATTAAAAATTTTGACTCCCCACTTTCAGTTATGACCTCTTCTTCATCAACGCCATCTATAACAGAGTCTGACTCTTTTTTTGAAGCTGTCTTACCATGAGAAATGTATGAAACGATATCTAGCCTGGAAATCCCTGCTTTAGTTAAAAGGTAAACAGAATGACTTTCTTTTTCAGAAAAAATGGCAACAAGAATATTAATAGGTTTTACAACACCTTTGCCTGATGATTGAACATGAAACACAGCACGTTGGAGGACTCTTTGAAAACCAAGCGTTGGTTGAGGTGATTTGTTTGGATCAGATTTTCTAGGTGTTGTGTCTTGAATATAATCCTCAACAGAACTTTTAAATGAATTTACATTTATGCCATTACTTTTAAGAAAATCTTTAACATCGAAGTCGCTGAGTATCATAAGCAGCAAATGTTCGATAGTTATATATTCAATATCTGTCTTTTGCGCCTGGTCAAATAAGCTTGATATCGATTGTTCTAATTCTTTACTAAACATTAATCTGTCATGGGTTCAATTTCAGTCAGTAGTGGATGCTCATTGATTTGTGCTAGATTATTCATTTCGGCACATTTCATCTCAGCAATCTCTTTTGGAAATATACCACATACTCCCTTCCCTTTAGTATGAACTGATAGCATTATCTGCGTTGCTCTTTCGTGCTCATAACCAAAAACTTTTTGAATTGCATAAACAACAAATTCCATGGGTGTGAAATCATCATTTAATAAAACAACTTGGAATAAAGGCGGTTCTTTTAACTGGGGTTCATCCTCAAGAGTTATGACACCCAAGCCTGCATCAGTCTCATTTTCATTATTCGAAACAATCACATTCGTTTAATCATTTCATCAGCAAAACCTGAACAAGAAACTAAATTAGCATTCTCCATGAGTCTTTCAAAATCATATGTAACCATCTTAGCCTCGATCGCTTTTTCCATTGACTCAATAATAAGATCAGCTGCCTCTACCCAACCAAGATGTCTAAGCATCATTTCAGCTGACAAAATTAAAGATCCTGGATTAACTTTATCTTGACCAGCATATTTTGGAGCAGTTCCGTGAGTAGCTTCAAATAATGCAGCATCATCTCCAATGTTTGCGCCAGGAGCTATTCCTATTCCACCGACACATGCTGCAAGAGCATCAGAAATGTAATCTCCATTAAGATTCATAGTTGCGATTACATCGTACTCTTTCGGCCTAGTTAAAATCTGTTGTAAAAATGCATCACAGATCACATCTTTAATGATTATATTTTTACCATTAGTTGGATTCTTAATTACATGCCATGGACCACCATCTAGGGGTTCTCCATCATAATTACTAACACTCAGTTCATAACCCCAATCTCTAAAAGCTCCTTCAGTAAATTTCATAATATTACCCTTATGAACAAGAGTTACAGAATCTCTATCATTTTTGATCGCATAATCAATAGCTTGTTTAACAAGACGTTCAGTTCCACTTTTAGATATTGGTTTAACACCCAATCCAACATCTTCTGTGAATCTAATTTTATTTACATCAAACTGTTCTTGAAGAACCTTGACCAATCTATTTGATTCATCTGACCCACCTTCAAACTCAACTCCGGCGTATATATCTTCAGAGTTTTCTCTAAAAATTACCATATCAACATGTGATGGATTTTTAACTGGGCTTGGCACACCTGAGAAATATCTTATTGGCCTTAAGCAAACATACAAATCAAGAATCTGCCTTAATGAAACATTTAGTGATCTAATACCACCTCCAACTGGAGTCGTTAATGGTCCTTTAATACTTACAACATACTCTTTAAGTGCTTCAATTGTTTCATCAGGAAGCCAAACATCATCGCCGTATACTTCTGTAGATTTTTCACCGCAATAAACCTCCATCCATGAGATTTTTTTCTCTCCTCCATAAGATTTTGCAACCGCAGAGTCAACAACATTTAGCATTGCAGGAGTAATATCAATGCCGATACCATCTCCTTCAATATAAGGAATAATCGGATCATTTGGTACGTTCAAGGATCCATCGTCATTTAATGTAATTTTTGATCCAGCTTCAGGAATTTTTATATTTTGATAAGCCATTGCTACCCCGATAATTTAAAGAAATATTTATTAATTTAAGCTGGCAAATTATACTCCAAATAAGTTCTATAATTAGCTTTTAATGGCCTTAAATTATTGAAATGACTAAAAACAAAAAAACCGTTGTAGTTGGGATATCAGGTGGTGTTGATTCATCAGTTGCGGCTTACTTATTAAAACAGCAAGGTTATGAGGTTGTTGGTTTATTTATGCAAAATTGGCAATCAGAGCCAGGTGAAGTTTGTACATCTGAAATTGATTTTGAAGATGCCTCGCAAGTATGTGATCTCTTAGATATAAAACTTCATCGAGCAAATTTCAGTGATGATTATTGGAACAGAGTATTTAATGATTTTTTAGATGAGCATAAAAAAGGTAGAACTCCCAATCCTGATATCCTATGTAATCGTGAAATAAAATTTAAGTCATTTTTAGATTATGCAAAGAAAATTGGAGCAGACTTTATGGCAACCGGTCACTATGCAGATTTAGTCTTTAAAAAAGAAAAAACATACTTAAGGAGATCTATCGATTTAAACAAAGATCAAACCTACTTTCTACACGAGGTTAGTTCACATGAATTTAAGTACTGTTTATTTCCGCTGGCAAATTTAACTAAGCCAGAAGTAAGGGAAATTGCAAAATCAATAAAGTTACCTAATAGGAACAAAAAAGATTCTGTTGGGATATGTTTCGTTGGAGAAAGAAATATGAAAGACTTCTTAAATAGATTTATTGATTTTGAACCAGGCCCAATCATAGATGATTCAAATAATATTATCGGTGAGCATCATGGCTCTCTTTTATATACCATTGGTCAAAGACAAGGACTAAGAATTGGGGGCGTTAAAGATATGCCAGATTTACCTTGGTATGTCTTTAAAAAAGATCAGAAGAATAATTCCTTGTACGTATGTCAAGGTGAGGATAACCCTCTTCTATTTAGCAAAGGTTTAACTTTAGAAAGATTGCATTGGATAACAGATGAGTTCAGTGGTCAGTTGGAGTGTGAGGTTCAGGTTCGGCATCGTCACAAAGCTGTTAAATGCATATTAGATGTCAATGAACTTGAAGTTAGATTTGATGAGGAAATAAGAGCAATAACACCGGGTCAATCCGCAGTTTTTTACTTAGACAATATTTGTCTGGGTGGTGGTATCATAGCTGATCAAATAAATTAGTATTCAAAATTTTATGAGCAAACTTGACTCTTCAATTTCACCACTTGATTCAAGGTATGCAGCTAAAATTAAACCCATAGCTAAATTTTTTTCAGAGTCTTATCTCAATAAGACTAGATATGAAATTGAGTTGATGTGGTTAATCTACATTACTAAAAAATTACCAAGTCATTTTGGAAAGCTTTCTCAGGCTAATGAAAAAAAACTTCTTAAACTAGTTAATGATTTTACAAAATTTGATGCAAAAAGAGCCAAAACTATTGAGAAGAAAACAAATCATGATGTAAAAGCTATTGAATATTTAATTAGAGAAAAGCTTAACAAGCACCCTTCCCTTAAAAACTTTAAGAAATATATACATTTTGGTTTAACCAGCGAAGACATTAATTCGACTTCCTATGCACAAATCATTAACAATGCTAAAGATGAATATTTAGAAAAGATCTTAGAGCTTAAAAAGATACTCAAATCAAAGTCTTCTGCTTGGAAAGCTTCACCATTTTTATCTAGAACTCATGGTCAAGCTGCATCGCCATCTACTTTTGGTAAAGAGATTAATGTTTTTTTGAGCAGACTAGATAATGAAATAAAGACTCTAAAGACAATAAAAGTAAAAGGTAAATGGGGTGGCGCCACTGGAAATTTTCATACACTTGTTCTGATTGATGAAAAGAAAAATTGGATTAATTTTATAAAAGGATTTTTTAAATTTATAAAAACGCCCCTTAATACTTTAACCACTCAGATTGAACCTCATGATTGTATTGCTGAGCTCTCTCATTCGATTGTCCGTATCAATAATGTTCTTATTGATATGAATAGGGATATTTGGATGTATATCTCTAATGATCTATTTAAATTGAAAGTAATAAAAGGTGAAGTTGGATCATCTACTATGCCACATAAAGTTAATCCAATTGATTTTGAAAACTCAGAGGGAAATCTTGAGTTAAGTAATGCGCTATTTACATTCTTTGGCGATAAACTTTCCAAATCAAGATTACAAAGAGATTTAAGTGATTCGACTGTGCTTAGGAATATTGGAGTGCCATTTGGACATAGTTATCTTGCAATCCAATCTCTAATAAAAGGTTTTTCTAAGCTTGAAGTAAACAAAGAGCAATCTTTAAAAGAGTTAAATAGCAATTGGCAAATTCTTGGAGAAGCTATTCAAACTGTAATGAAACTTGAAGGATATGATGATGCCTATGAAATCATTAAAGATCTTACACGTGGTGAATTGCTCACTGAATATTCCTATAAATCACTGATCAATTCTTTGGATATATCAATTAAGTCTAAAAGTAAACTCCTTAAATTGTCTCCTGCTACGTATATTGGGTTAAGTAAATCAATATAAATATCTGAATTAAGTAGTAAAACTACCAAGATATCCTTAATTTTTTCCTATAAATACGTAATTTTTATTATTTATTGACATAATTTAAGCATTTTATTTTAATGCACTACATAATTCCGGAGAAAATTATGTCCAATGTTAAGTTTCTTGATGAAATAGAAAGAATAAAAAATCTTGATGGTTTTAAGAACTCTAATTGGCAATCTATAAATCCAAACTTTGTTGCAAGAATGTCGCTGCAAAACAAGTTCAAAACTGGATTAGACATAGCCAGGTACACTGCAGATATCATGCGAAAGGATATGGCAGATTATGATGAAGATTCATCTGATTACACTCAATCTTTAGGTTGCTGGCATGGGTTTGTTGCACAACAAATGATGATGGGCGTTAAGAGAACACAAAATACAACTGATAAGACATATGTATATCTTAGTGGTTGGATGGTTGCTGCACTCAGGTCACAATTTGGCCCTCTTCCTGATCAAAGCATGCACGAAAAAACTGCTGTTCCTGCCTTAATCAAAGAGATCTATACATTTCTAAAGCGAGCTGATTCTATTCAACTTCAACATCTTTTCAATGAATTAGATGACCTTGAATCATCTGGTAAAGATACCTCTGATGTTATGTCTCGAATTGATAATTTTGAAACCCATGTTGTTCCGATTATTGCTGATATTGATGCTGGGTTTGGTAACGAAGAAGCAACTTATTTGCTTGCTCGAAAAATGATTGAGGCTGGTGCCTGCGCAATTCAAATTGAAAATCAGGTTTCTGATGAAAAACAGTGTGGTCATCAGGATGGTAAAGTTACTGTTCCTCATGAGGATTTCCTAGCAAAAATTAATGCTGTTAGATATGCATTCTTGGAGTTAGGTGTTGATAATGGAATTATAGTTGCTCGAACTGATTCATTGGGTGCGGGTTTAACACAAAAGGTACCGGTTTCAAAAACTGATGGAGATTTGGCTAGTAAATACAATGATTTCTTAGAAACAGAGCCCGTTAATGATGTTAACGATCTAGATGAAAATGATATAACTATTCATCAAGGTGGCAAATTAGTTCGTCCAATTCGCCTTCCAAATGGTTTATACAGATTTAAAGAGAATACTGGATTTGATCGGGTTGTTCTTGATTGTGTTACCAGCTTACAAAATGGAGCTGATCTTTTGTGGATTGAAACTGAGAAACCTAATGTAGAACAGATTGCATCTATGGTGAATGAAATTAAGAAAATAATTCCAAATGCAAAATTAGTTTATAACAATTCTCCATCGTTTAACTGGACACTTGCTTTTAGACAACAAGTATTTGAGGAAATGGAAGCAAATGGTCATGACGTTTCCGCTTATCCAAATCCAAAGGATGATCCCAAGGGTTTAATGGATGAAAAATATGATGATACCGATTTAGGCAAAAAAGCTGATGAACTTATATCTAAATTTCAAGCTGATGGTTCGCGTGAGGCGGGTATTTTCCATCACCTAATTACACTCCCTACATATCATGAGGCTGCTTTAGGTACTGATATGCTTTCTGAAGGATATTTCGGTGACCTAGGAATGCTTGCGTATGTGCAAGGCATTCAAAGGCAGGAGATTAGAAGAGAGATGTCATCAGTTAAACATCAAGATCTCGCAGGATCAACGGTTGGTGACACTCATAAAGAATATTTCTCAGGTGATAATGCGCTTAAAGCATCTGGAGAAGCTAATACTATGAATCAGTTTTAGCCGTCAAACAATCCCCCGTGGTGGTGCGTCCACAAATTTCACAGGGCGCACCCTCCTCTATATTTGCTAATCCACCACAACTACCCACCACAGGTTTATTTTTTAAAATAAGGCCGGTTGCTATCAACGCAAAAGAAGCTGCAACAACTAAAAAACCTGCAATAAATTCAAACATTGCAAAATTTTACCATTTTTTTGAGTTTAATCTTGTCCCATCATTCATGAGGTAGGTAATTGCAAGATCCATAGAATTAGCTAGAGCGATACCATCATAAGGTTCAAGTAAATTAAAAAGCGTAGCAAAGGCATCTGCTTCCATGCAGGATATGTTACCTTTAACAGTTACACTTAAAGATTCACTTTGAACTGATTGTCCGCTAACTGGATCGATGGTATGTGATATAACTTTATCGTTACTAACATAATAATTTCTGTATTCGCCTGAGGTAGCAACTGATAAATGAGACTCGTCATTATGCTCAATAGTAAAAATTGCATCATTAATCAGTGATGATGGGTTCTGAACACCAACGACCCAGGAATTACCAAGTTTTGAACCTTTAACAATTAGCTCACCACCAATATCAATTAGATAATTGTTGTGATTATTTTTATCTAAAATTTTTGAGATTTGATCCACTGCATAGCCTTTAGCAATTGAGGATAGATCAAACAAAAAATTCTCTTTCTTTATAAGTTGATCTCCCGACAATAAAAACTTATTTTGCATTGGTTTATACTCAGTACGAATATTTTTTAAAACATTAGTTGCGGGCCCAAATCCGAGCTGATTAATCTTATTACCAATTGTTATGTCATACTTTGGTGAAAGTTGATTAATTTCAATTGCTTTATTTATGATAATTTTTAAATCATTTGACAGTGTGAACGGATCACTAAGAATATGTTTATTCAAAGCACTAAGCTCTGAGGCCTTCTTATAATTTGATGCAATTAAATCAATTCGATTGAGTTCATTCTTGATTTGAAGATTCAATTGGTCATTAATATATTTTGACGAGGTGATGTTATAACTGGTTCCATATATTGAACCTGAAACTTGATAAAGAGAACTTTGATTGTACTGATATGCTGCGTATATACAAAGACAGCCAACAATAAAAGCAACTAGCTTGGATAAATGACTTCTATTCAAATAATTTAACCGCCAAAATCATCAAGCATAATATTTTCAGGCTCAACGCCTAAATTAATAAGCATATCTATTACAGCTTTATTCATCATTGGGGGTCCACAAAGATAATATTCACAGTCTTCCGGAGCCGGATGGGATTTTAAATAATTATCAAGAAGGACTTGGTGTATGAAGCCTGTTTCACCAGACCAATCGTCTTCAGGTAATGGATCAGATAAAGCCACGTGCCAATTAAAATTCTTATTATCCTCTTGAAGTTTATCGAACTCATCTACATAAAACATTTCTCTGAGGCTTCTTGCTCCATACCAGAATGTAATTTTGCGATTAGTATTAATTCTTAACAGTTGATCAAAAATATGTGCACGCATTGGTGCCATTCCTGCGCCACCCCCAACAAAGACCATTTCAGCATCAGTTTTGCGTGCAAAAAATTCACCAAATGGTCCAAAAACTCTAACCTTATCACCAGCCCTTAGATTAAAGACCCATGATGACATAAGGCCAGGAGGTACATCACTGCCCGGTGGCGGAGATGCTATTCTAATATTAAACTTTAAGACACCCTTTTCTTCTGGATAATTTGCCATTGAATAGGCTCTAATAATAGGCTCATCATTGTTTGCAACATTATCCCAGATTTTAAATTTGTCCCAATCAGAGTGATATTCATTATCCACATCAAAAGCTTTGTATGAGAGATCTTCGTATGCTGGTGCTTCAAGTTGAACGTAACCGCCAGCCTTAAAATTAACTTCCTCACCTTCAGGTAATTTCAAGATTAATTCTTTAATAAATGTAGCTACATTATCATTTGAAATTACTTCACACTCCCATTCCTTAACTCCAAATACCTCATCTGGAATTTTAATTTTAAGATCATTCTTTACAGCAACTTGACATGAAAGTCTCCAACCTTCATTTTGCTCTTTAGATGTAAAGTGAGATTCCTCAGTCGGTAAAATAGAACCGCCACCATCCATAACTAAACACTTGCACTGACTGCATGTACCTCCACCTCCACAAGCAGAAGAGAGAAAAATTTTATTCTCTGCCAGAGTTTGTAAGAGTTTAGATCCTGCAGGTACCGTAATGGTGTTTGCTGGATCATCATTTATTTCAATATTTACACTTCCTGTGCTCACCAGCCTGCTTCTTGCAAAAATAATTACAAGAACAAGCAATAGAACAACACCTGTAAAAGAAACAACACCTAAAATTAAATCAATTTGCATAAGACCTCACTAAAGCGAAATTCCCCCAAATGACATAAAACCAAAACTCATTAAACCGACTATGATAAATGTAATACCTAGACCCTGAAGTCCTTCAGGGATATCAGCATATTTTAACTTTTCTCTAATTCCAGCCAAAATTACAATTGCCATTGCCCAACCAACGCCTGCACCCAAGCCATAGACAACACTTTCACCAAACTTAAGATCTTTTTCAACCATGAAAAGTGAGGCACCAAGAATAGCGCAATTAACTGTAATTAATGGAAGGAAAACACCTAAAGCGTTATATAAAGCGGGTACAAATTTATCTAAAAACATTTCTAGAATTTGAACAGCAGCTGCAATCACACCTATGTAACTAATTAAGCCAACAAATTGTAAATTTGCCTCAGGTAATCCAGCCCATGCAAGCGCGCCTTCTCTGAGAACATTGTTGTATATAAAATTATTTAAAGGCACCGTAATAAGACAAACAACGATAACTGCTATACCAAGACCAAATGCAGCATCAATTTTTTTAGAAATAGCTATAAAAGTACACATGCCTAAAAATACTGACAAAGCTATATTCTCTATAAAGACAGTGGTTAAGAATATATTGAGATAATGCTCAAACATTTATTTCTCTCTTTTCGTAATTAGGTGACACGTCATGTTTTGATAGACTGAAATCTTTTTCTTCAACTTGCTCTTTATTAAAGACTCTTATAACCCAAATTAATAAGCCAATAATAATAAATGAACTGGGTGGCAATAAGAGTAAATTATTTGCTGGATACCAACCACCATTAGAGACTAAGGGAAAGATTTCTACCCCCATTAGTGTTCCGGCACCAAATAGCTCCCTTATAACTGCAACAACGATCAAAATGAAGCTGTATCCTAAGCCATTACCTAGACCATCTATAAAACTTGGAAATGGTTTCTCTTTCATAGCAAAAGCCTCAGCCCTACCCATCACAATACAATTGGTAATAATCAAGCCTACAAAAACTGATAGCTTCTTACTTGTCTCATAGTCATAAGCCTTAAGCAACTCATCAACAACAATTACAAGTGATGCAATGATCGTCATCTGAACAATAATCCTCACACTCGAGGGGATATGATTTCTAATAATTGATATGAATAAATTAGATAAAGAAACAACGCTTGTAAGGGCCACGCACATGATTAGTGTGACCGTAAGATTGCTGGTTACAGCAAGAGCTGAACAAATTCCTAAAATCTGAAGCGTGATAGGATTTTCAGCAATGATAGGCTTTATAAGAATTTCTTTATATTTATTAGCCATTCTTTAAGTTCTCCAAAACCTGCTTGTATCCTGATTCACCAAACCAATAGGCAAGCATATTTGTTACACCTCTGCTCGTTAAGGTAGCTCCTGATAAACCATCAACTTTATAGTCAATATTTTGATCTTGTGGATTCACAGCACCCTTGATAACTTCAAGTGATACGTTTTTATTGTTGTTATATACCTTTTTACCAATCCAAATCTTTTTCCATCTTGGATTATCTACCTCACCACCTAGACCAGGTGTTTCTTTATGACTATAAAACTCTAGGCCCTCAACAGTATTTAAATCTGCAGCTAATGAGATATATCCAAAAAGTGTGCCCCAAAGCCCATAACCCCTAATAGGAAGAACAACTTTATTGATTGAGTTATTCTCATCACGAAGAATAAAAATTTTTCCATAATTTTCTTTATTTTTGACAATCGCAATATCTTCATCATTTGGAATAGCCGTAAAGAATCCATCTTTCCTTGAATATTCAACAGGATCATATGAATCAAGATCAAGCCCCTCAATTGCTGAAACAACCTGATTATTAGAAAAGTCTATGAACATAGCTTCGAGTACAGAAAATTGTTCTTCAATATTTGTATTAGATTCATCATATATACCTGCGGCTTGAAGAACTTTAACTCTTTGGTCATTAATTTTATTAAGATTTTGAGTATCTCTTAAGTTAACCGCAGCAAATGAAACAAATAGGGAACACACTAAGCATACTGCGAATGCAACACTTAAAGTTTTAATGATCGAATCATTCATGATGCTAGTGCCCTTTCACGTTTTTTGATGTTTGAATTTACGACAAGGTGATCTATCACTGGTGCGAGTAGATTAGCAAATAAAATTGCAAGCATCATGCCTTCAGGGAAAGCAGGATTAATTACCCTAATTAAAATAACAGTTACACCAATTACACCACCGTAAATCCACCTGCCTGCATTTGTACCTGAACCCGAAACAGGCTCAGTGGCCATAAAAACCAAACCAAAAGCAAAACTACCTATAACTAAATGCCAATACCAAGGAACGTTAAACATTGGATTGGTGTCTGATCCAACAATATTGAGGATACTGGTCATTAGAATCATCCCTATTAATGTACCTAATATAATTCGATATGAAGCAACTCTTGTCATCAATAAAATAATTGCCGAAACAGCAATTAGTAATACGGAGGTTTCCCCAACGGATCCTGGTATAAAGCCAAAGAAAGCATCAGACCAACTAAAATTAGCTTCTAGACCATTAGTTCCTGATTCAGCTGCATAAGCCAAGGGTGTAGCTCCACTATAACCCTCAGGAACAATGTTTTGATCCGACAGTCCAGCTATCCAAACTCTGTCTCCAGAAATTTGGCTTGGGTAAGCAAAATAAAGAAATGCTCTACCGGTTAGAGCAGGATTAAGAAAGTTTTTACCTGTACCACCAAATATTTCTTTTCCAATAACGATTCCAAAAGTCATGCCTAGGGCAGCTTGCCATAAGGGTAAATCTGGCGGACATGTAAGAGCAAATAGAACTGATGAAACAAATAAACCTTCATTGATTTCATGTTTTCTAATAACAGCAAAAACTATTTCCCAAAATATCCCGACTGTAAAAGCAACAAAATATATTGGAACAAAATATACAGCTCCAAACCAAAACTTTGAGAAAACTGTTGGATTTTCATAACCAACAATGGATATTAATAGATGATGCCAGTCACCAGTATTGGATGCCCCAATTGTATTTAGGTAATTTAGGCCATAATCTCCAATGTTGTACATACCAAAAAACATCACTGGGAATGTCGATATCCATACAATTACCATAACCCTCTGAATATCAATCGAGTCCCTTACATGTATCGGATTTGCTGTTTTAGATTTAGATGAGAAAATGAAATTTTCAATGGCATCAAAAATTGGGAACCATTTAGAATATTTTCCTTGGCCAACGAATAAAGGTTTCTGGTTATCAATAAAGTTTCTAAGAATAGGTAACTTCATGCCATCTCCTCAAATATAAGATCTAAATTTTCTTGAAGAATTGTCTGGTAGTCGTATTTACTTGGACATACATAGCTTGATAAAGCTAAATCTTCAGGTGCAAGCTCAAGAACTCCTAATTTTACGCCAAGTTCGATATCCTTTGTTACTAAAGCTTTAAGGAGTTGTGTAGCTAATATATTGAGGGGCATTACCTCTTCATACGGTGGAAGTGGAACAATTGCTCTATTGCCTCCGTTTATAGATGTATTAAAGATAAATTTCTTAGGTTTAACCCATGATGATAAAAATGCACCCATTTGAGAATGAAGTTTCGAGCCTGGCATTGCCCAATTAAATAGAATGTCGTTAGCTTCGTCTGGAAGGACAGATATTTGATTATCAAAAGCTCCAACATAACTCATTACATCTTTAGCATGAATGCCATTCAAAACGGATCCTGCAATTACCCTTGTGTTGTCTTTAATCTTGCCGGCTGTTAATTGATCAATGTTTGCACCAGCATTAGTTTTGAGAATCTTTGGTTCATAGACACCTTCACCGCCAAGTGAAATATATTTTTCCAGTTTTATATTTCCAGTTGTAAAGAGATGACCGATAGCAATCACTTCTTGATACCCAATTGTCCATACTTGACGTTTTAAACTAACAGGTAAAGTAAAATGAATTTGAGTACCTACTAGTCCAGCAGGATGCTTGCCTTTAAATTCTTTAAAATTAATATTTGAAACCGATGATGGTTTCTCAGCAACATAAGAACAAAAAACTGGTACATCAGTTTCAAAAATATTTGATATTACATTCAAACCCTTATCGAAATTATTTTGTTCATTCTTGATAATGGAGCTTGGACTTACGGCTAATGGATTTGTATCGCATGCATTTACAAATATTGCGGTAGGCTTTGATCCTATAATAGGAACTCTATTAAAGGGCCTTGTCTTAAAGAAAGCAAAATAACCACTTTCCTCCAAGCATTTAATTGGGTCTGTTGTATCAAATTGTATTGGATTAATCGAATCATCTAAATCAATTGATATACTTAGAAACTTTCTTTTTTCCCCACGATTAATTTCAGAAATAGTTCCAGATCCAGGAGACGTAATAAAAGATCCAGGATTTTTTTTATTTTCAAAAAGCTTATCTCCAGCTCGAACCGTATCACCAATATTTACCATCATGGTTGGCTTCAAACCCGGATAATCAGATGCTACTACCCCCACTGAGCGAACAGCAGAATTCTCTACCTCATTTGATGGCATTCCTGAAATTGGTATATCTAATCCTTTGGAGATTTTAATCACTGTCTACGGTTAAAAAAGACGTTGAAATTATAATTCTAAAACCCTTTAGATTCTAGAGAAATTAGTTAATTGATAGAGGTAAAATGGGTAGCTCAATATGCGCTATTTTGCGTGTTAAATTAAGCACTTGTTTTGAGTATCCATACTCATTGTCATACCAGCAATATAAAGTTACTTTTTTACCATCTGCAATGGTTGCTTGCGCATCAATAACAGAGGCAAACTCACTCGAGTAAAAGTCCGTTGAAACAATTTCTGATGAATTTACGAATCCTAAAATTTTTCTATATTCTGATCTAAATGCAGAATCTCTTAAAAAAGTGTTTACCTCACTTTTATTTACTTCTTCATTTAGATTAAGCACTAAAACAGCAAGACTTACATTTGGTGTTGGGACTCTTATAGCATTTCCAGTTAACTTGTTCTCCAACTCAGGAATAGCTTTTGCAACAGCTTTAACTGCACCAGTTGATGTAATGACCATATTCAGGGCAGCACTCCTACCTCTTCGATCTCCTTTATGATAGTTATCAATTAAATTTTGATCATTTGTGTATGAATGCACTGTTTCAATATGACCTGAATTGATCTGATATTTATCATTCATAATCTTTAAAACAGGGACTATTGCGTTAGTGGTACATGATGCAGCAGAAATAATTTGATCCTTTTCATCAAGTATCTCTTCATTAACACCAAAAACTATATTTTTAATACTTCCTTTGCCAGGTGCAGTAAGAACTACTTTATCAGCACCAGTTTCCAGATGTTTTGATAAGCCTGCTTCATCTCTCCATACACCTGTATTGTCAATTACTATTGGTTTATCAATATCAAAATCAGAGTATTTAAAGGATTCTGGACCACTAGCATATATAAACTTGATTGGATTACCGTTAACTATCAATGAATCACTATCAGAATCAACTCTTATGGTCCCTGAAAATTTTCCATGGACCGAATCACGTCTAAGCAACGAAGCTCTTTTAAGTAAATCGTCATCACTAGCTCCTTTTCTTACAACAACAGCTCTAAGTCTAAAATAATTACCGGGACCCGTAGTCTCAACTAATAACCTTGCCATCAACCTTCCTATCCTACCGAAACCATACAAAACAATATCTTTAGATGATTCAGGTCTTTTAGATTCAACATCTATAACACTGCTCAGTTCTTTATTTAGATATTCATCTATTTTTTCTAAAGGGTTATCTCTTAATTCTTTAAAAAATGGACATCTAAGCGTTAGTTCTCCAATATCAATTTCACAATCAGCAAGATTTAGAGTTACCAATCTCTGAAGAATAGGAAATGTTTCAAGTTCACTTAGCTCATTGTTATCAACTTGGCGAGCAAATCTATGGGCTTTTAAGATCTCATTTGATGAATTATTTACTAATGATTGACCGTAGATCAGTATGTTAATTCCATTTCTGTAAAGATTACCAATTAAAGGTATCATTAACTCAGAAAGTCCTTCTCTCCATTTCCAATCACCAAAATAGTCATCAGGTTTCTCCCTTTTTCTGAGATCTGGATTTTGAGTAAGGTCTTTCACTGAACCGATTATAAATTACTAAAATTATTTAGATGATAGTTTCGATTTCCAAATAATGCATCTATAACAGTAAATCTTTTGAGGTAATGGCCTATTGACATTTCATCACTAACACCCATCCCACCATGCAATTGCACAGCAGCCTGGCCTACTTGACGACTCGATTTACCAATTTGTGCTTTTAGTCCTGATATTGTCTTACTAGCTTCATCATCCTTTCCATCCAGTTGAAGCATCGCTTTAAAGAGAAGTGATTTTGATACTTCAGCTTCAATGAACATATCTACCATTTTGTGTTGCAAAACTTGAAAATTAGATATCGGCTGACCAAATTGCTCTCTTTCTTTTGTGTATTGAACAGTCTTAAGATATGAAGCAGTCATTCCTCCAACAGCTTCAGCACAAATGCACAAGTTAGCCAAGTCAAGCATTGCATTAATGGCTTGAGATGCTTCATTGTCGTGACTAATTATTAAGGATTCGCCAACTTCTACATTTTCAAATGTAACATCACCACAATTTTGACCATCAACTGTACTAAACGAATTTACGCTAACACCTGCTGCTTTTGCATCAACTAAATAAATTACAGGTTTGTCTCCATTTTTTGCATAAACAAGAAACGAATTTGCAAAACTAGCATTCAATACTACAGTTTTTACTCCATTCAGCTTTCCATCATTAACTGATGTTTCTATATCATGAAAGTTATAGCCATTGTTTGCTTCTGAGAATGCAACACTGACTTGTGTTGTACCATCAATGATCTCGGATATGGTTTGTTTTGCTAGTTCATTGCTTGATGACTCAAGCACTGATCCACTCATTACAACATTAGCTAGGTATGGTTCGGCTACTAGCGCTTTACCAAATTCTTCAAAAATAACTGCTAATTCGATTGGACCAAAATTAAAACCACCATTTTCTTCACTGAAAGGCACTGCCAACCATCCAAGGTCTGCAAATTGTTTCCAAGTTTCTGGATTATGGCCATAGTTCGATTCAACAATTTTTTCTCTCACATCGAATGTATAGTCAGACTCACAAAATTTTAGAACCTGCTCTCGGAGCATGTTTTGCTCATCTGAATAGCTTAAGTTCATTATTTATACTCCTAAAATTGCTTTAGCAATAATATTTTTTTGTATTTCATTAGATCCACCATAGATTGAAGTTTTTCTAAAGTTTAAATACCTTGATACAGCCTGAGAGCTAAAATCAGATACATTAGAGGCAGGAGTATTATTTGAATTAAATCCTTCTGGTCCCTCGTAAGGAAGAATGTATTGACCTGCAGCCTCAACATACATCTCTGTAAGCCTTTGCTGAAGCTCTGTCCCTTTAATTTTAATAATGGATGATTCTGCTCCAGGATGACCACCGTTTGCTAGTGCAGCTAGAGTTCTTAATTCTGTAAATTCAAGAGCTGAAAGTTCAATTTCATAATCAGCAATTTTCTTTTTTAAATCATCATCAGCAAAGTCTTTTGTTCGTTCTTTCAAGAGCTTTAGTGAGTATTTTTGATTTGGAACGCCAGCAATACCAAACCTTTCGTGAGCTAGAAGAAATTTTGCATAAGTCCACCCTTTTCCCTCTTCACCGATTAAATTTTCTGCAGGAACTTTCACATCTGTAAAAAATACTGAATTAACTTCATGATCACCATCAATGGTGATAATAGGTTTAACTTCGATTCCTTCAGTCTTCATATCAATCAGCAGAAATGAGATACCTTCTTGTTTCTTTTGAGTGGTCTCAGTTCTTACCAAGCAAAAAATCCAATCGGCATTTTGAGCTAAAGTAGTCCAGGTTTTAGAACCATTAACTATGTAATGATCTCCGTCTCTAACAGCCTTTGTTTTTAGAGATGCCAAATCCGATCCTGATCCTGGCTCAGAGTATCCTTGGCACCACCATGTATTAAATTCAAGAATATCTGGTAAGAATTTCTTCTTTTGCTCTTCATTTCCAAAGGTATAGATCACAGGCCCCACCATATTTAATCCAAAAGGCAGGATTGTTGGAGTGTTTGCATAACCTAATTCCTCTTGAAAGATATAGATTTGCGTAGGTGACCAACCGGTGCCACCGT